>CAZRWU010000038.1:0-22126 GCA_964603915.1 uncultured Rhodospirillaceae bacterium
TCACGTAGAAGCTGACGGCGGGGAAATGCGGGTTGAGACGATGATGGCTGTTCGTCAGTTCCGACCCCTGGAAGAACGGCACGCCGCCCTGGGTGACGAGAACCCCTTTCGGCCCCAGCAGCCGCCCGCAGTGCCCATAGAACTCGTCGGTGAACAAGACTTCACCAGGACCGATCGGATCGGTGGAGTCGACGATGATGACATCGAAGGCTTCCGACGCCGTCGAGACATACTTGATGCCGTCATCGATCAACACCTGGGCGCGCGGGTCGTCGAAGGCGCCATCGCTCAGACTCGGCATGAACTTGCGACAGCTGTCGACGACCGACCCGTCGATCTCGACCATGACGGCCGATTCAACCGGATGGCGCATGACCTCGCGCAGCACGCCGCCGTCGCCGCCGCCGATGATGAGGACGCGCTTGGCATTGCCGTGGGCGATCAGCGGCACGTGCGTCAGCATTTCGTGATAGACGAATTCGTCGCGCTCGGTGGTTTGCACCACGCCATCGAGCACAAGGACGCGCCCAAATCCAGGAGTCTCGAAAATCACCAGTTCCTGATAAGGGGTGCGCTCTTTGTGAATCTCCCGGCTGATCTCGAAGGTCTGGGCGAATCCATGTCGGGTGCGATGGAGCGTCTCCTCGAACCAGTTCAATCGACAAGACCCCGACGATGCTCGCTTATTTTCACCGTACCCGGGGAGAACGCCCGCCTGAGAACGGGAATGGCGAGATGCGGATCGCAGGCGCCGCACATGAAAATGTCGATGGCGGCGAAATTGCGCTCGGGCCACGTATGGATGCTGATGTGCGACTCGGCCAGGACAACCACGCCCGACACGCCGCCGCCTTCGCCGAACTGATGCAAATGGGAATGCAGGATCGTCGCGCCCGACGCCCGCGCGGCCTCGCAAAGGGCCGTCTCGACGCCCAAAGGATCTGTGAGATTATGGGCGTCCCACAAATCCAGCAGCAGATGGCCGCCGGCGTAGCGGAAGCCGTCCTTGTCAATGAAATAGTCGGGACCAACCGTCACCTTACCGGCAGCGCCGGCGCCAATCTCGCGTTGACCGCAACCATCCTTGGGCACTTCGCGTTATTCCCCCTTATCGACATCGAAAATTGAACAAAGGTCGCGTTGATATATGAGTTGGCGCTCCCTGCGCAAGACCTATCGATTCGCAACGTCTGGCCGCTGTCGTGGCCAACGGGAACTTGCAAGCGGGAACGGCCGTTTTTCTGACATTCGCCGCGTTCGTGGCGGCGCAACTACAAAGGACTCTCAGCCATGCGCCCAACTCCGAATGGTGAGCCCATCGCATCCGGAACATCGGAACAGGCGGTCTCGATCTGGAACGCCACGGCGCCCGGCACGCCCTATCCACGGCGGGACATCACGGCGCCGGTCGATGTCGCCATCGTCGGCGGCGGGATCGTCGGCTTGACTGCGGCCTACCTGCTCAAGCGGGCCGGACGCTCGGTGGCGGTCGTGGAGTCGCGGCGGGTGGCCGCTCAGGTGACGGGTGGAAGCACCGCCAAGATCACCTCGCAGCATGGCTTGATCTACGCCGATCTTATTGACAACCACGGCATCGAGAAAGCCCAAGCCTACGCCGATGCCAATCAGGAAGCGATCGAGCAGATCGCCCGGATCGCCGCCAGCCTCGGCGTCGAGTGCGATTTCGAGCGCAAGGCGTCCTACGTGTTCAGCCGCACCGGCGCAACCACGGGCGCAATCGAGGAAGAATACGAAGCGGCGACGCGCCTTGGCCTTCCCGCCAGCTTCGTCAAAACGGCGCCGATTTCCGTTCCGGTGGCGAGCGCGCTCTGTTTCGACAACCAGGCGCAGTTTCACCCGCGCAAGTATCTCCTCGCCATGGCCGCGGCGATCGACGGCGATGGCAGTTACGTTATTGAGAACACGCGCGTCCTTGACGCGCACGACGGCGAGCCATGCCGCGTCGTCAGCGAGGGCGGCACGATCGCCGCGACCGACGTGATCGTCGCGACGAACCTGCCGATTCTGGACCGCGGCGGTTTCTTCACCCGGGCCTATCCCCGCGCCCACATCGGCATCGCCGCGCCCATTGCGGCGGGCGCCGTACCGGAAGGCATGTTCTTGTGCATGGACGACGCGCCGCATTCACTGCGGACGTGGCGCAACGGCGAGGAGACTTATCTCATCGTTCTGAGCGCCGGCTTCACGCCGGGCAAGACCGAGGATGTCACAGCGCTGTACGACCGGCTCGCGAGGGAGACCCAGCGGGATTTTCCGATCCGCTCCATCGCCCATCGCTGGATGACGGAAGACTACGACTCGATGGACGGCTTGCCTTTCGTCGGCAAGCTCGCGCTCGGCTCCAAGCACCTTTACACCGCCACCGGCTTTAGCGCCTGGGGCATCAGCAACGGAACGGCGGCGGCTCATCTGCTCGCGAATATCATCCTGGAGCGCGAGGCGCCGACGGCGTTCCTTTACGATTCGACGCGCATCAAGGCGGCCGGGGCGACAAAATTTCTGCGCAAGAACCTGAGCGTTGGCAAGGACTGGCTGAGCGGCATCGTCAGTCGCGGCGAACGACGCAGCGTCGACGACCTGGAGCCGGGAGACGGAGCCGTCATCGACGTGTCGGGCAAAAAGCAGGCGGTCTACAAGGACGAGGACGGCGCGATTCACGCGCGCTCGCCCTACTGCACCCATCTTGGCTGTCTCCTTGCCTGGAACAATCTCGAGCGGACATGGGATTGCTCGTGTCACGGCTCGCGATTCGAGCGCGACGGCCGCGTTCTTCATGGACCGGCGACCAAGGACATGGAGCCCGGCGACTGACGGTCGGGATCGTCGGCGAGACGGAGATCGAGGCGGCGATTGCCCCGCCTTGGGCGTGGAATGTCTCGCTGCCGGTTGGTTTCGCCTTTTTTTGTCCGGCTCCCGTGCGTAGATAAGGAAAGTGCGGCTGAAAAATGTCGGCAAGGGAACACAAGCGGCGCGGCGCGCGGCTGAAAGCGCTTTTAGACTGCGGAGAGACCCGATGAAACGCTCACGTTCGATAGCTCTGGTGATGATGGGAGCCGGCGCCATCGCCTTGACCGCCTGCGAGGAGCGGCAGGTTGATGTCGGCGTTTTCGAGGATGTCGAACAGTGCGTCAACGAGCCCGGCGCCAGCCGCGCCGCCTGCGAGGAAGCCTTCGCCGTCGCCCAGGAGCAGCATGCCGCCGTTGCCCCGAAGTACGCGGATCAACAATCCTGCGAGGCGGATTTCGGCGCCGGGCAATGCGAGCCGGCCCCTCAGCAGGCGCAGGGCGGCGGCGGTTCCTTCTTTATGCCGCTGATGATGGGATACATGATGGGCAGCATGATGAGCGGCAGAGGCGGCGTCGCCCCACAGCCGCTGTACCGCTCGGCCGACGATGCGAGGAACTTCCGCACCGCCGACAACCGGAGCGTTGGCCCCGCCGCGGGAAGGACCACGGTTTCGCGAACAGCGGCGGCGGCGCCGACGGCCAAGACCCAGACCGTCGCGCGCGGCGGATTTGGCGACCGGGCGCGGGCGGTCGGGCCGTCCAGCACCTAACCCACGCGGATCGAAATAGAGATTGCCGATGCGCCGCATTCCGGTCGCCGTGCGCGAAGACTGGCGGGAGACAGCCCGCCAGCACGGCTTCTCGTTTCATTCTCCCGACGATATTCCTTACTGGGATGAAAGCGCCTACTACCGCTTCACCTTGCGTCAGATCGAAGACGACCTTGAAGCGCCGGCGGAGGAAATTGAGCAAATGTGCTTCGCGGTCGTCGAACGGGCGATCCGCGACAGTGAGATCTTGCGGCGTTTGGCCATCCCCGAGCCGTTCTGGTCTCATATCGCCGAGTCGTGGCGGCGCCAGGACCGCAACCTCTACGGCCGGCTCGACTTTTCCTACAACGGAACCGCCCCGGCGAAGCTGCTCGAGTATAACGCCGACACGCCGACCACCCTTTACGAGTCGGCGATCTTCCAGTGGAACTGGCTTGAAGAAGCGATGGAACGCGGGCTGATCCCCATGGGCTGCGATCAGTTCAACTCGCTTCATGAGCGTCTGGTCGACGCCTTGGCGCGCTTCGGCATCGTCGGCCCGCTCCACCTCGCCTGCGCGAGCGGAAGCGAGGAAGACAGGGGCACGGTCGCATACATCGAGGACTGTGCGCGGCAGGCCGGACTGGAAACCCGGTTTCTCCACATGGAGGACATCGGGATCGACGGCAACGGGCGTTTCACCGATCTCGACGACGACGCCATCGCCACGTTGTTCAAGCTCTACCCGTGGGAGTGGATCATGGTCGAGGAGTTCGGCCGCCACGTGCCGACGAGCGGCGCGCGATTCATCGAACCGGCATGGAAGGCCGTCGTGTCCAACAAGGGCGTCCTCGCGCTGCTGTGGGAGATGTTCGAGGGGCATCCCAATCTGCTCCCGACTTATTTCGCCGATGATGCCCGGGCGGCGGCGCTGAGCCGCCCTTATGTGCGCAAGCCCTTGTTTTCGCGGGAAGGCAGAAATGTCGAAATCGTCGGCGAGGCGGGCGACGCGGCGGCAGACACGCGCGGCGTCGCGGGACCGTATGGCGCCGAAGGCCACGTGATCCAGGCGTTCCATCCCTTGCCGAATTTCGATGATCGCTATCCGATGCTCGGCTGCTGGCTCGTCGCCAGCCAGGCTGCGGGAATGTGCGTCCGCGAGGACCGGGGTCTCATAACCACCAACGACGCGCGGTTCATCCCCCACGTCATCCTTGACTGAGACCCGCGGGCCGGACGCCGTCAGTTGATGGCGCTGAGATTCTGCTGGCGCAGCCGGTCGCGATAGGCGGCGAGAAACGCCTGAAAGCCTTCCGCTTCGCGAACGTCGGTCACTGCCAGGGAACGGATGTCGGTGGCGCTGTCGGTGCGGGCGGCGGCGACAAGGCGGAATGCGTCGGCGTAAGGACCCGTTTCCATCGCCTGGCCGTGATCCTGGCGCAGCTTCGCCAACCCCGCTTCGTTGCCGCTCAGAGTCAGCGCGACGGCGCGGTTGAGGATGTAGCGCGCTTGCTTGTCTTCAAGAGGCTGCCCGGGGCGGGCGCCCGCATGCGTCGCCAGACGCGCGAGAACCTGATCGGCGCGCTCCCAGTCCCGCATTTTGCCGAACACGTCGGCGCGGATCAGATCGGCGTCGGCGCTGTCGTCGTCCCCGAGAAAGCGCAAGGCCTCATCGAAGCGCTGCAGTTCCGCGAGCGCCCGCGCCTCAAGATGCTGCCGCTGCCGCGCCAGGTCGGCGGGCGCATCGGGCGTTGCCGAGGCTTCCAGAGCGCGCAGCGTCTGCTCCGGCTTCCGGTCGAGGAGATAGACCAGCGCAAGCCGCGCGCCGACGCGGGCTTGATCGATCCCGCGCAGCCGATGACGGACCTGGTCCTCGAGCAGGAGCGCCGCCCGGTCGAGAAGATCGACCGCGACCAGCCGGTCGGCCAGCTTGCGGATCATCTCATCGCCCTTGGCCCCGACCGGGGTGAGTTCGCGAAACTCGTCGAACAACGCGATCGCCGACAGCGGCGTGAGGGAGTCCGCGCCGCCTTGCAGATAGAGCGTCTCGAAGGCTGCGGCCATTTCGGCGGCAACCTCCCCCACTTGCGGATGATCGGGAAAATGAGTCGCGGCCTGCCTCAACGTGAGCAGGCGCGCGCGCTGATCGCCGCTGACGCCATAGAGGCGGGCAAGCTCGCGCAGCAGGTTGAACTCGAAGGCGCCCCCGCGCCATGCATAGCGCAGCGTCTCCAGCGACTCGATCGCTTCGGCGGTGCTGATGCCGTTGCGCTTGAGTTGCGCCTGGATGCGCGCAAGCGCCGCCCGCGCCCGGCTCCAGCGGTCGTTGCCTTGCTCGGCCTCGCTCCACTTGCCCAGCGCGGCTTCATGGTCTCCCTCAAGGGCGCGAAGCTTGCCTTCCAGATAGGCAAGATGTCCGGGATCGCCCGCGCCCGGCCCATCCGAGCGCAGCATGTCGATGTAGTTTCGCGCGGCGGTTTCATCGCCGACCGCCAGCGCCGCCTCGCCAAGAAGCCACGTCAAGGGCGCACGCATGGGATGGGGATAGTCGAGGGCGACGGCGCCGCTGCGTAGCAGCTCCCTGGCCGCCGACGGCGTTGCGCCCCGCGTCATTTCCGCCGCCGCCCGCCACAGCGCGGCTTCGTCGTTTCCGGCGAGGCTTGTCGCCGTGAGATCGCGTATCGCCTCGCGCGGCCGGTTCATCAGCAACCGGCAAGCGCCGCGAAGCAATTTCAAGCGGACCATGATCTCGGCCGCGCGCGGATTGTCTTCCGCCGTGTCGTCCATTTGGGCGAGAGCGCCGAGGCATTCCGCGGCCAGCCCCTGCGCGAGGTAGAACTGGGCGCTCTTCAGCACGGCCGCATCCCGGCCGGCTTCGGGCGTGGCCGCGACCGCCTGCCGAAGCCGGCGTTCCTGCGTCACGAAAGCGTCGCCGATCAACGGCTCCGGCCAGGATTCGATCGGAAAGACCCGAGTAAGAGGATATGGCGGCCGCAGCCGCGCCCGATTGCGCACCGCTTCCGGCACGGGAGTCACCTGCAGACCGCCGGGACCGCTGATCGTGACGGCCTCGCTCGCCGGCGCCACCTCAAGCTCGTCGATCCGTGGAACGATCACGATCCCTTGGGCGCTTTCCAACACTTGGAACTGCGGGTAGTCGTAGCCATGAGCGACGCCGCGGCCCGGCAGCGCGAGGGGGACGATCACCAACGTATCGCCGATTTCTGGGTCCATAACCGACAACGGCGCGCCGGCGCTTTCCGTCGCCAGCGCCAATCGCGTCTCCACGGGCGCATCTCCTTGGATCTCGGGCACGATCGGCTCCGCAACGACGGCGGGAGACGGGACCGGCCGGACAACCCAGGCAAAGCCGTCGCGCTCCACCACAGGATCCAACTCCGTCGTCGCGGCGATGCGCAGAATCGTCGCCTGATCGTGCCTAATCCGCTCGATTTCCCCGCCCTCGCCCCCGGCGATCACCGCCGGCTTGGCGTCATCGCCGGGATGATCGAACACGATCCAGATCCAGCCGCCGCGGCGGAACACGGCGGCCGCGGTCGCGTCGCGCCACACGAAACGGAGCGCCGGCCAAGCCCCGCTCTGCATGGGCGGCGTCTGCGGCGTCACCCTCTGCGGCGCCTCCCTCGGCGGTGGCGGCTGCGGTGCGGGAACCGGCGCGGCCGGACTTTCACGCGCTGTCGCACGAGGCGTCTCCGTAACTGCCGGGGCGGCGTCGACGGAATCCGCTTGCGCTTCGTCCGGCGCTATTCCGCCATCGACGCTCCCGACGGGCTGGATATCCACCATCTCGGGAGGCGGCGTTTCCACGGCGGCCGCCGTTGTTTTCTCCGCCGGAGGCCGCGCCCGCGAGCGGCGGGTCGCGTAGACGTCCACGACCACCTTCGGCCCGACGCGCAAATGCCGCAGCTTGGCGCCTTCATCGATGTTCAAGAGCACCACGGCTCCGTCGGCCGCGTTCGCAACGGCAATGGCGTCGATCCATCGGGCAGGCTGCGGTTGCAAGCGGCCGAGATCGAAGTCCGCTTGCCGCTCGAATGCGATCTTGACCTGGCCGCCGTCGCGCTCGAGCCGATAACCGACCATCTCCAGCCAATCGAAAACGATGCGGCTGAACCCGGCGTGCTCCCCCGTGCGCGCGAGCACGCGCGGAAGCGACGGCTCGGCGGCGTCGGTCACGGGCGGCGCGGCGTCGGACGTCAGCGGCGCGACGACGAGGAAGCACAGCGCCAGGATCACGCCGCCGCCAAACCCGCGCGTCATGACCCGCTCTTCACCTCCGCCATGATCAGGATTTCGATCCGCGCGCGCTCGTCCCGGCTCGCCCGATCGCCGGACCCCATGGAACCGGCGTCGGTCAAGCCATAGGCGACGATGTCGCGATCGTAGCCGGCGGCGCGCAACGCATTGGCCACCGCGGCCGCGCGGGCCAGGGCCAATTCCCAGGCCGACTCATAGCCCTCCGGCAGCGGCGCCGCGGGATCGCCGCGCAGCCGCACGCCGATCCGATTTCCGACATTGCCGAGAATGGCCCCCACCGTCGACAGCGTCGTCGCCGCGGCCGACGAAAGTTCGGCCCCTTCGCCGGCGAAGGCGGTCTTTCCGCGCAGGGCCAGGATGAGGCCGTCCGGCACCCGGATCAGGCGCATCTCGACAAGTTCCGGAGCGCTCTGGCTGGCGCGCTCAAGGACAGCGGCAAGGTAATCCAGGTCAAGCGCCGGCGTGGGCGTGGCCGTCGGCACGTTGCGGGCGGCGACGGGCGGCGGCGCCCGCATGGGATCGAGGGTGCGCGACAGGGACGTGGCCGTCGCCTCCCACAGCTCGACCTTCACCGCCGACATCGCGAACAACACAACGAAAAAGGCCAGCATCAGCGAGACGAGATCGGTCAACGTGATCAGCCACATCCGCCGCCCGAGAAGCGGCATTGGCGCCTCGATGCCGCCCTGCCGGCGGATCGCGGCCGTCCTCTGCAAAAAGGGCGCTGGCTGGTTCATCGCGACTCGGGCCTCATCTCTACGGCCGCACGATCCGGAACAGCCTCGACGTCGACAGCGACGATCGAAAAGACGAAAACGACGCGGTCGTCCGTCTCCGGCCACACGCCGACAGCGAGCTGCGATCGGGGCAACCCTCGGCGAACCATCGCCTCTCCCAAGGCGCCGGCGCGCCTGACCGCAAGATCGGAGGGAATCGTCGGCAGCATCCTGCGCGCGGCGGCGCCGCTGCTGATCAGGGCATGGACGTCGACACGCTGGCCCGGCGGCCGAATCGTCGCCGTGGCGACGAGACGGTCAAGCAGCCGGGAGCGGACCGCCCGCAGCCGCGCCTCGCCGCGATGAAAAAGGACATCGCCGGCGATCGCGAACTGGAGGACTTGGCCGGGCGCCACGGCGGCGAATTCGGCGAGGGCAAGCTCGGTCGCGAACAACCCCTTCAGACTTTGCTCCAGATCCTCGCCATCGACGACATCGCCGCGTTGCGCCCCTTGCGCCGCCGAAGAAACTTGCGCCCCGACATCGGGAGCGAACGTCGCAGCGATGCTGCCGATCACGCCCGCCGACCGTTGGCCGTCAATGTTCGACAGGCTGACCATGACGATAAAGAAAGCGAACACGAGCAGGATGAGGGACAAGAACAAGGAGGCCGTCATGCCGGGGCCTCCACTATCGGCGGCGCATTGCCCATCGAAGGAGAACAGCGGATAAACGAAGGCGGGGCTCGCGACGCTCCCTGTTTCCTCACTCATCCCCCCGCCGGTCCTGGGCAAAGGCTCTTGGTCTTGGTCTCGCTGCGGCGCGTGATGCCAGTGCGCGACGTCCGGCGGATCATCTCCGGCCGTCGGCGCGGCATCGCCATTTTCACCCACATTTGCCGTCAACGGATTTTCAGCATCCACGTCTGCGGATCCGTATGTGATCGCGGCGCTTCAGCGAGCTTCCACGACCTTATGAGGGGAGCCGTCGCGCCACTGTCCAAAACGCATGCTACCCAACTGGGGATGATGTAAGCAGGAGCTATCGATTACGCAACCATGACGTGATAAAATTAATGGTTCTACAAATCTGCGTCGGCCGCGAGCTGCGGCATCTGGCGCAACTTCGCCAACTCGACAGTGACTTCCATGGCCTTGTTCGGGTTCATCTCGGCCAGAACAGGCGCAAGCTTGCGCTCCTTCATCCGGTCGACGACCAGAAGCAACGTTTCCATTTCCAGTTCCTGGAAGATCCGGGCGGCGTCCTTCGGTTTCATCGTCTCGTAGATTTTCACCAGCGAGCGGATTTTCATTTCTTCCTGATCGTCGCGGATCTTGGTCAGCTGTTCGAGGGTCGCCCTGAGGTCCTTCAAGTCCTGTATTTTCTGGTCGATCCGGGTCTCCGCCGCTTGCAGCAGCGCCGTACGTTCCTCCAGTTCGCCCTCGCGTCGATCAAGAACCTTTCGCCGTTCCGTCAGCTGCTGAAGGACATCGAGTTCGGCCTGGCTCAACGGAGCCGGTTGCTGAGGCGGCTGGCCGCTTGCCGATGGCGCTGTCGCCTCCGATCCTTCGGGACTGGGCGCGAGCGCCGTCGCCTGAGCCTGAGCCTGAACCTGAGCCTGCGGCAACGCGGCGGCGGCGTGTGGCGGCTCGGCGGCAATCGCCGCGGCCACAGCAAGGGGAGGCCGAACCATGTCCTGGATGCCGGTCCACAAGGAGGCGGCCTTGACCACGAACAACAGCGACGCGGCGCCGATCAGTATCGGCAGCACGCGCAGACGCGGTGGAGAAGCGATCATCGACCCGGCTCAGCGACCGACGGCGAGAGCCTTGAGAAGCTCTCGTTCCGCTTCGGTGCGCGGAGCGGCGCTCGCGGATGGTGGCCGCGCCGACCCCGCTCCTGCGCTCTGCGGCACCGCAACCGGCCGCGGTCGCGGCGATGCGTCGCGTTGCTGACGCCCGGCCCGCACCGCCGCTTCGAGAGCGTCGGCGACGCTGTTGCCGCGCTCGATCAGCAGCGTCAAATCGTCCTTGAGAGACTGCGCCCGGTCGACCTGCTGTCGCAATGTGTCGGTGGAGACCTTGAGCTTCGCGACGCTTGCCTCGGCGCGGGCGACGGCGTCATGGAACCCGGCGGCGCTCTGCTCGACTTCGCTGCGGTTGCCGCGCAGATGGCCAAGCTTGCGATTGAGAACGATGGCGTAAACGATGGTGGCCGCCAGCAGCACGGCCACCACGGCATCGAGGATAATGAACCAGAACACGACTATTCCCTTTGCTGCCTTCGGTCGATCCGATCTTCAATCTGAATGGCGATGCGATCGCCCTTGCGACCCATCCGCCCCGTGTACATCGGCACGTCGCCGCATCGCATTTCGACCAGCGAATCCGGAGTCGCCGCGAACATCAGCCGGCTGCCGACCTTGAACTCGAAAACATCCTTGAGTCGGCCGGGCTGTTCATCCATCACGGCGACGAGTTCGATCTCCGTTTGCCAGAGTTCTTCCGCCAGGTGCGTTTCCCATATCGAGTCGCGGCCGAATTTCTCGCCCATGAACATCTGCAAAAGCAGTTCGCGAACCGGCTCCAATGTGGCGAACGGCAACAGAAGCTCGATCTTGCCGCCGCGGTCCTCCATCTCGATGCGAAAGCGGGCGACGATGGCGGCGTTGGATGGTCGCGAGATGGTCGCGAAGCGCGGATTGGTCTCGAGCCGGTCGAAACGAAAGGTGACCGGGCTGAGGGGCTCGAAGGCGGCGCTGAGATCGTTGAGCATGACCTCGATCAGCCGTTCGATCAGGCTGCGCTCGATCGTGGTGTACGGCCGGCCTTCGACCCGCATCGCCGCCGTGCCGCGCCGACCGCCGAGAAGTACATCCACGATCGAGTAGATCATCGCCGAATCGACGGTGATCAGCCCGTAATTGTCCCACTCCTCTGCCTTGATCACGCTCAACATCGCCGGCAGCGGTATTTTGTTGAGGTAGTCTCCGAAGCGGATCGGATTCATGCTGTCGAGGGAAACCTCGACGTTATCCGACGTGAAGTTGCGCAAGCTGGTCGTCATCAGCCGGACCAGGCGGTCGAATACCACCTCCAGCATCGGAAGCCGCTCGTAGGACACCAGGGCGCTGCTGAGGATCGATTGGATGCCCGAGCTGTTCTTGACTTCGAGCAGGCTGTCGAGCTCTTCCTGGTTGACGAACAACCGCGGCTCGTCGCCGCCGTCGAAGGCGAAGCTCTCGTCGCCGCCGCTTCCCATGTCCCAGCCGGACGAAGGCGCGTCCTCGCGGACCCTTGACATGGCGGCGAAATCCTTACCTGCGGGCGCGTCGCTATCGTTGACGGGGGATGTCATGGCGTGGGTCTCGCTCTTGCGCGATGAAGCCTAGTTGACCAGCATCTCGGCGAACACGACATCGCTCACCACGACCGGCGCCACCGTCACCTGGACCCGCTTGAGAAGCTCCTCGCGCAGACGGTAGGTCCCGGCCGACCCGCTCAGGTCCTCCGGGCGAAGCTCGCGCAGATAGATCTGAAAATGGTCGACGATCAGCGGCAGCCGGGTTCCGACCTGCGCGATCGACGCCGCGCTCTCGAGTTCGAGGCTGGCGCGCAACTTGAGAAAGCTCGTTCGACGGTTCCCCGTGTTGAGATTGACGACAAATTCGGGAAGCTCGTAGTAGACCCGTTGCGGCGCTTCCTGGCTGCGCGCATCGTCGCTCTCGCCCTGCCCGATCAGGCCCGCGTGCCGCGCACCGGCGTAACCGCCACAACCGAGGATCGCCACGGTCGCGATGAGCGCCACAACCTTCTTTCCGCGTAGACGTGACAGGATACGGCTCATTGCGCTCTTCCTTGCACTCCCGTACGCTTCGACGCCTTCCGCCTGAACATGACTGCGCCCGGTTCCTGGTGACCGCGGCCACGTGGCTCCGGTCTGACGCCACTCTAGGCTTTGAGCGTTAACAAGGCGTTGAAATAACCTAATTGGGGAGCGTTTGTTCGGCAAAATCTGCCGAGCAGTATCTTCCTGCCCATCCCGCGACGGCGCCTCACGGCATGCAGCGGCGCGGATTCTGCAAGGGAACAGGGCGCTTTATTCATTGGCACGGAGCGTGCTTACGGTCATGCGCATAGCGATGCGCAGACCTCGCCCGCGAGGGTTGTAAACAACAGGATCCGGCTGCCGATGGAAAACACCTTGATGATCGCGCTCTCCCACCAAGCGGCGTTGCGCCGCCGAATGGACGTGATCGCCAACAACATCGCCAACATGAACACGACCGGCTTCAAGGCCGAGCAGCCGCTGTTCGCCGAGCACGTTGTCCGCGACCGCGGCGGCGCCACGCCTCTTGGCGATGCGCTGTCCTTCGTCATCGACCGGGCCACCATCCGGGACACCGCCGACGGCGGCTTTGAAGCCACCGGCAGTCCCCTCGATGTCGCCATCCACGGCGACGGATTCTTCGCCGTCGAGACTCCGGCCGGCGAGCAGTACACCCGCAACGGTCGCTTTCGCGTCAGTCCCGAGGGTCTTCTGGTGACGGAACACGGCCACCCCGTGCTGGGTCAAGGCGGCGATCCGCTCGCCGTCGGCCGCGCCGACGGCGAAATCGCGATCAGCTCGGATGGCGTCGTGTCCTCGACAAACGGCGAGATCGGCCGCCTGCGCATCGTTCGCTTCGACGATCCGCAGCGCCTCCTGATGGTCGCCGGCGGGCTGATGATGGCCGATGCGCCGGCCAGCGAGGTGGCGTTCCCGCAGGTCGAGCAAGGCATGATCGAAAACTCGAACGTCGAGGCCATCCGCGAGATGACGCGGATGATCGAGGTTCATCGCTCGTACGACCGGGCCAAGCAACTGATCGACCGTGAGGACGAGCGCATTCGCACCATGATGGAGACCTATGCGCGCTAGCCGCGCGGTCCTCACAACCAGCCGCAAAGGACGACGCCATGAGAGCACTCAACATCGCTGCGACCGGCATGATGGCGCAACAGCGCAATGTCGAGGTGGTATCCAACAATCTCGCCAACATGAACACCACCGGCTTCATGCGTCGACGGCCCGAGTTTCACGATCTCCTGTATCAGAATCTGCGCCGCGCCGGCTCGACATCGGCCGACGACGGCTCGGTCGTTCCGACCGGCGTGCAGATGGGGCTCGGCGTCAAGCTCGCCGCGGTCTATCGCATTCACGCCCAGGGCAACCTCGCCGCCACCGATAACCCGTTCGATCTCGCCGTCCAGGGCAAAGGCTTCTTCCAGGTGCAGATGCCCAACGGAGAAACCGCCTACACCCGCGACGGCACCTTCCAGCTCAACGCCGAAGGCGAGATCGTCACCCACGACGGCTATGTCGTGCTCCCCGGCGTCAGCGTGCCGGACGACGCGATCGACATCACGATCAACCAGAGCGGCGAGGTGCTCGCCAAGCTCGAAGGCCAAGTCGGATTGCACAACGTCGGTCAGATCCAGATCGCGACGTTTCCCAACGAGCCCGGCTTGCAGGCGATCGGCGGCAATCTTCTCCTCGAGACTCCCGCTTCCGGAGCGGCGACCGTCGCGCCGCCGCTGACGCCCGGCTTCGGGGCAATCCTGCAAGGGTTCCTGGAAACCTCCAATGTCAATCCCGTTGAAGAAATCACCAACCTGATCTCGGCCCAGCGCGCCTATGAAATGAACTCCAAGGTCATTCAGACGGCGGACGACATGATGGGCTCCATCAACAACCTTCGTTAGGACCTGGTCATGACCATGCTGCGCCAGCATACCCTTGCGCTCGTCGCCGCGCTGCTCGCCGCGGCGGCGACCGCCCCCGCCATCGCCGCCGCTCCGCAACGCGGCGATCCGGCGGCAATCCAGCGCGAGACGGTGATGGTGCGTTCCCCGGTCGTCCGGCTCGGCGATCTGTTTCTCAACGTCGACGCGGCAAAAGCCGATACGCCGGTGGCCTACGCTCCCGCACCCGGTCGCCGGGCGTTGTTCGACGCGCGCTGGCTCCACCGCGTCGCCCACAGCCATGGCGTCGACTGGCGTCCGGCGGGAATCCAGGATAATGTGACCGTCGAGCGGGAAAGCACCGTGATCGGGCGCGAGGAAATCGAGCAACATATCCTGAGCGCCCTGGAGGAGCAGGGCGTCGACACCGGCCAGACCAGGGTGCATCTCAGCAACCGGATGCTGCGCGTCCACCTCCCCGCTGGCGTGGAGCCGACCGTCGATGTCGAGGATGTCGCCTTCGACGAACGCCGCGGCCATTTTAACGCCGTCGTGACGGTGTCCGCGGAGCGGACGCCGCCGCAACGGGTTCGCGTCACGGGGCAGATTCACGAGATGGTGGACGTGCCGGTCCTCGCCCGCCCCGTCGCCGCCGGCGAAGTGCTCAGCGCCGATGATATTCGCTGGACCACGGTGCGCGGTCAGACGCTGCAAAAGAACGTCGTTCTCGCCGCGGACGATCTCGTCGGCATGACGCCGAAGCGGACGCTTCGCGCCGGCGCGCCGATCAGCGGCGCCGATATCAGCCGGCCGATCATGGTCGGCAAAGGCGAGATCGTGATCATGGCGGTGCAGACGCCCCAGATGCTGCTCACCGCGCGCGGCCAAGCCCTGACCAACGGCGGCAAGGGCGACGTCATCCGAATCGCCAACATCCAAAGCCGGAACATCGTCGAGGCCGTGGTGACCGGACCCGGCCAAGTCGCCGTCGGCATGTCGTTTTCTTCATCCTTGCGTTAGGAACCCACCCGATGTTCTCGATCAAGTCGCCTTCCGTTTCGCGTTTCGCTCTTCTTGCCGGAATCGTTGTTCTTGTCAGCGGATGCAACACGTTGACCCGTCTGTCGGAGGTCGGCACCGAGCCGAGGATGAGCGGGATCACCAATCCCACCCAGGCCCCGGGATACCGGCCGGTCAACCTGCCGATGCCGGCGCCGCAGGCTTCCGCCAACAACCCGAACTCGCTATGGCAGCCGGGCGCGACCGCGTTCTTCAAGGACATCCGCGCCAAGGAGGTTGGCGACATCCTCACCGTCAAGCTGCGCCTGGAAGACCGCGCCCGGCTCGAAAACAAGACGACGCGCGGCCGCGACGGCTCCGAGGCGATGGCCGTCGACGCCTTTCTCGGCTACGAAGCGAACTTGACGGGCAATGCGATCAAGTTCGGCAGCGAGTCGAACACCAAGGGCAACGGCGACATCAACCGCAAGGAAGATATCCAGTTGACCGTCGCCGCCATCGTCACCCAGGTTCTGCCCAATGGCTCCCTCGCGATCGTCGGTCGGCAGGAGGTGCGGGTCAACTACGAGTTGCGCGAGTTGATGGTGGTCGGCGTCGTTCGGCCTTCCGACATCGAGGCCGACAACACCATCTCGCACGAGAAGATCGCCGAGATGCGCATGGCCTACGGTGGGCGCGGCACCCTCAGCGACCTCCAGCAGACGCGCTGGGGCACGCAAATCTGGGACATTCTGGCGCCCTTCTGAGATACTGGGCGAGTGTTGGCGAGGGGCTTTCCGCGAGGCCCCTCCGCGGCCCTTGGCGGCGCGGCTCGGCTTGAGAACGCCGGCGCGGGGACTTCCTGAATGGGGCTTATAGCATGCAGACGATCCTAAAGACGCCGCTGTGATGGTATGCTGCGACCCAGATGAACAGCGACGCCAATCACGGAGCGCTCCATGAACGAACTCCTTATCCTCCAGTCCGCGGTCGCGATTCTTGCCGGCATTTTGATCTTCATCAAACCGGCGCTGCTCAGCTACATCGTCGCGGCATACCTCATTCTGTTCGGGATCGCCGGTCTTGCCGTCGCTCTTGCGTGAACGCGCGGCCGCGGCGCGCTGCTCGTGATCCGGTCGGATCAGGCGGGTCCGATCACGCCGGATACGTCTGCAGCGCCGGTTGCTGCAGATCGAGAACGAGTTCGACGACCTCGTCGTCGCTCATCGGTCCGCTCGTAAAGCCGAGATCCGTGAGGAGATTGAGCATCCGCTCGTTCGCCGGCAGGACCTCTGCGACGATCCGTCGGGTGCCGCGCGAGCGGCAGTAACGCAGCATCTTCTCCGTCAGCTTCCAGCCGAGGCGCTGCCCCTTGATGTCGGAACGCACCATGATTGCGTACTCCGCCCTGTCGTTGTCCAGATCGGCGATCGTGCGGACGACGCCGAGGGTTTCCGGGCCGCCGCCATCCCCCTTCGGCGCGGTGGCGATGAAGGCCATCTCGCGGTCGTAGTCGATCTGCGTCAATCTCGCCATTTCCGCGTGCGGCAGCGAGCGGACCGGGTGGAAAAACCGCATTCGCATGTCCTGCGGCGTGCATTTGTCGTGAAACTCGTGGTGCGCCGCCTCGTCTTCCGGGCGGATCGGCCGGAGCAGGACCTTGCGGCCGTTGCTCAGCGCGAATTCCTCCTCGAGTTCCTTCGGATAGGGGCGGATCGCCAGCCGTTCCTCGCCCCCGTCCGGGCGCGGGACGAGCATGATCCAGGCATCGACGGCGACGACGCCGCGGTGACCGACGACCAGCGGATCGACCGCCAAAGCCGCCACCTCCGGAAGGTCGACGATGAGCTGCGAGACCTGCACGAGCGTCAGGCACAGCGCCTGCATGCTGGCCTCGGGCGCATCGCCGGAGCGCTGCAACAGCGCGAAGATGCGGGTGCGCGCGATCATTTCGTGCGCCAGGCTCATGCTCAGCGGCGGCAGCCCTGTCGCCGAATAACCCGCCAAGCCGCCGGCGATCCCGCCATGAGCAAGGGTGATCGCCGGCCCGAAGACGGGATCGTCGGCAACTCCGACCTTGACCTCCAGCGCTCCCGGGCGGGCGATCCCGGCCGCTTCCAACGAACTGCCCGCCTGCTCGGATTCGGCCGAGCCGACGCCGTAGGCTGACAGCAAGGCCAGCGCGTCTTCGCCCGAGAGGGTGCGGCGGGCGGACAGGAGAAACCGCTCGACCAGACGTTTCGCCCGATCGGTCGCCGGCTTGAAGCCGGTCGGGGTCGAGGCCGGCGTCTGCATCAGCATGACCTGGTTGCGGCGATATTGCGCCATGTGCATGAACGCGTCGACCGCCTGATTCGGCGTATCGTAGGTCGGGATCCGCGCCTCGGCCAACAAGCGCCGGCCGGCGGCCGCCCGGTGCCCGCCCATCCAGCTGGTCAGCACCGCGCCGCGCGTCTCGCCTGCGACCTTGACCACCCCTTCCGCCACCCCGGCGCTGGAGACGCCGTCGATCGGAGCGTGCAGCACCATGACCGCGTCGACTTGCCGGTCATGAAGAAATGTCCTGACGGCGACGGCGTACTGTTCCGGCGCGGCGGCCGCGTTGAGGATGGTTGGATTGCCGATCCGCTGCGCCGCAGGTATCGCTTGGTCCAGCACGCCGATGCTGGCCGCGCCGATCGTCGCCAGGCGGCCGTCCTTGCCGATCAGCGCATCGACCGCCATCGCCGCGATCCCGCGGCCGTTGGCGACGATGCCGAGGCGTTCGCCGCGCAGGGGCTTGGCTCGCCCCAGCGTTTCGACAGCCGAAAACAACTCGTTGAGGCCGTCCACCCGCAACATGCCGGCGCGCCGGAACGCGGCGTCGTAGACGGCGTCGGCGCCGGAGGACTCGTCGTCGCCGCACGCCGTCCGCTGACCCGCCAATGTGCGGCCGGCCTTGATGACAAGAATGGGTTTGTTGCGGCTGGCGCCGCGCCCGGCCGACATGAAGCTGCGGCCGGAGCGGACGTTTTCGATATAGAGCAGTATCGCCTTGGTCATCGCGTCGTTGCCGAGATAGTCGATGACGTCGCCGAAGCAGACGTCCGCCGATCGGCCGAGCGAGACAAAATGCGCGAAGCCGATGTCGCGCTCGCGCGCCCAGTCGAGAACGGCGGCGCAAACGGTCGCCGACTGCGAAACGAAGGCGATCCCGCCCGACGTTGCCGGCGCTTGCGCGACGCTGGCGTTGAGGCCGATGTGCGGCACCATCACGCCGAGGCAGCCCGGTCCGAGCACGCGCAGCCCATAACGCTGCGCCTCGCCCAGAAGCGTGTCGAAGTCTTCGCCGACGCTCCCGGATGCTGCGTCATGGCGGGCGACGCCGAGCATGATTGCGGCGCGGGCGCCGCGCTCGCCAAGCGCCCGGATCACTTCCGGCGCCGCAGGGAGAGGTCGGCAGATGACGGCAAGATCGGGAGTTACAGGCAGCGCATCGACCGTCGGATAAGCGAGAACGCCGGCAACCGCTCGCTCGCCCTCGCTGACCGGCATGATCGGCCCCTCGAAGCCGCCGTACAGCAGATTGTGCATGACGATGTTGCCAAGCTCACCCTTCTTGTTCGTGGCGCCGATAACGGCGACCGAAGAGGGGTAGAACAGCTTGTCGAGGTTCTGAATCGGCATCGGCTTGCACGAATGCGGCGATCAATATTCAAATCGCGAACGATGCCATTGTCCGACTCGTTTAAAAAGAAATCAACTTCGGCAAGAATTCAACCGCAACGCATCGGCACGCCAAGCGCGCCGGCGCCCGCATCGCCTGCTCGCGCCTCCTTAGCGACTGCGCGCCCGCCTCTCCCGCGCGCACGGGATCGCGGCCGTCATCCCCGCAACCATGCCAGTGCGTCCTCGCGTCGCTCGGGTGCAAACAGGCGAACCGTCGCGCGCGGGGCGACATCGGCGAGCCGCGGCTGTTCATCGGCGAACCGCGGTCCGGCAAGAATGGCGACCTTGCGAACGGAATCGCCGATCATCTTGGACGTCACCGTACCCAACGTCTTGGCGCCCTTCTCCCAGCCTTCGAGATCGCGCCAGTCCAGCAGGACGGAAAAGCCGCCGCGCGCGCCGCCATGCACGTGAACTCCGACATCTGGATACTGTTCCTCTAAAGTTTCGACCGCGCGATCGATATCGGCTTCGTTGATCGTTCCCGACATCTCGATAATGAGGATTCGATCCCCCTCGTTCGCCTTGAGTTTGATCATGATCGCTCCCGCCTTTCCCGCTGCCGCGCGCCTCGCGCGGCGTCACCTGATCTCCGTGGCGCCATCATAGAACAAAATCACCCGGCTGACGCCAACCCGATCGCCTTGACGTCTTCACGCCGCCGGCGGCGATGGGCTTCGCTCCGCCGGCCGCAATGGGCTTCGCTGCGCCGGCGGCGGGTGAGTGTCGCCCGGACTCCACTCCCGCATCAACGCGAAAAGGATGGCAAGGATTGTCGGGCCGAGAAAGATGCCGATGAAACCGAACGCCATCGCGCCGCCGATAATGCCGATCAGGACAACGAGCAGCGGCAGCGCGCTGCCGCGCGAGATAAACAGCGGCCGGATGATATTGTCGACGTTGCCGACCAGGACGGCGCTCCAGACAATCAGGAACAGGAACCAGCCCATTTCGCCCGATTGGAACAGCCAGATCGACGCCGGCAGCCAGACGACGGCGGCGGCGCCGGGAATGATTCCGAAGAAACCCGTGGCCAGCCCGAGCAATAACGGCGCGGGCACGCCCGCCAGCCAGTACCCGAACCCCGCCAGGACCATCTGCGCGAACGCGGCGCCCATGACGCCGTAAACGACTCCCTTGAGCGTGCCGTAAGCGACGGCCAAGAAATGACGACCTCGCTCTCCCGCCACGTGGTCAATGACATCGGTCAGGCGGCGCAAGGCCGCTTCGCCGTCGCGATAGAAAAAAAAGGCGCAAAAGATGCTGAGCGCAAGCTGCGCGACGCCGCCGCCCAAAGCCGCCGCCACGCCGACAAGCCATTGGATCGCGGTCCGCAGCACTTGCTGGGCCTCCTCCGGGAACCTTCCAGCAGAGGCAAGCTCCCGCCAGCGCTCGGCCAGCCAGGACCCGACGAACGGGACATTGGAGAGGAACTGAGGGGGCTCCAAGTCGCCCTGGATGGCCGCGCGCAAGCGGTCTCCCAGCGTTCCGATATTGTCGCTGATCGCCGTGCCGAGGACCGCGAGAGGCCCGAGCAGAATTACCACCAGCAGCCCTATCATGAGCGCCGCCGCAAGCGTGGCGCGGCCGCCGAGTTGCCGCCGAAACCAAGTGAACGCTGGCCAGGTCGCGATTGCCAGGATCGCGCCCCACGCCAGAGGCGCGAGGAACGGCCGCACGATCACGAATGAAGCCGCGCACAGAATGAGAAGAAAAATCAATGCGAAAGCGATGACGATATAGGTGTCACGCTTTGTCGCGTCGTGGTTCATCACCCCACCTGAGATCTCGTCGTTTTTCTATCCCTTTACGTCTTTCTTATCTGCATCAATCAGCTCGCCATGGGCAACGGGAAACCTTCTTTCCGATACATCCGGAGAACATCGGCGAGATTATAACCCTAAAGTTCTTATTCTACTATCAATTACTCGCTAAAAGAGAACAATTCAAAATATAAACACTTTTAAATGTGAAATGTCCAAAAATAGACCTTGATCCGACACAATTCTCCGATACTGCCTCACCCACACATAGAAAATACCCATTTGGAGGGTTTTAAGGTAAGTATGAGCAACATCAATTGGGACGATACCAACCCCTTGCACATGAATCCCCAGTTTGGGGTGGATCTGGAGGGAAATGCTCCTGCCGGGAGGGGCGCCCCTATGCCGACGTACGGCAAGTATGGCGGACCGAACAAGTCCGGACCGGGAGAGCCGGTTGATAAACTTGACGCTCTTTTTATGAAGCATGATCAGGCCATCCTCGATGGCTTGACGGACCGCAAAACTCCTGGCGTACTGACGCCGGATGAAATGGTCGATGCGCACGCGAACCTGTTCAATGCCATCGACGGCTTGCCCAAATCCGGCGGACTTGTGTTAGGCGACGCTGGCGCGACTCTCTACAGCGGCCTCACGATCTTCGCTCTGACCGGGCAGCTCGCGCAGTTGGATCTTCTGGAAAAACTTGAGGTGGCGCTCGATCCCAAGGATCGCTTGGACCCTGCCATGTTTGACGATGTTTCGGCAGCCCTCGGCGATGCGCAAGCGTACATGGAAGCGGGGCTCGCGGGGTTGACGCCAATAGAAGCCGGAGAAGCGCGGAGCTTGTCGGGTCTGCTTCCTGTTTTCGAGACTCAGTTCGCCGACTTCCTCATCGGTTAGGACATTACGGCCACATGCTGAACCGACGGCGCTTTGCCGCGGAGTCAATCCGATAGTATCGCCGACCAAAAGCGAAACGCCGCCGGCTTGGTGGGCCGGCGGCGTTGATCTGGTTGCGGGGGCAGGATTTGAACCTGCGACCTTCAGGTTATGAGCCTGACGAGCTACCGGGCTGCTCCACCCCGCGGGCGGTGTGTGGCGTTGGCGGGCCGGGCGCTCTGGGCCCGGTTAAGGGGCCTGGGCCGGTCCGGCGTTTGTGTCGTCGCTCGGCCAAGTCGGGCGCGTGCGGCGCTTGCGGCGGCGCGGTGAAGGGGTTTTGGCATGGCTTGGGCGTGGGCGGCGGCGTGGGTGGCGGTGGTGTTTTTCTGCGGCGGTTTCCGCTTGGAGGACCTGGCGGCGACCTACTCTCCCACGCCTTAAGACGCAGTACCATCGGCGCTGAGGGGTTTCACGGCCGAGTTCGGGATGGGATCGGGTGGG
>CAZRWU010000039.1:0-13444 GCA_964603915.1 uncultured Rhodospirillaceae bacterium
GGGGCGACATTCTGATGACCGATCCCGCCTACAGCCCCAACCTCACCCTGTACCGTGACGACTTCAGCTTGGCTTGGCCACCACGCGTCGGTTCCATTTCAGCGCTGGCGCAGGACAAACAGGAGGTCGAGGACAGCCGCTTGGACTCACCGGCACCGGCAGCGCGGCCGGCGGCTGGGTTTGCAGCGCTGCCGGCGCAGGCCGATGCGTGCGCTGAGTCGATCGCCGAGCCAAGCAATGACGATGTCGTATTTCAGTGCCCGGCTGACGCCGGACGCGCCGCCACCGTCATCCACGCCGCTGCAGCAGCGAGGCTGCCGACGAGGTAGATCGCACCCATCGGCACCCACATTATCAGGCCGGCAAGCTGTTGATCGGCAATCGGCGTCAAATGCCAAAGAGCGGCATTATTTGAAAGAATCGGGTACCAGGCAACGCTCGAAAAGGTCAGCAGAGCGCCGAGGAGTCCGGTGTGCATCAGCGTCGTGAGCAAAGAGAGAATGACGCCGCCGTAGCCGCTCGGGCTGTGTTGATCGACCGTCATGAGCGCAGCCCAATAGACGAAGCTGATACCAATCAATCCGGCATAGGCGATCGTGTGCAAAACCGGGTCCACCAGCACTGCGCGATAGACGACCGGCGCGTGCCATAGCCAAATTGCGGCGCCGTAGGCGACGGCGGCCCCGAACGGACCGCCATGTCGCCGCCACCCGCGCGCCAGTCGGTTGCCGTGCTTGGCAAGCTCGCCTTGCCAACCTTGCGGCAAAGCTGCGTTCAGCACGGGCAATGGTCCCCCAAGCGCCAGAAGCGGCGGAGCAACAGCGACAAGGAGAAGATGCTGGACCATGTGCGCCGACGCCAGAGTGGCGGCAAGCCGGCAAAGCGGGGAGATCAGCGCGAGGCAGAGCACCGCGACTCCGGCCACGGCGCAGGCGACCTGCCAGCCGGGCGGTAGGGTCTCCATCCTGCGGAGAGCCATGTAACCCCGGCTGTAAAGAGCAAGGACCAGCAGCAAAGGCAGCATGACTTGCGGCGCCAAGCTCCATGACCGCCACAGCGCTTCAGGCGTCACTGGCGGATTGCTGGCAAGGCAAAGAGAGAAGAGCGGATTGAAGCTTTCGGCAGCGGCGGCCGGTTGACTTGCAGCGATAATGAAGATCGCCGCGGCGCCCGCAACGAAAACAGACGGCCAGCGCTTAGCTTGCACAAACAGCCTTACCAGCCCATCCATCCTGTCATCTCCGTGAAAGACAAGAACACCGATAGCCGCGACGCAGCACATCAACCGCTTACAGCACGAACATTCCCGCACACGCAAGGGTTCCGCGGCGACGGCGCGGCGCACTCCTGAAAGTCCCCCGTTCGCTTCGCCGCTTCATCCCATTATTTCCGAAGCCGCCCCTGTGCCGCACTGCGGTAGGTGAACGCCGGCGACGGCGCTGCCGCCTCGGCAGCGGCAAGGGCTGACAGGCGCTCGTGCCAAGGCGACTTGTGGCAGGCCGGATCGGTGTTGGCGGCATCGCCGGTCAACGCCAGCGCCTGACATCGACATCCGCCCCAGTCTTCTCTCCGCCGCTCGCAGCTCCGGCACGGTTCGGTCATCCAGCCGGTACCGCGAAAGCGTTCGAACGCCGGCGAGGATTCCCAGATTTCCGCAAGCCCGCGATCGGAGATCGTGTCGAATGTCAGCCCTGGGATCGTAATCGCGGCATGGCAGGGTAGAACCCGCCCCGCCGGATCGATGTTGATGAAGCGCCGTCCCCAACCTCCCATGCACGCCTTGGGCAGTCGCGCGTAATAATCAGGGACGACATAGTCGATGACCAGAACGCCGGCGAGACGCTCCCGCGCCGCCTCGACAACGCGCGTCGTCTCTTGGAGCTGGGCGCGCGTCGGGATCAACGCGGCGCGATTGGCCAGACCCCAGCCGTAATACTGAACATGCGCGATTTCCAAACGCCCCGCGCCCCACTCCACGGCAAGCGCGATCATCGCATCGACGCGCGCGCAGTTGTGGCGGTGGATGACGGCATTCAATGTCAGCGCCAGACCGGCGCCCCTAACCGCCGCCGCCGCCCGCTTTTTCTGGTCGAGCGCGCCCTTGAGTCCGCCGATCCACTCGGAGACTTGCCGGTCGACATCCTGAACGCTGATCTGAACGTGTTCAAGGCCGGCATCGGCAAGCCGCCGCGCCCGCTCGGCGTCAAGCAAAATACCGGAAGTGATCAGGTTGCCGTACAGACCGCGGCCGGCGGCATGGCCGACCAGCCGAACCAAATCGTCGCGCACGAGAGGCTCGCCTCCCGAAAAGTGGACCTGCAGTATTCCAAGATCCGCTGCTTCGTCCAGCGCGCGCCGCCAAGTTTCGCTGCTCAACTCGGCGCGCGCCGGCTCGAGCTGAAGCGGATTGGAGCAATACACGCAGCGCATCGGACAGCGGTGCGTCAATTCGGCGAGAAGAGCGAGGGGCGGCGCAACGGTCACGAAACGAGCACCCCCTTGTCGACCAGTTCCTGCACCAACGCCAGAACGTCCGCGCGGATCTCTTCGCGGTCGGCATCGAACGTGGCGACGAACGTGTCGATCATCGTAGCGATGGAGGTCCGGCCATCGCATCGGTGCAGCACTTCGACGGCGATTTCGTCCGGCATCAGCAACCGCTCGGGGGCAAGGACAACCCACTGATCGCGCCGGTTGTCGAACCGGAGCCGGACATGGGGAGCGAACCGAGGTTGTGTCCGCTCATCGATCGGGGCTGGCGCCGTCATCGCTCGTCCGCCGGTACGAACGCGCCCGGCGCAATCAGGCCTGGGGCGACGTAGGCGCAATAAAGCGCATCCAGTTGCGTCCAAAGCACATCACATTTAAAGCGCAACGCATCCAGAACCGCTTGCTGCTGCTCCGGACTGCGCGCCTCTCGTTTGACATAGTCGAGCGCGAAAGCGACGTCCTTGGGCGCTTCCACGACGCGGCGGCGGAAGTACTGCATCACAGCTTCGCTGATGAAATCGTAGTTGGCAAGCATTCCGGAAATCCGTTCCTCATGAATTTTCGGCGCGAACAACTCCGTCAGCGATGAGGCAATGCCTTCGAGCGTCGAGCGCTCGCCGACAAAGCGGACATAGGCTTCCACCGCGAAGCGGACGGCTGGTAGAACGCCCGCCAGCGACTCCACGTAGGCGCGGTCCAGGCCCAAGCCGTCCGTCAGCCGGAGCCACCGCTCGATCCCGCCTTCATCGTCCTCCGATCCGTCGTGTTCGACAACCCGATGCAACCAGGCGCGGCGCGTTGTTCGCTCGGTCATCCGGCTCATCAGAGCCAAGTCCTTGCGAGGGATCGCCGCCTGATAGCAGTAGCGGTTGAGCGCCCAGGCCTGGACCTGACCCCGGTTCAACTGTCCCGAATGCAAGAGCCGATGAAACGGGTGCAAGTTGTGGTAGCGTTCGGCGCCGATCTGGCGCAGCTGTTCCTCCAACGCGGCAGGATTCAAGGCCGTCTCGATCACGCATCCACCGTCATGCCATCGAACGCGACTTCCCAACCGGCGGCTTCCGCGACGGCTCTCTCGGGAGAGTCCGCGATCAGCATCGGATTGGTGTTGTTGATGTGAATGAAGATCTTGCGCTTCACATCGAGGCCGGCGAACGCGGCAATCGATCCGCTCTCTCCCGAAACGCTCATATGCCCCATCCTGCCCGCCGTCTTGACGCCGGCGCCGCTGCTCCGCATCTCGTCGTCCGTCCATGTCGTGCCGTCGAAAAACACAAGGCGGGCGCCGGCAATACGGCCAGCGACCGCGGCGGAAAGACGGGCGCACGCCGGAATGTAATAAAAACAGCTGCCGGTTGCCGGATCGCTGATCTTCAGGCCGACGGTATCCTCCTCGACCGTGCCGAAATCCGCTCCCGCAGAGGCGTCCTCGAGATAAAGAGCAATTTTCCCAGGCGCCGCGAAAGCCTCGACAGCGAGACCCGGCGAGCCAGACCCGGCCAGCAGGGTTTCGCAGTCCAGATCAAGCGGCGCGCGCCGCACGACATCCTTGCAAAGAACGTCGAATACCGGATTGGCGGCCAGGGCGGCAAGGACCCGTCGCGTCGCATAAAGCGCCAGCGGTTGGCTCTCGCGCAGGCTTAGCAGCCCGGCAACGTGATCGACGTCCGCATTGGTGAGGACAACGCCGACGATCGGACTGTCGCGAACGCCGGACTTGGGATGGAGAAAGGGTGTCTGCTCCAGTTGCTGCCTTACGTCCGGCGAGGCGTTCAGCAGGTACCATTGCGCCCCGTCCGCCGTGATTGCCAAGGACGACTGCGTCCTTGCAACTGCAGCGGGATCACGGGCGCGCGCCCGCCGGCAGTTCGCGCAGTTGCAATTCCACTGGGGAAAACCGCCTCCCGCCGCCGATCCGAGAACGATGATCTTCATCGCATGAGAAATGGCGACCGGCGGCAGAACCGCCGACCGCCGCGACTTCCGTGCTTAAAGCTGCGCACAGGCGTAACAGTTGATCTCCATGCCGACGGCGATCTCAACCACGTGGGGGCGTTTCCACTTCCGCATGTATCTTCCTCCATTTAAGTTGGCCAACCGCAGAGCCAGCGCGCTCTGATGCCTTTGACATAGGACGCCGGCGCTGATCATGCTCGCCTCAATGCAACGCCATTGCGATTTATCCCGACGGCGCCGCGCATGCCAAGGCCGCGGACCCCGCCGCAGCACGTCGAGAGAAACCATCCGCACTCTGGTGGCGCGGCCAAGGCGGAGGGTTCGGGGTCGCGCTCGCTGCCGCCGGCAAGGAAAGTACTCAAGGCTATGAGCAATGTCGCCTGATCTCCAGCCGCGCTCGGCGGATGCAACGCCGAGCGTGCATCCGCCTCTGGAGGTGCGCGGCGTTTCGTGGTCTTACGGCGATGCATTTGCGCTCCATGATGTTTCGCTCGTCGTCCCCCCGGGCGTTTTTACCGCGCTTCTGGGACCGAACGGAGCCGGCAAGACAACATTGTTCTCCCTCATCGCCCACCTCTTCGAAAGCCGAGAGGGCGCCATCCGGATTGGCGGCTGGGACGTTCGCGCGGCGTCCAGCCGGGCTTTGCGGGACCTTGGCGTAGTCTTTCAGCAGCCGACCCTCGATCTCGATCTGACAGTGACCCAGAATCTGCACTATTTCGCGGCCCTGCACGGTATTGCTGGACGCACCGCCGCCCAACGCATCGACGCCGTGCTGGCGCAGTTCGGGTTGGCGGATGATCGCAAGCGGAAGGTTCGCGCCTTGAGCGGCGGCTTTCGCCGGCGCGTCGAACTCGCGCGCGCCTTGCTGCACGAGCCGTCGCTCCTCCTGTTCGATGAACCAACGGTAGGGCTCGACATCCAAAGCCGGCGGAAGATGGTCGATGACGCGCACATCCTGGCGCGCGAGAAGGGCATCGGTGTCTTGTGGGCAACCCATCTCATTGACGAGGTTCGTGACGGCGACAAGGTCGTCATCATGCAGAACGGCCGAATCATTGCCGACGGCGCCGTCGCGGACGTCAACGCTTACGCCGGCTGCTTGTCCTTGAGCGAGACCTTCAACCGCTTGACGACGCCAGCCCGGGCGGAGAGTCCCGGCGAATGACAGGAACGGGCTTGCTGATCTGCCTCAAGGGCATCGTGATGCGCGAGCTTCTGCGCTTCCTTTATCAGCGGGCGCGATTTTTTGCGGCGTTGGTTAGGCCCTTGATTTGGCTCCTCATTTTCGCCGCCGGTTTCCGCGCCGCCCTCGACCTTCCCGTCATGCCCCCATACGGAACGCCGATCACGTATGAAACCTACATCGTGCCGGGCCTGATCGGCATGATCCAGCTCTTCAACGGGATGCAAAGCGCGCTCTCGATGGTCTACGACCGCGAGATGGGAAGCATGAAAATCCTTCTGGTGGCGCCGCAACCGCGCTGGTACTTGCTGACGTGCAAGCTGTTGGCGGGAACCGCCGTCTCCATCGTTCAGGTCTACGCCTTCTTGCTTATCGCCGGACTCTTCGCCATCCGTGTTCCTCCGCTCGGCGCCGTGGCGATTCTTCCCGCCCTCGTTGTCTCCGGGCTGATGCTGGGCGCCATCGGCCTGTTCATGTCCTCGGCCATTCGGCAGCTCGAAAATTTCGCCGGAATCATGAACTTCGTCATTTTCCCGATGTTTTTCCTCTCCAGCGCGCTTTATCCCATCACGCAGATTGCGGAATCCAATGCCCTGCTGGCCGCCATCTGCCGGGCCAATCCTTTCACCTCCGCCGTCGAACTGATCCGCTTCGCCCTCTACCTTCAACTTAATCTTGCTGCTTTCGCCGCCACGGCGGCAGGTCTTGTGATTTTCCTCACTCTCGCGATCATTGGCTACAGCCCGACCAGGGGCTTGATCCAGAGAGGAGTCAAGCCGCCCGGCGGCGAATGAACGCCTGCGTCTTTCAAAACCGCGGCAACTAAATCCCTCCCGCTTCAAAATGATGCACAGTGGCTCGCAGATGACGGCCGCGACATAGGTTCTTCATGCAACGGCGCAGCGTCCCCAAGCTCGGTTTATCCCTGATCATAGAGTCCATATCCCCCCCCAGGCGGCGCTCAGTATTTTGTTGAGGGATCACGTTCGAAGTTCTCCTTGCGGAGTCGCCGCAAAGAAGCGTAATGCTTGGTATTCAGAACGAATAAACAAAAAATTCATGAAGATTGTCGTCGCTCCCAATGCGTTCAAGGGCTGTTTGACCGCCAGCGAAGCGGCGCATGCGATGGCGTTCGCCATTGGCCAAGCGTTCCCCGACATGGAGATCGCGCAGGCGCCGGTTGCCGACGGCGGCGACGGCTTGGTCGACGTGGCGGTCGAAGCGCTCGGTGGCGAGCTGCGCCACGTCGCCGTGACGGGCCCGCTGTTCACCCCTGTCGACGCCTCTTTCTGTTACGTCGAACGGGATCGCTTTGCCGCGGTCGAAATGGCCCTTGCCAGCGGCCTCGCCCTGGTGCCGATGGATCAACGAGATCCGACGCGAACCACCACGCTCGGCACCGGCGAGTTGATCGCCGCGGCCTTGGATCTTGGAGTGTCCCGCATCGGCGTCGGCATCGGCGGCAGCGCCACGACCGACGGCGGAATCGGGATGGCGAGCGCCCTTGGCGTTCGCTTCCTGGACGCCGCTGGCGTGAGCCTAAGACCGGTCGGCGGCGAGCTTGGCCGCATTCGCCGGATCGATGTCTCGCGGCTCGACCCGCGCGTGCGCGAGGTGCGCATCGATGCGGTGTGCGATGTCGACAATCCCTTATGCGGTCCGAAGGGAGCGGCCTGTGTCTACGGCCCTCAGAAGGGAGCAACGCCAGATCAGATTAAAATGCTGGACGCGGGGCTCGCGAACCTTGCCGATGTCATCGAGCGCGATCTCGGCGTCGCGGTTCGCGACCTTCCCGGCGCCGGCGCCGCCGGCGGTCTGGGCGCCGGCTTGCATGCCTTCCTCGGCGCCGAACTCAAGCGCGGCATCGATCTTGTGCTCGACCTTGTTGGCCTGGACGAAAAACTGACGGACGCCGATCTGGTCGTGACGGGCGAAGGTCAGATCGATTTTCAAACCGCCTTCGGCAAGGCGCCGGCGGGGGTCGGCATGACCGCCATGCGCCACGGAATCCCCTGTGTCGCCATCACTGGCAGTATCGGAGACGGTGTCTCAAACCTTGTCGACGTCGGAATCGTCGCCGTGTTCAGCCTCTGCTCGCGGCCGATGACGCTGGACGAGGCCATGACCGATGCCGCGATCCTGCTCGGCATGTCGGCGGAGCAGGTCGTTCGTCTTTTCGTTGCCGCCGCGGGTCGGCCTTAACCGGGGGAAAGGCTCAGGACGATGTTGCTGCTGATTCTGCTGATCGCCTCTATTGCTTTCATCATTGTCGCGACGGCCAAGCTTGAACTGCATCCCTTTCTCGCCCTGCTGATCACCGCGTTCGGCTTCGGCATCCTTTCCGGCATGCCGTTGCTCGACGTCGTCGCGTCGGTCAACGAAGGCTTTGGCGGAACCATCGGCTACATCGGCATCGTCATTCTCGCCGGCTCGATCATTGGCACCTTCCTCGAAAAATCCGGAGGCGCCTTGATGCTGGCCGAGCGCACCCTGAAGCTGACGGGAGAGAAGAACGTGCCGGCGGCCATGGGAATCGTCGGCTATGTCGTCTCCATGCCCGTGTTCTGCGACTCCGGGTTCGTGCTGCTGTCGCCGCTCAACAAGGCGCTCGCCCGCAAGGCCGGAATCACGCTTGCCGGCAGCGCCATTGCCCTCAGCCTCGGCCTTTATGCAACCCATACCATGGTGCCGCCGACGCCGGGTCCCGTCGCGGCCGCGGGCATCATCAACGCCGACCTCGGGCTGGTGATTCTCTGGGGAATCGTCGTCAGCCTGGTGGCGCTGTTCGCCGGCTGGCTGTTCGCCATCCTTGTCGCTGCGCGCATTTACATTTCGCCGGATGCGGGCAAGGAGGACGCCGCCGCGGTCCCGCCACCCGCCGGTCCGCTGCCCAGTCTCGGCAAGTCGATCGCTCCCATCGTCGTGCCGATCGTACTTATCGTGATCCGCTCGTTCGTCGAGTTGCCGGACAGGCCGCTGGGTGAAGGAGCGGTCATCACGTTTGTCAGCTTCATCGGTCAGCCGGTGGTGGCGCTCCTCATCGGCGTCGCGCTCGCCATGCTGCTGCCGAAAAAACTGGATAAAGAGAAAATCTCCTCCTCGGGGTGGGTCGGAGAGGCCGTCGTCGCCGCCGCAACCATCATCATCATCACCGGCGCGGGCGGCGCATTCGGCAAGGTGCTGCAGAATTCCGGCATCGCCACGGTTATCGGGGAATCGCTCGCCGGCGTGCCTCTTGGCATCTGGCTGCCGTTCCTTGTCGCCGCGGGCATCAAGACCGCGCAAGGCTCCTCGACGGTCTCGATCATCACGACGGCGAGCCTGATGGCGCCTTTGCTCCCATCGCTGGGGCTGGAAGGCGACACCGCCAAGGCGCTCGTCGTCGTTGCGATCGGCGCCGGCGCAATGGTCGTGTCTCACGCGAACGACAGCTATTTCTGGGTAGTGACCCGCTTCTCGAACATGGACGTGCCGACCGGCTATCGCTTGCAGACTCTCGGCACTCTTTGCGAAGGCGCCGCGGCGGCGGTGACGCTGTGGTGCCTCAGTTTGATCCTGTTGTAGTCGGCTTGGCGCCAATGCGTGGACTGGTTGCCGGCCGGCAACGGGCACGTTCTCCCATCAGTATTGGGGTGGCTGTCCCACCGTCTCGGCGCTCAAGCCGTAGGGCTCCCCGAGCTGCTGGGCGCTCGCGAAATGCTCTTGCAGCTTCACGAGCGTGGTAATGGCGAAACTGGCGAGCCCGGTATCGGTGCTGCTCGAGGCCTGCGTCTGATACAGATCGACGAGCTGTTGACCGATCTTCAGTTGCAGATCGAGAAACGCCTGATCGAAGGCTTCGCCCGACTCCCCTTGCAGCCGATCCATCGCGCCACGCTCCATGTCCTCCGGCTCGCGTGCGGCGACTTCAACATCGCGCTGCTGGGCAAGCTCGTTCAGCGTCTGCTTGATTTGCTCATGATCGGTCGCGACTTGACTGCCGAGTTGCCTGACCCCTTCGTCCGACGCCTTTTCCGCCGCGAGTTCGCCAAGCTCCACTTGCATCACGCTCTGCTCGATACCCTGCTCGATAAAACGCACGTCCTTGATCGGCAGCCCTTGACTCGGTTGCGGCGGCACCCGCGGCAGCGGATCCGGAACAATGCTCGCTTGACCCATGGCGGTCCCACCGAGCAATGGCAGGATGCAAGCAGCAAGGACGAACGATCTTTTCATCACTTCCCCCTTTCTTTCAACGGGTATCGAAACCTCCGCGCGACGGATGTGACCTCGACTTTACGATATAAGCTGCCGATAAATCGCCGGTAGGGCAGTCGGCAGACGCGAGATATGCGGAAAGATAGTGTACGCTCCCGGCCCGAAAACATAAGGGAAATAATCCCGCGCGCTGCGATCGACGGTAATGCCGAAGACCTTCATTCCCTCACGTTGCGCTTCCCGGATCGCCATCCGCGTGTCCTCGACCGCGTACCGCCCCTCGTAATGATCGCTGTCGTTGGGCTTGCCGTCGGTCAGAATGAGAAGCAGGCGATGACGTTGCGGCCTTTGCTCCAATTTTCGCGTCACGTGCCGCACCGCCGCGCCCATCCGTGTGTAATCGCCCGGCCGAAGCGCCTGAATGCGGCGAAGGGTGCGGGCGTCGGGTTTCTGATCGAATTCCTTCACCGTTCGCACCCACACCGCCTTGCGGCGCCGCGAGGTAAAGGTAAAGATTCCATACTCGTCACCACACGCCGCGAGCCCCACGCTCAAAGCCAGCAGCGCCTCCTTCTCGACATCGAGAACGCGGCAGTCCTCGATCCAGCTGTCCGTCGATAGCGAAACGTCGATCAGAACCGCGACGCTGAGATCGCGCGCGGTTGTCCGGGCGGCGGTATAGACGCAATCGCTGCCGGGGCCGCCAGCGCAACGGTCCGCGACCGAGCGCACGACCGCCGACAAATCCAGCTCGTCGCCGTCGGGCTGTCCGATCAAAATCTCGCGTCTGGGGCGCAAGGCTTCGAATTGACGTCGCACCCGATGAATTCGCCGCCGCGCGGCCTCGTCCGGACGCCATTCCTCCCCTTCCAGCGCAGCGGGTTCGGCGATGACGCGGCAGCAATCCCGATGATAGACGCGGCGCTTGTAGTCCCATTCGGGATACGTACAGACCTCCGCAAGGGGAGTCGTCTCGACCGCCTCGGGGGCAAGGTCGAGCTCCAGTTTCAAACGCGTTGCCGCCTTTCGCTCGTGTTGCCCCACCGTGATCTCGTCGAGGTCCTCGGCCGCCTTGCGGGCCGAGTCGGCATCGTCATCCTCGACGGAACGGTTGAGATTGATCATTTCGGCGAGGCCGATGATTTTCTCGAACCGATTGAGGATGAGCGGATCGTCCCTTTGCATCTGATCGGTCTGGCGACGCTTGGCATGGCGCCGCTGCTCATCGCCGGCGCTGTCGCTGCCCTTTTCCTCCTCATCGACGTGCCGTTGCGCGTCGTGGCCGCGCTCGACCACTTCGCCCCACATGGGAACGGGAAGAAACGGCCGGTAACGCCGCCGGCAGCGGAAGGTTTCGAGCGACACGGCCGGGTCGAGAAAAGCGGCGACCCGACCGGGATCGGCGCTCTCCTCCGATGCGCCCATCACGGCAAGGACGGCATCCTCGACGGCCGACTCATCGGCCGGCAGCCGCCGTCGCGGACGGACGGCGCGCACTTTCTCGCAAAGCCGCTGATGCAGTGATCGCAACCCCGGCCAGCGCTCCAGCACCCGCCCCGTTGTCGCGGCGGCGCGTCGCAGGCGATCGATGTCGGCCTTCAACGGATCGTCGGGAACCGCCCAGGGTTCATCGGCGCAGGCAAAATACGCCACCAGCCATTCATAGAGGGCGCGGTTGTCTTCCACCTCCGGAAACAGGTCAAGAACAGGCGGAAGCTGAAGCGTGGCGCCGTCCAGAACGGGGCGGTAGACCCGCTCGACGCCGATTCCGATTCGCTGGCGCAAGCCGAGCCGGTGCCCAGACGACGACGAACTGCCCGCCGCGATCTGCACGCCCTTCTCGCCGCCGAGAGCCCGGAACATGACGGCCAACCGCCCCCGCATCGCGTCCAGCTCGACCGCCGCCTCCGGATGACGCGGATAGCTGGAAGCATTGCCGACCCAGCGGTGCCACTGCTGGCCGATGCTCTCCTCGAGCTCGAACAAGGCGAACTCCTTTTATCCGAGCGTAATTTCCGCGACGCGGACCAGCGCTTCCTTGACGTCGGGTTCGTCCGTCAGCGGCTCGATGATCGCGCAGCGGATGGCCCTATCGAGGCTGAGGCCGTCGACGATAAGAGAAGCGCAATAGACAAGCAGACGGGTCGAGACTCCCTCTTCGAGGTCCTGGCCCTTCAGATCACGCAGCGCATTGGCGAGGCGCACGAGCGGAATGCAGCGCTCGCGCGCCAGTCCGCTCTCCTGCGCCACAATGGCGATTTCGACATCGGGCTGGGGAAAGTCGAAGTCGATCGCCAGAAAGCGTTGGCGAGTGCTCGGCTTGAGGCTCTTGAGAACGCTCTGGTAGCCCGGGTTGTACGAGACCACCAGCATGAAGTCCGACGGAGCGGCGAGAAGCTCTCCCGTCCGCTCGAGCGGCAGGATACGGCGGTCGTCCGTAAGCGGGTGGATCACCACCGTCACGTCCTTGCGCGCCTCCACCACCTCGTCCAGATAGCAGATCCCGCCGTCGCGGACGGCGCGGGTCAGCGGCCCATCGACCCACACCGTATCGCCGCCCTTCAGGAGATAACGGCCGGTGAGATCGGCCGCCGTCAGGTCGTCGTGACAGGAGACGGTGTGAAGGGGCCGCCCCAGCCTTGCGGCCATGTGAGAGACGAACCGCGTCTTGCCGCAGCCCGTCGGCCCCTTCAGCAGCAGCGGCAGCCGGTTCCGGAATGCGTGCTCGAAGATCGCGCACTCATCGCCGATCGGCTGGTAGAACGGCAGCTCATGCGGGTCCGCCGCGGCCATCTTGCGGGGACCGAACCCGCTCATGCCCCGCCTTTCCAGGGAAGCGATGGTCGGGAACATGGCGGGCGTCGGACCATCTTATTCCGCCGCCTCCGGCGTCGCCACCAGACGCGCCGGCCTCTCTTCACGGCTGGGTCCGAAGATCGCGTAGAGGAACAGGATGACCGCCAGGCCCACGAACAATCCGGCTCCCAGGCGCATCCAGTAAAACAACACGAGTTGATCCTGCACCTCCATGTAGTACATCCCCATGACACGCTGCAGATGGACCTGCACGACGCCGGCGAAGGTCAGCGTGAACGTCATGAACGCCATCGCCGAGGTCATGATCCAGAAACTCCACATGTTCAGGACCTGATTATAGGGCTGCCGGTTCCGCAGGTAAGGCATTGCATATGTCATGATCGCCAGATTGAGCATTACATAGGCGCCGAAGAAGGCAAGATGCCCGTGCGCCGCCGTGATCTGCGTTCCGTGACTGTAATAGTTCACCGGCGAGAGGGTGTGCATGAAGCCCCAAACGCCGGCGCCGAAGAACGCCCCGACCGTACAACCCAAGGTCCACAGCATCGCCGCCTTGTTGGGATGGTCCCGTCGTCCCCGCCACACCATCGTAAAGGCGAAGATTACCATCGCGAAGAAGGGGGCTACCTCAAACGTGCTGAAAATGCTGCCGACCCACTGCCAGTAGCCGGGAGTCCCGATCCAGAAATAATGGTGTCCAGTGCCGAGAAGACCCGAGAACAGGGCGAGGCCAACAATGGCGTAAAGCCACTTTTCAATAACCTCGCGATCGACCCCGGTCATTTTGATGACGAGGAA
>CAZRWU010000039.1:13454-21097 GCA_964603915.1 uncultured Rhodospirillaceae bacterium
ACTCCCACACGCCCTCGACCCAGACGTGGACGACGTACCACCAATACATCTTGTCCAGGGAGAGGTTGACGGGGTTGTAAATCGCGAACAACCAGAACAACGCGATGCCCCACATTCCGAGGAGCAGGACGATGGAGATGGCCGTGCGGCGCCCTTTCAGGACGGTCATCGAGATATTGTAAAGAAAGATAAGCGCGACCACGACAATGGCGAGCTTGACCCACATCGGCTGCTCGAGGAATTCGCGGCCGCCGTGAATTCCGAAGAGATAACCGACGACGGAGGCCAGCGCGCCAACCACAAGGAGGGCCAACTGGACGTAGGCCAGCATCGGACTCTCGATCTCGCGCTCCGCCTCCTCGGGTACGAGGTAATAGGCGGCGCCGAAGAAGCCCAGCAGCAGCCAGACAACCAGCGCATTGGTGTGGATCATCCGGAGAATGTGGAAAGGAACGATATCGGCAAGGAAATTCGGCAGCACGTAGACCGTGGCGGCGAGCGTGCCGAAGATTATCTGAACGGCGAAGAGGGAAAGCGCGCAAACGAAGTACGGATAGGCAATCCGTTGTGATTGATACCGCATGTGTTCTTTCTCCTCAGCCGGCGTCGTTCGGTGGCCAGCCTTGCGTATCGATCGTGCTGGTCCATTCAAGGAAATCCGCCAGGTCGTTCATCTCTTGATCCGAAAGATTGAAGTTCGGCATTTGCCGCCTCCCCGGAATACCGCTCGGCTGCGACTCCATCCAGGCTCTGAAGGCTTCCCGCGCTCCCTCGGGATCCTCGTCGCCGCCCCAACGCTTCCAGACATTGCCAAGCTCCGGCGCAAAATAGGCGCCTTCGCCAAGCAGCGAATGGCAATTGATGCAAGAGTTCGCTTCCCAGACATGTTTGCCCCGCGCCACGCCGTCCGTCAGGGTCTCAGCGTTGGTGCTGGTGTTGACGATGTAGAAGTGGCTGTGGATCGTCAACCCCACGAACACCACCAGGAAAAAGGCAGAACCGCCATAGAAAATATTGCGCGCTGCCGACTTGGTGAGGCGCTCGCTCATTGGGGGCCGCCTGCGATGTTAATCATTCGCTCCTCCACGGGAAGATCGGAAAACGGCTTATTCATTGTCAGCACATCCAGGGGCCGTCCAGCATGTGTCGACTGGCGCTCCCAGCGTCCTGGTGTCTCCACCTCAAGCTTTGCCAGATGCTGTAGGAAATCGCAACCGACCTTCGCCTCGATCGTCCCGTCGCGTGATCATTAAATACACGCTTAACGCAAGCAACCGTGGTATTAAACACTTGCGATGAGTTGAACCGGAGGAGTGCACGCCAAAGTGGCCCACCGGCTTCGGGTTGCGCGGCTTGCGATGGGGAGATATCGGCCGGTGGCGGAGGCGGCGCCGGACGCGGCGCTGCATGGCGAGCTCGACGCGCTGATCCGGCGTCATCTGCCGGGGGTGACGGCGTCGGTTTTGGCGCGGCCGGCGGCGGATGTCGAGCGGGGTTTTGTCGACTGGTATTCCGATCTGGCGGGTCAGCCGGTGGCGCTGGCGGCGCTGGCGGAGGATGCCCGGGCCGAGGTTCGCGCGCTTCTTGCCGACCGGCTGGAGTCGCTAAGCGCCCTGGCCGAGCGGCTGCGGCCGGTCGAGCCGGCGGCGGCTGAGCGCTTGCGCGCGGCGCTGAGCTTTCCCGGCGAGGAGACGGTCTACGTCGTCGGCGGCCAGCCGGTGATCGCCTTCTGGGGCCACCGGCCGCTGGCCGAGCCGGCGGCGAGCGAACCGCTGCCGGCGCCGCCGTCGGAGCCGCCGGCGGCTGTCGCAACTGCGCCGGCCGGGACGGGGCGGCGCGGGCTGTGGCTGGCGCTGGCGCTGCTCCTGCTCGCCGCCGGCGGCGCCGGCCTTTTTGCCGTGGCCGCTCTGCCATGGCCGCCATGGGGTCCAGACGTTGCCGCGCTGCTGGCCGCGGCCAAGGAGGAAGAGGCCGTCCTCAACCGCCGCCTCGCCGCGCTCGCGGCCGGCCTGAACGAGGAACTCGCCCGCTGCGCCGCCCAGCGCGCCCTCCTCGCCGCGCGCGACGACGAAGCGCGCCTGCAAACGGCGCTGGCGGCCGCGCAGGCGCGGCTGAGCGAGGAACTGGCGGCGTGCCCGCTCAAGGACGAGTTGCGCCGCCTCGCCGCGCACGGCGAAGACCTCGCCCACCGCCTCGGCCAGATCGCCGCCACCCTCCACGCCACCCTCAACGAATGCCAGCGTCTCAAGGCGCGGGCCGACGAACGCGAGCGGATGGGGAAGCTGGCGCGAACATCCGTGTGTGTCACCGCCGAAGGCGACGCGCCGCCGGTCGACATCTATTTCCTTCAGGACCTGACGGGTTCGTTCGCCGACGATCTGCCGAACATGATCAGGCTGGTCGACAACTTGCTTGCCCGGGTTGAGGCCGGCACATTCGGCCCGGACGTCCGTTTTGGCGTGGGTTCCTTCATGGACAAGCCCCACCCGGCGTTCGGGGCGCGCAATACGTACGTCTATAAGAACCATCTCAATCTCACCGGGGAAGGCGAGGCGCTGCTCGCGGCCGTTCGCGGCCTGCGGGTCGTGGAAGGAGGCGACGGACCGGAAGCCCAGTACGAAGCGTTGATCGAGATGGTTGCGAATGCAACGAACATCGGCTTTCGCAAGGAAGCGCGCCGCTTCGTCGTCCTGCTCACGGATGCCGCGCCGCATGTGGCGGGCGACTGGGCGCCTGGCCGCCCGGGGGGCGCTCCCCGTCCCTCTTCCGGCAAGGGCGGGGTGGGGCCGCTTGACGAGGACTATCCCTCCGCCGAGCAGGTGATGTCGGCCCTGAAGTCGGCGGGAATAACCCCGATCTTTCTCGTTTCGGGGCGTTCACTGGGCGTTTACGCCGCGTTCATCAGGGCCTTCGGACAGGGCGTGAGCCGGCCGCTTTCTCCCGACAGCGCCAACGTGTTCGACGCCTTGATCGATGGACTGAGGCACGCCTGCAAGCAGTAGGCTCGGTTGGAGGAGATGAGGCTCCCTGCGTCTCCTGCGCCCCGGCTTGTCGCGCCGCCCCTGCGCACATGCGCTTGAAGGCTCCTTGCACCGCGCGGCAACGCGAACGATGATTGCCGGGGAAGGTTTGCGCGAGGGATCATGGCCCACCGGCTTCGGGTTGCGCGGCTTGCGATGGGGAGATATCGGCCGGTGGCGGAGGCGGCGCCGGACGCGGCGCTGCATGGCGAGCTCGACGCGCTGATCCGGCGTCATCTGCCGGGGGTGACGGCGTCGGTTTTGGCGCGGCCGGCGGCGGATGTCGAGCGGGGTTTTGTCGACTGGTATTCCGATCTGGCGGGTCAGCCGGTGGCGCTGGCGGCGCTGGCGGAGGATGCCCGGGCCGAGGTTCGCGCGCTTCTTGCCGACCGGCTGGAGTCGCTAAGCGCCCTGGCCGAGCGGCTGCGGCCGGTCGAGCCGGCGGCGGCTGAGCGCTTGCGCGCGGCGCTGAGCTTTCCCGGCGAGGAGACGGTCTACGTCGTCGGCGGCCAGCCGGTGATCGCCTTCTGGGGCCACCGGCCGCTGGCCGAGCCGGCGGCGAGCGAACCGCTGCCGGCGCCGCCGTCGGAGCCGCCGGCGGCTGTCGCAACTGCGCCGGCCGGGACGGGGCGGCGCGGGCTGTGGCTGGCGCTGGCGCTGCTCCTGCTCGCCGCCGGCGGCGCCGGCCTTTTTGCCGTGGCCGCTCTGCCATGGCCGCCATGGGGTCCAGACGTTGCCGCGCTGCTGGCCGCGGCCAAGGAGGAAGAGGCCGTCCTCAACCGCCGCCTCGCCGCGCTCGCGGCCGGCCTGAACGAGGAACTCGCCCGCTGCGCCGCCCAGCGCGCCCTCCTCGCCGCGCGCGACGACGAAGCGCGCCTGCAAACGGCGCTGGCGGCCGCGCAGGCGCGGCTGAGCGAGGAACTGGCGGCGTGCCCGCTCAAGGACGAGTTGCGCCGCCTCGCCGCGCACGGCGAAGACCTCGCCCACCGCCTCGGCCAGATCGCCGCCACCCTCCACGCCACCCTCAACGAATGCCAGCGCGTGGCGGAAGAAGAGAGGAGAAAAGCGGCTGAAGAGCAAGAAAAGACAGCCAAGAAACGGCAAGATGCGGCGACCGCCCGCGCCGCCGGAACGCCGCCTTCGCCCAGGCCCGACGCCCTCGCGCCTTGCCCGGGCGAGCGCTCGCCCGAACAGGCCCCGGACGTCGCCATCGTCCTCGACGCGTCGGGCAGCATGGGACTTTCGGCGAATGCCTCGAAGGCGGAAATCCAAAGGCAGCTGCGCTCGCTCGGCGGCCTTTTCGGTCTCGGCGCTCTCGTATTCGGAGATGTTTCCGGTCCGACCCGCCTCGATGAAGCCAAGAAAGGCGTCAGCAATGTCGTTCGCAGCCTTCCTGATGATGTCGATGTGGGGCTTGTCACCTTGCAGCACTGTCCCCAAGCCACAAAGCATGGCTTCTACAGCGGCGCGCAACGCGGCGCTCTTTACAGCAAGGTCGCCGGTCTCAGGCCCATGCAGGGGACGCCATTGGCGCAAGGGTTGCTCGACGCAGGAGAAATGGTCGACGGCGTCGAGGCCGCCGCAGTTCTGGTCGTCATTTCCGATGGCGAGGACAGTTGCGGCCAAGACCCTTGCGCCGCCGCGCGCCGACTCAAGGAACGCAAGCCACAGATCAAGATCAACGTCGTCGATATCGTTGGCGATGGCGCCGCCAATTGTTTGGCGACTGTTACCGGAGGCCGCATTCTTCGACCCGAAGATGGTCTTTCCTTCGAAAGGATGATAAAAAAAGCTGCTGAAGAGGCATTGAAGCCGCCCCACTGCCCTTGATAACGTAGGCAGACAGGTAAACGAATCATCGTAGGAAAGTGACGGCGATGGCGGGAGCGTTGCTCCGCTCGGGGAGTTTAACGGAATTCTGCCCGCTGGGAGCCGTTGGCAAGCCTGTATATAGCGCCGCCAGCCAGCTGCTGGCAGCCATTCGCCGACGGGCTGGTGCTGAAACTGCGGCCGTATTCGCAATCCCAAAGCAGAATGAACAGGGTGATGTCATCGACTGGTACGCCCCGATCGCCGGGGACGTTGTGCCGTGGTCGGCGGCGAGCCCGGAAGAGCGGAGCCAAGCCAAAAACGCGCTTCAGGCAACCCGCGCGAAGCTGGCCGAGCTGAGCGCGAAATTGCTCAACGAGGGTAGCGAAGACAAGAGAAGCAGCGAATTTCAGGTCTTTGGCAAACTCCTCGCGCAAGCGACGCAAATCCCAAGCGACGACCACATCTATTTGGTTGAAGGTCGTCCGGCCATCACGTTCTGGGGCTTTCATCCTCTCGATGCTCCGCCCGGCCACGACATCATCGGCAACCTCGATGTCGGCGACGCGGCGCCGGAAGCGCCGCTCGTTTCGGCGGCGGCGGGAGCGAGCGCTGCGGCCGAACCCGTCCCGCCATCGACTCCGCTTGAGGCCGAGGAGGAACCGCGCCGGGGGTGGTGGCGATGGTGGTGGCTGCCGCTCCTCCTGCTTTTGCTCCTTCTGCTGTTGTTGTTGCTTTGGTTCGGACTGAGGATGTGGGGCGTCGCATTACCTCTCCCGCCTTGGTTGACGGCCGCTGTCGTGGTTGAGGAACCCGCGACGCCGGTGGTTCCTGCGGAGGATGTCCCTGTGATAATTCATGAAGACCGTGCGCCGGTTCACGGCGTCGACGGCGGTTCGGTCGATGTCCGCGGCGGAGACGACCGACGCATCGTTTATGGCTCGGATGGCGTGTCGGTTTTGGGTCAACCCGGCGACCGCGCGCCCGAAGCGGGCTTGGAAACCCCCGAAGGCGAAGGGGCGACGGCAACGCCCGAGGGCGCCGTCGAAGCGCCAGAAACAGACGATCCGGCAGGAGCATCGGATGCCGCGGAAACTGCCGAACCGCCCGGGCAAGTTACCGATCCGGCCCCTGCTCCCGATGATCCCGCCGCGCCCGAGCCTGCGCCCATGGCGGATCCGACCGCTCCCGCCGACGGCACTGCGGCAACCGAGTCGGCGGCGGCCGGGGATCCGGCGGCAACGCCGGAACAATCGAGCACGCCGCTGACGATCCCGCCTCAATCGGTTCGGGACGGAGATACCGGCTTCCTCGATGGCGGCTGGCGATCGAGCACCGGCCTTCAGGATACCTCCGGCAATCCCATTCAGTTGGGATATACCTTCAAGAGCGGCGAGGGAGCGGTCACCATGCAGCGCGCGGTTGGCGACCAGAAACAGGCGTGTACCGGTCCCGCCAAATCGACCATGGAGAGCGGTCGGTTGATCATTACACAGGGCGCGATCAAGTGCCCTGATGGCGCCACGTTCAATGCGCCGCGGGTCGTCTGCAAGGTCGGCGCCGACGGCCGCGCCGACTGCGAAGGGATGAACGAAGATGGAAGCACCTTCCCCGTGACCATATCGCGCTGACACGCCGAGAGCATCTGCCGAGGAGGAAATACGCCCAAGGATGCTTGCTGAACTGGTAAAGTTCTCTGAACGCGCGACGCTGATCATGCGCACCGGCGTCCAATTCATGGACTTCGGCCTGACTCTCGATCTGCGGCGGGAGGAGCCCGGCGCGTTCGTCTTGCAGTCCAGTCAACGCTCTTTGGCCCGTCTCGACTACGACGCGCGCACCGACCGCTTCACTCATCCCGGCAATTCTGGCGTCGGCGTCAAGCCGAAATACACCATGGCGATGGAGGAGTCGGTCAAAGTTCTGCAGGAATGCTGGCTGCCGTTGCCCTATTTGCGCGCCGGCCGTCAGCGACAGTTCGCCGAGGGGCCGACGACATGGGCGCGCGGGCGGCTCGTCGCTCTCGTCCCCGGCGAGGATGTGCACGGCGGCACTCACCGCTTGACTTGCGCCTTCGACACCAACGTGTTCCGCGACGTCGAGGATCTTGCCTACCTCGCGCCGACATTGGCGGACGTGCAGGCCGGCGCCTCTTTCCAGCTTGCCCACCGGGCCCACGAGATGGGGTGGTTTCTCGAGGTTCCGTGGATCGCGGAGTGGGTCCGCGAGATGTTCGCCGATCAGGCGCCCAAGCGGCTCGGCCTGCCGATCGAGGATATCGAAGACGAAATCAAGCGGTACAGCCATCAAGCGCACTATCTCAACTGGCTCGCCCTCATCGCCGCAGAAGCGCACTTGCCGGAGATCGTCATTCGCTCCAATGCGCGGGATGATGTTCTGACTCCGATCCCGGTCGATTTGGTTCTCGATGTCGGCAATTCGCGCACCTGCGGCATCCTGATCGAGGAGCATCCCCAGCAAGGGCATGGCTTGAAGAACCGTTACGAGCTCGCGCTGAGGGACCTTTCGCTGCCGCATCGGGTCTACGCCGAGCCCTTCGAGAGCCGCATCGAGTTCGCGCAAGTGGTTCTCGGCAAGGAGCAACTGGCGTGCCAAAGCGGCCGTAACGACGCCTTCATCTGGCCGACGATCGCTCGCGTCGGCCCTGAGGCGGCGCGGCTCGCCAATCGCCGCCGCGGCACCGAAGGCTCCACCGGCCTTTCAAGCCCGAAGCGTTACCTATGGGTGATGAATTGGCTTGTTTCCCAAATTTTGGTGAAACTTGATGCCTGATTTATGGCCTTTCAGACAAAA
>CAZRWU010000040.1:0-20730 GCA_964603915.1 uncultured Rhodospirillaceae bacterium
TGCGCTGCGGCCGGGCGCCCATGAGCTTGGCGGCGGCGCAAAAGTCCTCCTCGCGCAACGCCAAGAGCTTGGAGCGCACCGCGCGGGCGAGCCCCGGCCAGTCGAGAAGGCCGAGGATCAAGGTGATGCCGAAGTACACCACGATGGGACTCCAGGTGATCGGCATCGCCGCCGACAACGCCATCCACAGCGGCAGTTCCGGAAGCGAGCGGATGATCTCGATAATCCGCTGCACGATATTGTCGATCCACCCCCCGAAATAGCCGGCGAGACCGCCGACGGTAATGCCGATGATGAAGCTGACGGTAATGCCGATAAGCCCGACAGTGAGCGATATTCTGCCGCCGTAGAGGAGTCGCGACGCCATGTCGCGGCCAAGCCGGTCGGTGCCGAGGAGGAAGAACGTGCCGCCATGCGGCGGACAGATGAGGTGCCAGTCGGCGTCGAAAAGCCCCCAGAACCGATACGGATCGCCGCGGCAGAAGAACCGGAGCCGCTGCGGCTCGGAACGGTCGACGACATACTCGCGACGCAGCGTCTCCAGATTGAGCTCGAAGCGGTAGCCGTAAACGAAGGGGCCGACGAACGCGCCGTCGTGAAAGAGGCGTATCGATTGTGGCGGCGCGTAAATGTAAGCGATGTGGCGCGTGTGCAGATTGTAGGGGGCGAGAAACTCGACGATTACGATGGCGGCATAGGAGCCAAGGAGAATGAACAGGGCAGCGACCGCGATCCGGTGCCGCTTGAATCGCCACCAGATCATCTTCCACTGCGAGGCCAGATAGTATTTTTCCTGCTCCGGCGTCAGCTGTTCGCCGGCGTGAACGTCGAAGGGCGCCGAGGAAACGAAATGCGGCAGGCGCTCGCTCATGAGGCGGTCCTGCCGTGAAGGCGGATGCGCGGATCCAGCATGGCCAGAAGAATATCCGAGATGAACATGCCGACGACGGTGAGGGCGGCGAGGAACATCAGGAACGAGCCGGCGAGGTACATATCCTGGCTTTGCAGGGCGCCGAGGAGCATGGGACCCGTCGTCTGCAGCGACATCACCGCCGAGACGATCACCGATCCCGAGACGACCTGCGGCAACAGGTTGCCGATGTCGGCGATGAACGGGTTGAGCGCCATGCGGAGCGGGTACTTGACCAACAGGCGGCCCGGCGGAAGCCCCTTCGCCCGTCCGGTCGTGACGTAATGCTTTTGCAGCTCGTCAAGGAGATTGGCGCGGAGCCGGCGGATCATTCCCGCCGTTCCCGATGTTCCGATCACCACCACGGGCACCCACAAATGCTGCAGAACCGATAGCGCTTTATCCATGCTCCATGGCTGATCGACATATTGGGGCGCCATCAAGGTGCCAATGGAAGTGCCGAACCAGACATTGGCGAGGTACATGAGGATCAGAGCGAGAAGGAAATTCGGCGTCGCCAAGCCGAGAAAGCCGAGAAGGGTCAGCCCGTGGTCGGCCCAGCTATACTGGTGGGTGGCCGAATAAACGCCGATCGGGAAGGCGACGATATAGATGAAAATAATCGTTGCGAAGTTAAGAACGACGGAAAGAAAAAGACGGTCCCCGACGACCTCCGATACGGGGCGATTGAATTCGAAGGAATAACCAAGATCGCCGCGAAGAAGGCCCGTCACCCAGATGAGATACTGCTCCAGCATCGGCCGGTCCAGGCCATACTGGTGACGCAGAAACTCGATCTTTTCCGGTGGGACCAGCTCGCCCTGAGCCTGCAGTTCGGCGATGTAGCTGCTGAGGTAATCGCCCGGCGGCAACTGAATGATGACGAAAACGAGCGCGCTGATGACGAGCAGCGTCAACATCATCGTCAACAGCCGTCGAGCGAGGTACGTCAGCATGGCGCGTGGTCAATCGGCGCGCGCCTGCGTGTTGGAGTCGAACCAGAACGTATCGATACGGTGCATCCCGAAGTGAGCGCCCGGCTCCCAGTTGTAGATCGCTTCCTCCGGAACGTTGCGGAGAGATCCGCTGACGACCACCGGCTGCGGCACGCCGCGAATGATTCCGATCGAGAAAACCTGATCGCTGTAGATCGACAGCATCTTCCGCCAGATCTCCGCCTTCTCGTCAGCATCGGCGGTCGCCTGCCATTGATCGTAGAGCGCGCGAAGTTCCTTGGCCGGATCGAGATCCACCGGCGCGCCGGCCTGGCCCTGGGTTTCGTAGTACATACCCCACTGTGGCCACTGCAACTGGATCTGGCTCACCGGCGCCAGCTCAAGCGGGGGCATCTCCGCCGTCGGCAGCCCGTTCTCCATGCCTTTCCACACCGCCATCAGAGTCTCTCCCGCGAAGATGCGATTGCGCATCACATCCCGCTGGAGCACCTTGATGTGAGCCTTGAGGCCGACCTTCTGCCATGAATCCCGGACAAGCTGCAGAATATCCACCTCGATGGGATCCTCGCCCGCCGTCTCGATGATGATGTCCGCCGAGCGCCCATCGGGGAGCAACCGGACGCCGCCGCCGCCGCGCTTGGCGAGTCCCGCGGCGTCGAGGAGCGCGTTCGCCTTGGCAAGATCGAAGTCCGTCCATGCGGTTGCGAATTCCGGCCGATAAAGCGGACTTCCGGGCAGAACGGTGTTGCCGCCGCCGTCGGCCATCCCGAAGTAGATCGACTGGTTGATTTCCTGACGGTCGATCGCCAACGACAGCGCCCGGCGGAAGTCCGGGTTTCTGACCACCTCCCGCCATACCGGATCGGCCACGTTGAGGTTCGGATAGAGAGCGATCTCCGCGCCGGCGGCCGATTGCCACAAGTGGACGCGGTAGTTGTGCCGCGCTTCTCCGCGCTTGAGGATCGCGTAGTTTTCGAAGCCAAGGGCGCGCGCCTGAAGATCCGTGTCTCCCGCCGCCGCCTTGGCCGGAATCAATTTCGAGTTGACGACCGTCATGGCGACGCGATCGATGTAGGGCAGCTGCTTCTCGGCCTTGTCGACACGGTGGAAATAGGGATTGCGTTCGAAAATGAAGCGGGTCGAGGGTGGTTGCGTGACCAGAACCCACGGTTGCAGCGACGGCAGCTCGGGATTTTCGTTCTTGTATTGCTGCGACTTGCTGAAATGCAGGGCGATCCAGTTGCGTTGCCCCTCGGCCGCGACCCTGCGCTCCAGCTCGGCTGGATCGGCGTACCCAGCGTGGAACTGCTTGAGGTAATGCGCCGGCTGGAAAAGCTCTTCCGGACGCGCCCCCGCCAATGCAGGCAGGAAGTTGCGGTTCGGGGCCTCCCAGCGATAGCGCACCGTCGTCTCGTCGATGACCTCGAATTGCGGCGGCTGACCGTTGACCATCAGAAAGGCGGGGAGCCCGCCCGGCGACATCTCGGCGTTGTTGAGGACGTCGTCCCAGTAATAGCGAAAGTCGGAGGCGGTGAAAGGATGTCCGTCGGACCACTTGTGCCCCGGGCGCAGGTGCATGGTGAAGACCTGTTCATTCTCGACGTCGATTCGCTCGAGGATGTCCGGCACCACCTCCCACTCGGGCGTAAAGCCGACGAGGCGGGCGTAGCCATAGACAACCATCATCCGGGTATCCTGAGCGCGCCCCACCAACGTTCTCAACATGCCCCCATGTTGCCCGGGTTCCCTGCCCAGTTCCGTCAGGTCGACGACGTTGGGGTTTTCCGGCAACCGCTCGTCCACCGGCGGCAACTTGCCGGCCTGCACGGCGTCGACGAGGCTTGGCGGCTCCACATAGGCCTGCGCCGCGCCTGCCATCGCCATCGATCCCGTTGCGATCAGAGCAACAAGCGTCTTCATCATGGTCATGCTACCCGCTCCGCACTTGCAAGTGGCGCCGAATGGGCTCGGACAAAGTGACCGGCGCCCAAATCGAACAAGCTTGGGGTTGTGTTTCCGATCGTGAACGGCGGCGGCCACGCCTCCGGGATCGATGCCCGCCCGTCCATCAGCGCCGAGAAATTCAACCGCCGGGCAGGATCGGGATAGGGGACCGCGGCCAGCAGCGCCCGCGTGTACGGATGTACCGGCTGGCGAAACAGGACTTCTCGGGGCGCCTCCTCGACGAGGTGGCCGGCGCACATGACGGCGATGCGGTCGGCCATGTAGTCGACGACGGCGAGGTTATGCGAGATGAACAGGTACGTCAGCCCCAGCTCGACTTGCAGGTCCTTAAGAAGGTTGAGAATCTGCGCCTGCACCGAAACATCGAGGGCGGACACCGGCTCGTCGCAGATCAACAGTTCGGGCTTGAGGGCGAGGGCGCGGGCGATCCCGATGCGCTGACGCTGGCCGCCGGAAAAGCTGTGGGGGTAACGCGACAGGTAGCGGGAATCGAGGCCGACCACCCGCATCAACTCGACGACCATTTCGCGCCGATAGGCGTCGTCGCCGATGCCGTGAATGACGAGCGGCTCGCTGACGATGTCGAGCACCGTCATGCGGGGATTGAGCGAACTGAAGGGGTCTTGAAAAACGTACTGGATCTTGCGGCGGAACAGCATCAGCGCGCGACTGTCGAGGGACAGCACATCGACCGGCCGGCCGCGATCGTGGTAGGTGACCGTGCCGCTATCGGGCGCGATGGCGCGCATGATGATTTTGCTGACGGTCGTTTTGCCGCAGCCGCTCTCGCCGACGAGGCCGAGGCAGCTGCCAGCGGCAACGCGGAAGCTGACATCGTCGACCACCTTGCGGGCGCTGGACGACTGGCTCGAGAAGATCCCGCGACGCTTGCGAGTGGTGAAGCTCTTCGTCAACCCCTTCACCTCGAGAAGCGGAACGCCGCTTTTGGGTTTTTCGCCGGAGGCCAGCAACGCTCCCGCCTGATAAGCGATTTCCCGAAGCGGCACCAAGCGCTCCCCCGCTTTCATGTCGAAATGCGGAACGGCGCGCAGCAGCGCCTTGAGATAGGGGTGGCGGGGATCGCCGAAGATGTCGTGCAGCATCCCGCTTTCCATGACCCGGCCTTGATACATCACCACCACTTCCTCGGCGACGTTGGCGACCACGCCGAGATCGTGCGTAATGAGCAAAAGCGCCATGCCAAGCTCGGCTTGGAGATCCTGAATCAGTTTCAGGATCTGCGCTTGGATCGTCACGTCGAGGGCGGTGCTCGGCTCGTCGGCGATGAGCAGGGCGGGATGGCAGATGAGAGCCATGGCGATCATCGCCCGCTGCCGCAATCCCCCCGAGAGCTCGAAGGGGAAAGCATCGTAGGCGCGAGCCGGGTCCGGAAAATCGACCAGCTTCAGCATCTCGAGCGTTGTCCGATAGCCCTCCTTTCTTGCCATGTCGCGATGCAAGAACAGAGCCTCGCTGATCTGGTCGCCGATGGTGTGCAACGGCGAGAGCGAAGTCATCGGTTCCTGGAAAATCATCGAAATCACGTCGCCGCGGATGGCGCGAAAGCGGGGACTGGCGGGATCAAGCTTGGCGAGGTCGATGATCTGTCCCGGCGCATCCGGGTCGGCAAGCAGGATCTCTCCGCCGGTGATGCGGGCGGTGCGGGGGAGAATGCCCAGGATCGCCTGGGCGGTGACGGACTTTCCCGAGCCGGATTCTCCAACGAGGGCAACCGACGAGCCCGGCCGCACCCGGAACGTGAGCCCGTCCACGGCTTGCAACGCGCCGGCCTGGGTTTGGAATTTGACCTGGAGATTGCGCACCTGGAGCAGATCGGTCATTCGGATCGGCTCCGCGCTCGTGACGCCGCCATCATCGGGGCAAGACCCAGCGCTTCGAGGTTGGCCACCGTCGCCGCATCAAGCCGGATGCGGTTCTCTTCGGCCGCGAGCATGGCCCGCGCCACGACGACTGGAAAATCCTGCAAATACGAGTCGATTCTCAGCCGCTTGCCATCGCCGATCAGAACCAATTGCAGCCAACCGCCGCTTTGATCGCGGCGCGTGGAGTAATGCGCCAGTTTCAGTTTGCGCAGATCCCGCCAGCGGATCTCGGCCCGCGTCAATCCGCGACTGCGAATGCCGTCCTCGCCGAGGTCGATGCGCGCGACATGGCGGCTGACGGTCTTGGCGCCATGCAGGAGGAAAATCGCGGCAAAGATGACAAGAAGAAGCGTCGCCGCCGCCGCGGTTTCGGTGATCGCGAGAGGCAGCCCGACCAGGCACAATCCGCCGCTCGCGCGCAGATAGTCGCCAACGAGAGCAACCGCGGAATAAACGTGCGTGGTCACGGCCAGAATGCTTCCCGCGCGTCCAGCCATCTCACGGCCGGGTGATTGCGGGTGTGGCTGAGAAACCGCGCGATGAAACGCCAGCAGCCGTCATCGTGAAACAGATGATGAGTCATCAACCCGGTGGGTTCGGCCGCATCCGCCGTTCCGCATCGCCGGGCGACAAGATGCTGGAGGACCTGGTCGAGCACCCGGTCGTCGCCGAAAAACCCGCCCGTGCCGCGCCAGTCCATGATGTCGATGTGGACGTTCGTGCGTCGCACGCCCGGCGCCGGCTCGGCCGCGCCACGCGGTCCCAGGGTTGAAATGCCGCAAAGGCCGATACTCGGCAACATCGGCAAAAGCTCGGGATCGAACCGGTTCCACGGCGCCACCAGCACCGGCAAGGCTCCCGGCATCGCCGCAATCCGCCGCCAACCTTCGGCCAGTTCCTCCGCCATGATCGCGCGCGGCCGGTGCGGACCATGCTCTTCCTGTCGCTCCTCGCTCGGCGCGTGGTTTTCATGACTCCAGCCATGCTGAAGCACCGCGGCGCGCGGATAAGCGGTCAGAAGTTCACGCAAGGAGCCGTCGACATCGCGAGGAATGACCGCCAGCGCCACTGGAACATCCTGCTCGGCGCCGATGGTCAGCAAGCGCGCCAGTTCAGGGGAAGCGCGGGTCGCATCATCGTCCCGCCACCAGAAGGTGGCGATGCGGCCACGGTCGTGCCAGCGGTTCAATTCTTCCGAGAGTTGCTGCCATGCCGCCATGGTGTTCACGTCCCGTTACGCGCGTCGCTCGCTCCAGCGCCCCATTTCCAGAAATCTGTCTCGCCGGTTCTCATTCCCTCCGACTGCCGCACAATGCCGCAACTTCGCGCGCTGTCGTTTCGGCCCCGGCCATGGCGATCGCCATTTTGCTCGGTTCGGCGTCGAGAGCAGCGTCGACGGCCCGCGCAATCGCTTCCGGCGTCACCGCGGCGGGATCGACCATGGTGAGCAGGCCATGAATCGCGAAGACGCGGGCTCGGAATTCCTGTTCCGTCTGATTGTTCTCGGCAAAGGGAACGACCACCGCTCGCGCGCGCGCCTGAATGACATCCATGACGGTATTGTAACCCGCTTGCGAGATGGAGAGAACGCAGTTTCTGAGAAGCGTTGGCAGATCGGGTCGCCATCGCTCGACGATGACGCCGGCGGAGGCGTGCCACGCCAAGTCTGCGAACACCGTTCGAGGCATGTTCGGGCCGCAGATGACGCGCCAGGGGTGGCCGTCGAGCCGGGTCAGCGGTTTTGCCGCCAAAGCGGCGCGGAGCAGCGGTTCGCCGACGGCGCCGCCGCCCGCAGAAACAATGACCTCGCCGCGGCCGGCTTGGCGTCCCGCATCCGCCCGCGCGTCCGTGCGATCGCTGACGAACCCGGTGTAGCGGATCAAGGGCGAGAGTTTTTCCGCTTCGGGCAACGATGCCTGCAACGGGATTAGCTTGGCGTCGGCGTGGACGAGAATGCGGTCGAACCATGTTCGCGCGATGGCGACCATTTCACGCCGCCGCTCGGGATTCGCCTTGTGAACCAGCACGTCGCGAACCGACGAGACGATGCGGGGCGGTTGACGCCGGCTGCGCGCCGCCGCGAGCAGCGGCATTAATTCGAAGCGGAACGCGCGGCGGCCGAAGGGGAACTGCTCGACCAGCAGAACGTCCGGCTCAACCACCGCAAGCTCGCTCAGCAGACGCGTCACCCGGGCCTCGCGGAGAGCATCGTCGATGGGTGCGCCGTCTTGGTCGACGAGCGTGCTGAATGTCGCGTCGGCGGCCCGGATCGGTGGCATGGGCACTCTCGCGCAACCTTCAAAGCTGATGCCCGACACCGGCGCGCCGCCAAGCACGACCCAAACGTCGAGACCCTGCGCCACCATCGCCCGGGCGATGATGGAAGCCCGTTTGATGTGGCCGACGCCAAGCAGGTGCTGGGCGTAAAACAGAACGCGGCCGCTCATGCCAGCGCCTTATCAGGCTCCTTGTTGCGAACCAGCCGCTCCAACCAGACGGCAAGGACGGAGGAGGCGGAAGCGATGTCGTGCCGCGTCGCCGCGCGCAACGAGGCGCGGCCGGCCAAGGCGAGACGGGATGCCGGATCGTCGAGCAGACAGGCAACGGCGCGCGCGAAAGCCGGCGCGTCGCCCACTGGCACAAGGCGGCCGGTGTCACCGTCGGCGACCACGTCCGGAACGCCGCCGCAGCGCCCCGCGACCACCGGCACGCCGGCGGCCTGGGCTTCGAGGAGAGCAACGCCGTAAGCCTCGTTGACCGCCGGCCAGACGTAAAGATCGGCGCTCGCATAAACCGCAGGCAACGCCTCGGTCGCGACCCGGCCAAGCCACCGCACCCGATCGCCGACCGCGGCGAGCGCCCGTTCGACCTCGGCACGCGCCGGCCCGTCGCCGGCGACAAGCAGTGTCCATCGCCGATCCGCGATCAGGCTCAGCGCGCGGCCGAGCACCCGATAGGAATTCAACTTATCGCCATGCCGCATCATCGCCACCGTGAGCAGAACGGGTTCATCCGTCTCCAGATCGAGGCGCTTCGCCAGCGCCAGCCGATGACGGTCTCGCTCGGCGAGGCGGAATGCGGCGGCATCGACGAACGGCGGGAGGTCCACGAGACGGCTTTTGTCGGCGATCAAGGGCGCGACGCACAGGCGGTCCGCCCGGTTCAACAGGATCACCAGATCCGCGGTCGCGATGGCTTCGTTGGCGGCGCGGTATCCGGCGGCCCACCGGCCTCGCGCCTGACGAGGGGCCGAAGAAGCTTCAGCAACGACGTACGGTATGCCGAGGGCGCGCGATACCGTCGGCCCCAGCCCGTCCGGAGCCTTGTGATAAAGGTGGTAGGTAAACCAGAGCGCGGGCCGTAGCGACGCCGCCTTCCCGCAAAAGCGCCCTGTCATCCGTTCGGCAAGCCGTCCGCCAAGGGCAGCCAACCGTTGTTGCCGCTGGCTGCATCCGCCGCCATCGTAGCTGCGGAAAGTCGAGGCCAGTTCGACCTCGTATCCCGCCCTCTCGAGCGCGGCCCACAGCAGTCGCGCCATTTGCCGCTCACCCGATGGATGAGGATCAGTCGGCGCTTTCATCGGAGCATAGAAGGCGATGCGCACTGTGCGATCTCCTCGGCATGGCCCGCGCCGCCGCAGAACCGGTCGATCAGCCGATCGATTCCCCGCTCCAGGGTGAAATGCGCGCGCACCCTCAGCATCCCGGCGCCGCCAAGACGAGCGCGCTGCGGCGCATCGCGGAGCAGCCTCTCCAACGCAATGGCGAGAGCCTGCGGCTCATCGGGCGCGACGAGCAGGCCGGTTTCGCCGTCGACGATCAGTTCGGGAATGCCCCCGACACGCGTGGAAACGCAGGCGAGGCCCTGGCTGTGCGCCTCCATGAGCACGTTGGGCAAACCGTCGCGGTCGCCGTCGGCGGCGATGCGCGCGGCGAGCACGAAAATGTCGGCGGCGCGGTACTGACCGAGAACCGCATCGTGCGCCTGCGGACCCATCCAGTCGATGTGGCGATCGAGGCCGGTCTCGCGCGCCATCCTTTTCAGCCGACCGAGGAGGGGTCCGCCGCCGATGTGAACGAGGCGCCACGACAGTGTCTTCGGCAGCATCGCCAGCGCCCGCAGCAGCACTTCGTAGCCCTTCTTCTCGACCGCCCGGCCAACCGACAGAAGGCGCACCGGATCGCCGGGATCGGAGCCGTCGCGCATGGAGGCAGCATGCGGGAACGGAGGAAAGCGGCCGCCATCGAGCCCGTGATAAATCAGCTCGATCTTGTTCGGATCGGGCGCAAGGGATCTCAGGTGGTCAGCGCCAAAGCGCGTGCATGTGACCAGCCAGCGGCAGCCGATCAACTTCTCGCGCTTGTCCCATGCCGGCGTGGTCCAGATGTCCTTGGCGTGCGCCGACACGCTCCACGGCAGGCCAAGAATCAGCGCGGCGTAGCGCGTCACCGAGGCCGGCGTGTGCAGGAAATGGGCGTGGAGCCAGTGGACGTCGTCGGGAAGATCGTGGGCCAAAACCAGGGCCTGGCCGAAGCGGCGCAGCCGGCCGCGGGTTGGATCGCGACGCACGTCGCGGAGCCATGAGTCGAAGGCGCGTCGGTAGCCGGGCAACTTGCGGACCGTCCGCCATGCGCCGATGACCCGCAAGGGCTGGTGGTGGAGGTATTCCGGCAGATAGGTCAACGGCGCGCGAATTTCGCGATGGACCGGATGACAGGCGTCATCGGTCGGGTGGCGCAGGGAGAACAGGCGAATCCGCAACCCGCGCCGCTCCAAGGCATGGATCTCCTGGGCGATGAACGTCTCCGAAAGCCGCGGATAACCCTTCAGCACGAACGCGACCGCCGCGCCGGCGTTAGTGACGGGCGGTGGCGACGGAGAGGCGGGCGGGGACGTCGGCGTCAGCATCCAGCCATTTTCCGATCATGTCGTTGATCATCGCAAGACCGTCCAAAAGTCCGGGCATGCGCACCTCGGAAGGGAGCAGTTGCGAGGGAAGCGCCCGGATCGCCGTGGCCATGCGTTCGGGTGCGCCGTCGCCGTCGATGCGCAGCATGCGCGCAAGGCCCAGCGACTGCGCCCGCGAAGCCCGGATGTACTGTTCCTTGCGGGGAACCGACCGGGGGACGATCAACGCCCGCTTGTCGAAGGACAGGATCTCGCAGAAGGTGTTGTAGCCGCCCATCGCCACGATGCCGACGGCGTCGTTCATCAGCGTTTCGACGTTGGCGTCGAACGTGATAGCCTCGACGTGCTCCAGGCGCGCCACTCGTTCCATGAACGCCGCCTGCGCCGCCGAGCGCATGAACGGGCCAAGGACGAGCAGAGCGGGATGGGGAATGCCGGGATCGTGCTCATAGGCTCGCAGCACCCAGTCGATCACCTCGGCGCCATCGCCGCCGCCACCGGTTGTAACCAGAATATAAGGCTGGCCGGCGAAGGGATTGGCGCCGACAAGAGGGCGGTCCATTTCCGAAACCGAGCGTCGAAGGTAGCCGGTGTAGCGTGTTTTCGCCGCGACCGCAGGAGGCAACCGCACGCCCTTGAGCGGCTCGCAAATCTCCGGCAGGCCGTAGATCCAAATGTGGTCGTAGATGTCCGTCAAGGCGGGAACGGCGTTTTTTCGCTGCCATTCCTCGGCCAACGCGGCCGGATCATCCATGACATCGCGGAGCCCGAGCACCAGCGGGGTTCCTCTCGCCTTGAGCATGGTCAAGGTCTCGCGAACCTCGCCGCGCAAGCCCCATGGCTCCTTGTCGACGAGAACGACGTCCGGAGCGAAGCTCTCGGCGGTATGACGAATGATGGAGGCGCGCAGCCGCAAGATCTCGTCGATGCCGATCTTCAAGCTGAGCGGCGTATAATCGCCGTGGCGCAACTTGATCACGCCGGGGATGCGGACGAAGTCGACCCGCGAGCGAAAGCTGAAGCTGCCGATAATCGGCGAGCCGGTGAGGATCAGGACGGAAAGGTCCGGTCGCTCATCGACCAGCGCATGCGCGATCGTCCGGCATCGGCGCAAATGACCCAGTCCGAACGAATCATGGCTGTAAATCAGAATCTTCCGGTGGCCGCGGATCACGGCGGTTCCTCCGCTCAGCGTGGAAACCGGTATCATATCAATAGATGTCCTGCGCAAGAGAAGGTTTCATGCCGAGCGGCGATCTGCGGAGACGGTGGGCCGGGCAAGACACCGTGGTCGAGCTTGCGTATATACCAAAGGCAGAGCGCGAACCTGAGCAGTGGCTAGGAACGATGTTCGAGTTCGATCAGTATCAACGGAGTCTGCGCGCCCAAGCTTCGGGTCGCGCGCCGGCGCCTTACCCTTATGTCACGGACGTCACGAAAATGTCGTTCATGCTGTGGGGGGAGCATTGCGTCGAGTGCGCCGACCCCGACTGCTATACAACGTGCGATCTCTATCAGCGCCGTCCCGACGGACGGTGCCGGCGCTTTACCTACGGAATTTACAAGAACCGGCGGTTCCCTTCGTTGCGGGGCTATGGCGCCGAAATCAGCTTCAAGAGATGGGGCAAGCTCGAGGCCGACGGCAACACCCACATGGAAGATGTCGGCGCGGTGCTGCGTCGAGAGCAAACACTCGCCCGTGTCCGGCCGCTGTTGCGCGCCGGCGCCGCGGCCGCTTTCTTCATCACGGGCAATCCGGGATGGCGAAACCTGCCGCCCGACCCCCGCAAGCTGGCGCGCCGGTTGCACCGCAGCCGCCTGCATTCATCCCCGCACCCGAGCAGCTTCCTTCTCGAAGTTTATAATCCGTCGCCCGATCCGGTGACGCTGCAACTGGTCATGAGGGTTTCGCCGGCGCCCGATGAGGGCCCGGAGGAGTTGCCGCCTCCGTTTCTCGCGCGAATTCAGCTTGTCCCGGGTTACTCGTGCCACCGTTTCGGATGCGGAGCGCTTCTTCGCATTCTCGATTCCGGGCGCCGTTTCAAGGTAACGCTCATGCCCGCGGCCGACGCCGCGGTCACGTTGGTCTTCCTGACCGCCGATTTCGTCGCCGAAGGCCGCGCCGCCGCTCCCGCCGACGCCTCGGCCGACGGAGCGAACCGCCATGAACAACCGATCAAATGCGTCGTCTTCGATCTCGATCACACGATTTGGGACGGGGTTCTGCTTGAAGGGCGCGTGTCGCCACGCGAGGGCGTGGCGGGTGTGATCGAGGCGCTCGATCGACGTGGAATCCTGATGAGCATCGTCAGCAAGAACGACTTCGCTTCCGCATGGCGGCGCCTCGAAAGCTTCGATCTAGCCCGGTATTTCGTGCACCCCGAGATCAATTGGGCGCCGAAAAGCGAGAGCATCCGGAGGATCGCCGCCCGTTTGAACATCGGCATAGACACCTTCGCATTCATCGACGACAGCCCGTTCGAGCGCGCCGAGGTCGCGCAGGCCTTGCCGATGGTCAGCTGTTACGACGCCGGGGACATCGCCGACCTTCTTGACCAGCCACGCTTTCGCGGCAGCGTGAGCGCCGACGCGGCGGCGCGCCGGCAATACTACAAGGAGTCGATGCAGCGCGAGCAATGCCTGAGCCAGTGGAGCGGAAATTACCTTGGGTTTCTTCGCTCGTGTGAGATAAAATTGAACGTGCGGCTCTATGAAACCGGTGATTTCCAAAGGGTCGCGGAGTTGGTTCAACGGACCAATCAACTGAACTTTTCGGGATGCCGCCATGCGAGGGCGGACCTCGCCGGTTTTTTGGCGGACGGCAGTCTCGAAAAGTATGTCCTCACCTGCGAGGACCGTTACGGGACCTATGGAACGATTGGCTTTGCGCTTGTATCGCGACGGTCTGCCGAGATCCGAATCGAGGAGCTCATGATCTCCTGTCGGGTCCAGGGGCGCCATATCGAGCCGGCTTTTTTCGCATTCCTTGTGCGGGACGTTGCGGAAGCAAAGCCTTTGCGTCTGTGGGTTCGTTGCAATCCAACGGCGCGGAACCGGCCTGCGCTGCAGGCCCTTGAGCGAATGAATTTCAAGCGGGATCCGTCGGGCGACGGGTTCAGCATCGACCTCGCCGCGCAGGGTCTTACCTGCGACGTGGTGCAGGTCGTTGCCAGCACGTCATCGGGTTCGGGCGCCTCCGCAAGGACGGCCGTCTGACGTAGGAAGGAGTTCTACCCGTTCCTTTTCCTTTTCGAATTGATCTCTTTCCTGAGCGACCCGCAATGACAACGTCGTGTTCCGCACCGGACTTCAGGCCGCGGTGGCGCAACAAGGGCGCCACGGAGAAAGCCACGCCTTAAAATATGGAACCAACATTTTTCAGATTCATATTCAAGTATAGCTGGCGTCAGCAGTTATTTTTGCTGTTTCTGACGTTTATTTCATTTCCCTTTCTTTATTATTCTCTTGAACTCCCCAAGATCATCATCAACAGGGCAATCGGATCGTCGGAATTTCCCGTCATCGTTCTTGAACGCGAAGTCACCCAGATCCAGTACCTGTTCGCGCTGTGCCTGGTGTTTCTCCTCCTGGTGGTGATCCGCTTCGGCTTGCGCTACTACCTCAACGTGCTGCAGGGCCAGCTTGGCGAGCGCATGTTGCGGCGGCTGCGCTATGAATTGTTCAGCCGGATCCTGCGGTTTCCTTTGCCGGTTTTCCGCAAGACGTCTCAGGGCGAGTTGATCGCGATGATCACCTCGGAAGTCGAGCCGCTCGGCGGCTTTGTCGGCGATGTCCTGGCGCTGCCGGCCTTCCAGGGCGGGACGTTGGTGACGATTCTCGTCTTTATGTTCATGCAGGACTGGATTTTGGGCTTGGCCGCGATTTCCATGTTTCCGATCCAGGTGTATCTGATCCCGAAGCTGCAAAGGCAGATCAACGCTCTTGCCAAGGAACGCGTGCGGACGGTTCGCAAGATGTCGGAGCGGATCGGCGAGGTCGTGTCCGGCATAGAGGATGTTCATGCCCACGATACGGCCGAACTGGAACGCGCCGACTTCGCGCGATGGTCGGGAAAGATCTATGCGATCCGCTACAAGATCTATCGCAAGAAATTTTTCGTGAAGTTTTTGAACAACTTTCTAAGCCAGCTCACGCCGTTTTTCTTTTTCGCCATCGGCGGCTATCTGGTCATTTCCGGAGATCTGACGTTTGGCGCCTTGGTGGCCGTGCTTGCCGCCTACAAGGATGTTTCGGCTCCCTGGAAGGAACTGCTCGGATGGTACCAGCAAAAGGAGGATTCGCGGATCAAGTACGAACAGCTGGTTGAGCAGTTCACCATGCCCGGAATGCTCGATCCGGCGTTGCAGGCGATGCCTGAAGACGAGGCGCCGCGGCTTTCCGGCCGCGCCGTGGTCAGCAATCTGACGTTCGTGGATGAGCATGGCGTGCGCATCGTCGACGGCGCCACGTTCACATTCGATCTGCGCGATAAGGTGGCGCTCGTCGGCCGCGAGGGATCAGGACAAAGCGTCATCGCCAAGCTGCTCGCCCGCCTGCTGATGCCGACCGCCGGCACGATCAAGATCGGCGATATCGAGTTGACGACACTGCCCGAGCATGTCACAGGCCGTCGCATCGGTTACATCGGCCCGACGCCGTCTCTGTTCCAGGGGACCGTGAAGGACAACCTTCACTATGGATTGAAGCATCAGCCGCTGGCGCCCGCGCACTACCCGGGCGAGTCCGTGCACGAATGGGAATGGTTTGTCCGGGAAGCCAGGGAGGCCGGGAATACGACGAGCGATATCGCCGCCGACTGGATCGACTACCGCGCCATCGGCGCAGACGGTTCGGAAGCCTTGCTGGACCGGACCCTCGACGTTCTGAAGCAGGTTGAGATCGATCGCGACATTTTTGAATTCGGCCTGCAGGCGTCGATCGATCCGCAGGCGCGTCCGGAGCTGGCCGGATGTGTGCTGCAAGCGCGGGCTGCTTTGCGCGAGCGCCTCAAGGAGAAGTCTCATGCCGGGCTCGTCGAACTGTTCGACCGCGAAACCTATAACCGCAACATGACCGTGGCCGAAAACGTCATGTTCGGCGCGCCGATCGGTCCCGCGTTCGATCTCGATCATATTGCCGAAAACACATACATGCTCTCGGTGCTCGATAAAGTTGGACTGACGCAGCGGTTTCTTGAGGTCGGCCTGCAGGCGGCGAATCTGATGGTCGAGCTGTTCCAGGATGTCCAGCCGGGCGACGAGATATTTGCCCGTTTCAGTTTCATCAGCGCCGAGATGCTGCCAGACTATCAGGCTCTGGTTCGTCGCGCCGAAACGGGGGGTCTTTCACAATTGCCGTCCGACGACCGTCGGTTGCTGCTGTCGCTTCCTTTCAAGCTGGTTCCGGCACGCCACCGTCTTGGCATTTTCGATGAGGACATGGAGGTCCGGGTGCTCGAGGCGCGGCGGGTTTTCGCGGCCGGGCTGCCGGAGGACCTGCGTCCTTCGGTCGCTTTGTTCGATCCTGACTGTTACAACCCCGCCGCCTCGGTGCAAGACAACATCCTGTTCGGGCGGCTTGTCTATGGTCGTCCGCAAAGCCAGCGCAATGTCGGCGCATTGATCCAAGATGTGGTCGATCGCCTCGGCCTCAGGCGAGCCATCATCGAGTTGGGTCTGGATTTCGAAACGGGCATCGCGGGCAGCCGGCTGTCCGGCTCGCAACGGATACGGATCGGGATTGGCCGGACGCTGCTGAAGCGGCCGGACCTCCTGATCATCGACGGCGCCATCGCGGGCCTCGACCCGGCCAGCCAAGCGGTCATCACGGACAATATTCTCAACAGGTGGGCCGACGTCGGACAGATCTGGGTTGTTGGCGACGAACAGGATGTTTCCGGATTCGACCATGTTGTCGTCATGGAGAACGGCAGGATCGCGGAGCACCGGGTGCACGGCGAGAGAAGCGGCTCGCACCGTTTGGCGCAAGCGATGTCCGCAGAATAAAGCGATCATCGAGGGTCGGGGACAACATCAAACGGAGCACAAGCGCCGTGCAGTACGGTGAGACAATTTCAATTTTACGCGGCATTCCGCTGTTCTCCAAGCTGGACCCGAAAAAGCTGAAGCTTTTGGCGTTTTCGAGCCAGTATCAGACTTTCGAGGCGGGCGAGGAGTTGTTTCACGAGGGCGATGCGGCGGATGGCGCCTACATTATCGAAGAAGGGGAGGTCGATGTTCTAACCGGGCACGACGATCGCCTCATCAAGGTCGGAACCCTCGGCAAATCCGATCTTTTCGGCGAAATGGCGTTGATCCTCAACCAGTCGCGATCGGCGACCATTCGGGCGACGCGACCTCTCAAGGTTCTCAAGATCGATGCCGATGTATTCCTTCGTCTGGTCACGGAGAATCCGGAAGCGGCTTTGGCCGTCATGCGCTCCCTGAGCGAGAAAATCACGCGTCTGACCGAACGCTATCATGAATTGCAACATCATGTGGCTAACCAGCGTTCGGGTTGATGTGACCGCCGTCGAACGAGGATCCTCTTGAAATCACCGGCTGTCACGCAGCAGTGAGAGCCGGATCGAACGTGGGGGCAATGGCCAGCTGGTTCTCTGTCACTGAGTAGCCCCGGATCGTGATGCCGACCTGATCCAGACCGATTCCTGCAACCAGAAAGCTGTTGACTCCGTCCCATATCGGATCCGCCACGTCCGCTGGCGCGAAGCCTTCAAGGCGGATGAGGTCTCTGCGACCAAAATCGCTGATGAGATTGTTGCCGTCGCCCGGGCGGAAGACAAAGACATCGCTTCCCGTTCCTCCGGTCAGGACGTCGTCGCCCGACCCGCCCCAAAGAACGTCATCCCCCTCGCCGCCATCGAGATCGTCGTTGCCGGCGCCGCCGATAAGTACGTCACGACCGGCGGCGCCGTAAAGACGGTCGTCGCCATTGGCGCCAATGAGGATGTCGTTGCCGCGGCCGCCGTCGATCAACTCGATGCTGATGAGAACGGGCGCGCCGGGAGCGCCGAAATCGAGAACGTCGTCGCCGTCGCCGCCAAGAATGGTATCGAAGCCGTCGGCGCCATCGATAAACTCGATCGCGATGATGTTCTCGAGCCGGTCGAGGACATGAAAAATGTCGTCTCTATCGGTTCCGCTCATGGTGTCGATGCCGGCTCCGCCGTCGAAGATATCAAGACCATCGGTCTTTCCGCGAACGAGGAAGATGTCGTCGCCGTCGCCGCCGAAAAGGAGGTCGTCGCCGGCGTCGCCGATCAGGATGTCGTTGCCGGCGCCGCCGAAGAGAATGTCGTTGCCGTCATTGCCGTCGAGGACGTCGTCGCCATCGCCGCCGTCGAGGATGTCCTCGCCGTCCCCGCCATCCAACGCGTCGTCGCCGGCGCCGCCGAAGAGAAAGTCGTTGCCTTTGCCGCCGTGTAGACGGTCGTCGCTATCGGCGCCGATGAGGATATCGTTGCCGCGGCCGCCGTCGATCAACTCGATGCTGACGAGAACGGGTGCGCCGGGAGCGCTGAAATCGAGAACGTCGTCGCCGTCGCCGCCAAGAATGGTATCGAAGCTTTCGCGCCCATCGATGCCTTCGATAAAGCGGAAGTTGTCGTAATCAGCAATTGGAAAGACATCGTCGAACGGGGTGCCGATGAGCCAGTTGCCGGTGTTGCCGCTGCCTGGAGACTGATCCGTGGGCCCGGCGACGCTTCCGTCGGTATCAGAGGGTAAACCATCGGTCGGACCTGAATCCGGCGTAACGCCAAGGCTCGGACCTGGCGTGCCGTCGGAGCCCACGCCGGGATTGGCGCCGACGGTCGAACCGTCGGCGCCATCGGGCGTCGGAAGGGAACCGGGGGCGGCGCCCAAGCCGTCAGTCGTTCCAATGATTGAACCGCCGGCGGCCGCGCCAGTCGAACCGGTCGACGGAGCCGGAGCGCCAACAGGGAGCTGCGCTGGAGACGCGCTCGTGACGCCGAAATAACTGGTTCGTCCATCGCCGCCGGCGGCCGTCCTCCCCAGCATGACCTCCGCGGCGCCGTTATCATCGACCAAGCCGTCGACCTGCGTCATCGGCAAGGCGAATTGCTGGTCATTACCCGCAAGCGTGCTGGCGGCGAGCATTCTCTCCGGAGCCGTCAGGGCGTCAGCTGCGGCGAGCCGAAGGCCGGTGTCATCGTTGACGGCTCCCGCATCGATCGGCAAGAGTCCCGCCAAGATCTCGTCGAGAGGCGCCAAGCCCATCGTGGCCAAAGCGGCGAGGGGCGCGGCAAATGCCGTCAGGAGGTGATCGAGGGGGATAAGATCGTCGGCGGTTGGCGGCGTTGTATAGTCGAAGACAAAGACGAGAAAGGCGGTATCGATAACGAACTCGCCGGCTCCGTTGCTGACGACGAGTTCGGCGACGGCTCCAGCGTCGCCGGGAAGAAGCACGACCTCGATCCGACCGTCGGGGAGCGTCCTCAGGCATCCTTGTGCGTGGCCAAGCGTGAGGGTTCCCGCAGGAGTCTCCACCCGCATTCCGCTCGCGAGGTTTTTGCCGCCGATAAAGGCGGCTATTCCTTGCGGGAGCGACACCGTTGCCGCCGCGCCAAGATCCGGGCTGTCGGTTGCCGGACCGTCGATCACAAGGATGCTGTTCGCGCCGAGCGCAATGCCCGTGTTCCCGGCAAAGGCGATCCCGCCGACGGCTTCGGCGCCCGTCTCAACGACATCGCCCGGGCCGATCGCGGCGCCGATCGCCAGCGCTTCGCGCGGCGCGTCGGCGCGCAAAACGGTGACGTCGCCTTTTATCACCGTGATCGTGCCGCGAGTCTCAAAATCGACACCGCCTGCTTCGAGCGAGGGATTCGCCGCCTCACCGTTGTCCTCAACCGAACGCGGAGAAGGCGTTTGCGTCGCTACCATTTCGCTTCCTCAAGATGCCCGGCATCTACCGCCGCGACGCGCACATGGACAACAGTGCTTCCGCCGACAGGTGCAAGATACCCTTATTGGGGTATACAACAAAAAAGAGATAAAAAAAAAGTGAAGCAGCCATACGGTGCAGAAAAAAAGACCCCTATGCGGAGAAACTCCGCTCCGGCGTGTCACCCAGGGCGATGCGGCGGACCTCGTTTGGCGCGCGACGGCGCCGCTGCCTTATGCCGCTCTGAACTGGACTTCACGGCGATGCGGGGCCGTGAAGTCGATGTCCGGCCCCTTGGGGATGATGCCTGTCGGATTGATCGTCTTGTGGCTGCCGTAATAATGGCGCTTGATATGGTCAAGGTGGACCGTTCGAGCGACGCCGGGAACCTGATACAGCTCGCGGATATAGGCCCATAGGTTGGGGTAGTCGAGCAGGCGGCGACGGTTGCACTTGAAGTGACCGTGGTACACGGCGTCGAAGCGCGCGCAGGTCGTGAACAGTCGCCAGTCCGCTTCGGTGAGGCGCTCTCCCATGAGGTAGCGCTGGTGCGCCAAACGCTCCTCGATCCAGTCGAGCGTGGCGAACAAGGCGTCGAATGCTTCCTCGTACGCAGCCTGCGACGTGGCGAAACCGGCGCGATAAACGCCGTTGTTCACGGTCGTGTAGATCCGGTCGTTGATCTCGTCGATGGCGCCTCGAAGATCCTGAGGGTAATAATCGACCCCGTTGTCTCCATCCGCGGCAAACGCGCAGTTGAACATGCGGATGATGTCGGCCGACTCATTGCTCACGATGGTCTGCTTGCGCTTATCCCACAGCGTCGGCACGGTCACCCGCCCGGTATAGTCCGGTTGCGCCTTCTGATAGACCTCGTAGAGGTAACGCGCGCCGTTGACGGGATCGGCGCCTTCAGCGAGTTCCCAGCCGTTCTCCAGCATGAGCGGCTCGACCGCCGATACGGAGATGACGTCCTCGAGGCCCTTCAGCGCGCGAAAAATGAGCGTCCGGTGCGCCCAAGGACAGGCATAGGAGACATAGAGATGATAGCGTCCCGGCTCCGGCGGGAAACCCGTCGAGCCGTCGGCGGAAATCCAGTTGCGGAACCGGCTTTGCTGGCGCTCGAACCGACCGCCGGTGGACGCCGTATCGTACCATTGATCCCGCCACACGCCGTCCACCAGCA
>CAZRWU010000041.1:0-20089 GCA_964603915.1 uncultured Rhodospirillaceae bacterium
AGCGAAGCGCGATTGAGGGTGGGGTTCCCCTCTCCTGCAATCTCACTGGAGGCGTTTTTGTCAACCAATCCGCGGCATTCAGCGATTATCATGGCACGGGGGCCAACCCTTCCGCGAATACCTGCCTGACCGACAGCGATTTCGTGGCTGGGCGCTTCACGATCGTGCAAAGCCGACGACACGCCGCTTAAGACAATACGCGGCCTGAAGGCAATTCATGAGCCAAGGAGAAAGCGACACCCGCAGCCAATCGCCACCTGAAACCCCTCGCTCCGGTTACCAGAAATTAATGGGGTACCGGCTTGTGCACTGGAGCGAGGGTCTCGCCGTTGCCGAACTGGCTGTCGGTACCCAGCATCTCAACCGTGACGGCGTTCTGCACGGGGGTGTGCTGATGTCGCTGGTCGATACCGTCTGCGGCTACGCCGGCTGCTTCAGCACCGAGCCGAGCCGCAGACGGCGCGCTCTTACCCTGTCGCTGACAACGAGCTTCACCGCCCCGGTAACCGGGGGAGTTTTGAAGGCGATCGGGCGGGTCCGGTTCGGAGGCAGCCGGACCTTCTTTAGCGATGCCGAGGTTCTCGACCAAAAGGACAATGTCGTCGCCATCGGCCAGGGGACCTTTCAGTATCGCCGCGACCACCGCAGCCAGGGCATGCGCTAACCGCCGGCGGCGAAGATTGCGGCGGCAATGGCAAGAAGAATGAGGGCAAGGACGACGGCGACGGCGATCTTGACCCAGCTATAGGGTCGCTCGCCCTGGACAAGGCCGGTCCGGCCGTTGACGCAAAGCCTGTAGCTCTTGCCGCCGAACAGATACGCGCCAAGCCAGCATGGCAGCAGAATGTGCTTGAACGTCCGATTGGCGTGTTCGACATCCATGCGTTCGATCTGCTGCATGTCGCCGCCGATGGCGAGGCGAACATCGGCGGCGATGCGCGCTTGCATCTTGGCTGACGCCACGGCGAAACCTTCCTCGAGCCCGATCTGGTACGCCTCGGCCTGAAAGCCGGTGATGAACTGCGGTGTATAAGGCTTGAGATCGCCAAGATCCCAAGGCTCGAGACGGTCGGTCATCCAACTCGGCAAGGAACGGCTGGCGAGAACCAGGACGTCGTCGAAGTGCCGGCTCACTTCGCCGCTCACCGGCCGCCAGCGGACCTTCTGCACCATCTGGGTTCGGGTCACCATCCGGCCGTTGACCGTGTTGCGGACCTGGACGGGCGCCATGTAGAAATCGCCGCGACGGCCGCGATACCGGGTGCGGGTGAAACTGTCGAAGGTCCAATACGGCAGATAGACTCCGGCCAAGCGACCCTCGTCGCGGGCATAGATCTTCAGCCGGTTCGGAGCGAACCAAAGGCCCTTCAGCCACTGGGCGACCCGCTGCCGCGCCTCGCGGTCGCTGATCGCGAAAGGCAGGAGCGCCGCCGGCTTGAGCTGCCGGTGCACGCCGGTGTCGGTGACGATCGAATGACCGCAAAATGGGCACGACCCGGCGTGGCGGTCGGCATCGAAGCTGAACTCCGCGGCGCAACTTTTGCATTTAACTGTTTGGCTTTCTTCAACCGGAACGTCCGAGAGGCCTTGAGCCAGCGCCGTCTCGAGACACTTCTCGACGATTTCGCTGGGAGCCACCACGATCGGGTTGCTATGCCCGCAGTAAGCGCAGCTTACCTGCTCGGTCCCCGGAGCATAGGCGAGCACCGCGCCGCATTGCTCGCAAGCAAATTGCGCCTCGCGTCCCGCCGCCGGCTGCGGATCCACGCCCCGCTCGACCGGCGCAGCCGCGGGACGCGAGCCCCACGGACCCAGCTTGAACGGCATTGGCGGGTCGACCGTCCGATGCGGTGGTTCAGACGTTCGGCAACGGCGGCGGCGTCGCGCCAAACAAGGGGACAAGTTCGCCGACCGCCCTCGCCTCCTCCCAGCCCGCCATGCCCTCCGACCAGACCAGCGACGTTGGCGTCAGTCGTCCATCCCGTCGCTGCTGGCGAAGTTCGGCAAGGTCGAACGGGCCTTCGGGCTGACCCTCGCGCGCGACGTAGAACGCACGCGCTTCCGGGATGGGCGGCGGCGACCCGGCGGTTGGAGAAACCGCAGAACCGGGGGCGGATCCGCCAATCCCCTCGGCGAAATGCTTGGCCATCGCCATGCCCATGCCAAGTCCGACTCCTGCCCCTGCCCCACCGTCGGCCGGGTTGCTCGCCGCGGCTCGCATCGCTTCGGCCGCCTGGAACTGGGTGTAGCGGCGAAGATCGCCGATCACGCCCATCGATGTGCGGCGGTCCATAGCCTGCTCGACCTCGGGCGGCAGCGATACGTTCTCGACCAGGAGCTTCGTCAACTCCAAGCCGTAATTCGCGAACTCCGGCGCTATCCGGCCATGCACGAACTGGCCGAGCTGATCGTAATTGGCCGCCAGATCCATGACCGGAATTCCAGAGCTGGCAAGGACGGTGGCGAACCGAGCAACGATCAAATTGCGCAACTGGTCGGTGATCTGATCGGTGGTGAAGTGGCTGTCGGTTCCCACCATCTCCTTCAACAACAGAGCCGGATCGGCGACGCGGATTTCATATGTCCCAAAGGCGCGAAGGCGCACCGGCCCGAACTCGGCGTCGCGAAGGATCACAGGGTTGCGGGTTCCCCATTTCAAGTCCGGGAACCGGCGCATGTTGAAGAAATAGACCTCGGCCTTGAAGGGACTCTGAAAGCCGTGCGGCCAGCTTTGCAAGGTCGAAAGGATCGGCAGGTTGGCGGTCTTGAGTTCATACATGCCGGGCGTAAAAACGTCGGCGATTTCCCCTTCGTTGACGAAGACGGCCGACTGTCCTTCCCGAACCGTCAGCTTGGCGCCGAACTTGATCTCGTTCCGGTAACGCTCGAACCGCCAAACCAGTGTGTCGGTCGAGGAATCGGTCCATTCGATGACATCAACGAACTCGCCGAACAGCCGCTGCATGATCACGGCCGATGCCCCTCGATGGCTTTTGTCTGCGATTGAGGAGCGGCGCCCGCGCCCCGGGCCGACGCTGCGATCAGGCTCGCCTTCAGTTTCTCCTCGGCCTCGACCAACTGCGCTTCCGCCTCGCGCCGTCGCGCCTTGCCTTCATCGGCAATGCGCAAGGAATCCTCGATGGTGGCGATCAACTGATCGTTGGTGCGCTTGACCGTCTCGATATCGAAAACGCCGCGCTCGACCTGCTGGCGAACCTCGGCGTTGACGGTGCGTAGATTGTCCGCATTCTTCTCCAGAAGTTCATTGGTGAGGTCCGTCGCCGCCTTGACGGCGGTCGCCGCCTGCCCTGAGCGATAGATGGTGATCGCCGTGGCGAGCTGCTGGCGCCACAGCGGCACGGTGTTGGCCAGGGTCGAATTGATCTTGGTGATCAGAGACTTGTCGTTCTCCTGGACGAGCCGGATCGACGGCAGGCTCTGCATCGTGACCTGGCGGGTGAGCAAAAGATCGTGCACCCGGCGTTCAAGATCGTCGCGCCGCGAGCGCAGATCGCGCAGATTCTGCGCCTCGATCACATTGTTCGACTCCTCCACGGTCTTGGCCAGAGCCGGAATCACCGTCTCATCGAGTTCCTGCAGCTTGGCGCGGCCCGCGGCGATGTACGCTTCGAGCGCGCGGAAATAGTCGAGATTGACGTCGTAGAGCTTGTCCAGCTTGGTGATGTCGGTGAGCAGGGTCGTCTTGTGCCGCTCGAGATCGGTGCTGATCGTATCGATCTGGTCGCGCACCTTTTCGTACTGATCGAGATACTCTTGCAACTTTGTCCGCATGCCGAACAGGCGGGCGAGAAATCCCGGTCGATCGCGCGGGTCGATCGCTTCAAACTTCAGTTCCCGCAGCTTCTTGACCATGCCGTTCAAGGCGTCGCCGGCCGGACCGATGTCCTTGGTGCGCACGGTCTCGAGCATCGAGTCCGACACCTCGGTCAGCTGTTGCTGAGCCTTCGAGCCGAAGAAGATGATCGAGTTGCTGTCCTGGATATCAATTTCGCTCATCGCCTTGCGGACCTGTTCGGCGGACGATCCCTGAAGGTTGAGCTGAAGTCCCTCGACGAGTTCGCTCGACAACGCCTCGATATTGCTGGCCAGTTGCTGCCGGGCGGGATCGACGACAGCCGGCGGAAGTTTATCGGGTGTTTCATTCATCGTTTTACTCCAGGATCAGGTCGGCCCGACGGGCGCGCAGTTAATGGATACCTTCACGTTCGAGCTGTGTCTTCAAGACCTCGATCTGCACTTCGAGATCGAGGCTTTCATTGCGCCTGAGAATTTCCTGTTGCTCATCGAAAACCTTTTCGACGGTTTCCAGCACATGGCGGAAATTGTCGGCAAGCGGCGTGTTAACGAGATCACGCTGCTGGGCGCGATAACCGGTGACGACATCCCGCGTGCCATCCAGATAGGTGACGAGAAACCGCCGCGCCCGGCGCAGGTCCCTGGGGTCCCTCTCGATCTGCTGCAGCACGCCCTGCGCGCTCTGCGTAATGCGCGCCAGACGCCTTTTCAGCTCGAGCGAGTGGATGCCGCGCGCTTCCGCCTCGATGGCGCGAACCTTGCTCCGGGCCTCCTCGAGAGCGCTAATGACCGCTTCGGTCCTCAATCCCGCTCTCTCGGCAAGGCCCGGATCAAGCCCCTTATCGCCGCGGGGATCGAGACCATAGGCGAGCACGCTGGCAAATCCCATGAGACCGGCGGCGACAAGAGCGAGAATCAATGGCTGCCCGTCAGCCAGATAGGCCAGCGATAATGCGGCAAGCCCAACCAGTATCGATCCTGCGAGCTTGCGCGGCGGGGGCGCCTTGGTGATCGACCGCTCGGCGTATTCCATCGCGGCGATACGGCCGCGCCGAATCAGCCATGCCGCCGCCTGAAGCGCAGCGATGGCGCCAAGACTGCCAAGAGCCATCTCTGTCTCGCCGAAAACGAGCCCGATGATAAACGGCGTGACAGGCAGAAGCGTCGCGATGTGCAACGCCCAAGGGTGGCGACGAATGCGCGGCATCATGCCCGGCTCGGTGGCTTCGACGCGCGAGCCGATCCGCCGCGCGAAGGAACTTAGGGGTTCGCTCATGCGTCGCGCCCTATCACGTCCATCATCCTCTCCGACCTCAAAATATCACCATCGTCGATAACAGCCAGAAGCCGAAAATGAGCATTGCCACACCGAGTCCGCGAGTCATGCTGTCTTCCTCACAGCGCCGTTGATACTTCCCGGCATTATGTAGTCTGCAATGGACAATTTACCTACCGCCGTCCCGAAATTCGTATTCGAAGGGCCGGCTTCGCCGGAGTGCCGCCCTCCTCAAGGCGAGCCACGGGTCGTGGCGTCCCGTACGGCGGCGCCGACGAGAGGGGCGATAAAACCCGGCCGCGCAGCAGTTGACGCCATCGCTGGTCAAGGAACGTGGACATTGGCGCGGAGAGCGCGGCAAGTGCACGCAACCGTTGCCAAGAGGCAGGCCGCGCCGCCACAAGACGGGTCCGCCGGCACATCGGCGCGATCGGCATTGAAGGTCCCGCAAATCCATGGAAAGCTTGCAACACGATCTTCGGAGGACAGCCATATGAACCTCGAAAAGGTCATATTCGGGTTCTTCATAATTCTCGCCATGACGTTGAACTTCAGTTTCGTCTACGGCGAGATCGAGGATCCGGCGCATCACAACTTCATCGAGTTTTTCTTGGTGGTCGTCGTCAACATCATCGCCACCACCCTGAAGCTCGGCGACCGGACCCAGATCGGCGCGGTGCTCTTGGCCACCAGTCTTGTCGCCAATTTGCAGTTGATCACGGCGGCGGCGATCTGGACGAACGCCGTTCATATTTCCGGAACCGGGCTGCAAGCGGAATCCCTTGCCCTGATCGTCTCGCACGCGGCCGGAGCGCTGATCGCCAACATCGTTTCCGTCACCGTGTTCGTCGCAGAGACGCTCATGCTCCGGCGTTAGGAGAGGTCGTGGCTGGAATCGTCGGATCGCGGCGAGTCACCTACATTGTCCTTCGCGTCATGCGCGGCCCGATCCTGGTGCTGGTCGGGGTCTACGCGGTTTCGATGCTGGGGTGGGTCTTGATCCCCGGCGTCGTCATCGACGGTGTGCAGCAGCCGCCGATGAGCCTTTTTCATGCGTTCTATTTTCTTGCCTACACGGCGACGACGACCGGTTTTGGCGAAATTCCTCACCCGTTCACCGATGCCCAGCGCGCGTGGGCCATGTTCTCGCTGTATACCGGCGTGGTCGCCTGGCTTTATGGGATCGGCGGCATCATCCAGCTGATTCAGAATCCGCATTTTCGTCTCGCGATTGCCGAGCGCCGGTTCGCGACGCGCGTGGCGCGCCTCAGGCAACCGTTCATCATCGTTTGCGGTTTCGGCAATCGCGGCAGCCTGTTGACCCGCGGTCTCAGCGACGCCGGCATCGACGCCGTCATCCTCGACAGCAGCCCCGACCGGATCAACGCCGTCTACCTGCGCGACTACCGCATCACCGCGCTTGCCCTCTGCGCCGACGCGCGCATTCCCGAGCGTCTGATCGACGCCGGCCTGACCCAAGAAAACTGCCAAGCCATCGTCGCGCTGACCGGGGACGAGCGCGTCAACGTCAAGGTCGCGGTGAGCGCGCGCCTGCTCAATCCAAGCGTCAGGGTGGTGATTCATTCGACCCGAAAAGCCGATGAGGAAACGCTTCGCACCCTGGGCGGGGATGTGTTCGTCGTCGATCCGTTCCAGACCTTTGCCCGCTATATCGCGGCGACCATTCACAATCCACTGATCCACATGCTGAATGAATGGCTGATCGGCGCTCCCGGGGCGACTCTGGCGATGTATCCGGAAGTGCCGCGCGGGCACTGGATCTTGTGCGGCTTCGGTCGCATGGGACGAGCGCTTCATACCGCGGTGACCGCCATCGGCATGGACGCCATCGTCATCGATCCCACCGTCGATGCCTTTACGGCGACGGAGCGTGTCGTCGCCGGACACGCCAATCAGCGAAATCTCCTGGCGGCGGGAATCGACCGCGCCGCCGGACTCGTCGCGGGAACCAATAGCGACACCGATAATCTCAGCATTGTGTTGAACGCAAAGTCGCTCAATCCCGGAGCCTTCATCATTGTGCGGCAAAACCTGCATCGCAACGAGTTGTTGTTCAACGCGGCGCAGGCCGACTTGATGATGCAGCCGACGCTGGTCAGCGCCCGCCGTATCTTGTTCGTTCTTACCGCGCCGTTGCTGAATCGGTTCTTTGAGCGCGTGCGCGATTGCGAGGCGAGAGGCGAGAGCGAATTCTTGCGCGATGTGGTTCTCGAACTGCACGAGCGCATCGGCGACGCCAAGCCGCAGCTGTGGACCGCCAAGCTTACGATCGGCGAGGCATGCGCGCTCTCTTGGGCGCTGAGGCAGGGAATGACCGTCACTCTTGGCGACATCATGCGCGATCCAGCCGCCCGCGAGCACCGCCTGCCTTGCGTGCCGTTGGTCATGCGCTCGCAAAACATCGTGACGACGATGCCACAGGCGGACCGGATTCTTCGCGAAAACGACGAAATTCTGTTTTGCGGAACCGAGCACGGCCGCCAGCTTCTCGAAGCGACGCTTGATAACACTTATACCCTCACTTACTTGGTGAGCGGCATCGATGAACCACGAGGATACGTCATGCAGTGGTTGATGGGCAGGCGGCATCTCGCCAAGACGCATGCGTCATGAGCGTCGATCCCCCGTCATAACCCGGCTTCGCGCCATCGCATTCGCCGCACCGCGCGCCGCGCTTGTCTTCGCACTCGCAAAAACTATATATGACCAACGTTGTATGATTTACTGTTGCACCAGGCGGGTTCGCTATTGTGACGACGGGAGAGCGGCTGAATGGATCGTGATGAAGGAACCAAACAGGAAATGTTGAACCGCGTTGCCGCGATTCAGGCAGCCGCGGAGATCCTTCATGATAACGGCAATATGCCCGCTCACGAGCGGCGTCTCTTTCTCGCAGCCATCAGCCAAGAGACCGCGCGCCTCTCCCGGCTGGTCAAGACGGCCTGGGCGCAAAGGTTATCGTCCAACCTCAAGGAGAAGGAATACCAAGGACGCTCAGAGCTTGGCGCGCCAGCAAGGAATGAGCTTTTGTCGTTGGATGGAGCCGATCCCAGAACAGGAAGCCATCACATGTCACGTCGTGGCAGGGCGTCGTCACATCATGGAAGCCTGTCCCTTGCGGATTGCCGAATACTCCCTCAGCAAGACTGAAAACATCAAGCCTGAGCAGACGGACGGAACGGCGCGCCGCCTCCCTCGCCAGGACTTCATCGAGTGCGGCGTTGTACATTTCCGTAAGCGTGCGCGCGTTCCTGACGCACTCGGCGCCTTGCGCGCGCACCACCGGCGCCCGCCCGATGTCCGGGAGGTTGGGAACAAGAAGATGGACAGCCCCGGCTTCGGCTAGCCGGCCAATGGCGGCCGCCATCGCTTCCGCGGCGTCCCGCGCCCCCGCGGCGTCACTGCGCTGACATGCCGAGGCGAGCAGATCGTTGGCGCCTGCGAAGACAACATAAAGCGCATCGGGATCAGCGTCTCGCTGCGCCAGGAACGCCGACGTCTGCGACAAGATATCGGCAAAGCCGCCATGGGTGCGCGCGCCGCCGACGGCATAATTCGTGCCACCGACCCGCGCCGGCTGCAAGGGCAAGCCCATCGCCTCCGCCATTCTTTCGACCCATACCGGGCCGTTGGAGAAGCGACCGGCATTGCCGCTATCGGACAAGCTGTCGCCAAAGACGACAAGATTGCTGAATGGCGCGACGGCGCCTGATGACGGGCTTCCCGCCAGAAGGCAGAACATCAATGCCATGGTGAAACAGACCCGTTTCGTCATTCGTTGTACGTTCTCATTGTTCAATGGCTTGAGCATGATGCGTGAGGAGTCCCTACCAATGCCCGCTCATGTCGAATTCGGGGTCTCGACGTGAAACAGCATCGTTTCGGCGGTAAGGCCGGGACCGAACGCCATGCCGCAGCCGAGCGCCCCCGGCCGCGCGCCGCGCATCAGGCTCTGCAGCACGAACAGGACAGTAGAGGACGACATGTTCCCGTATCGCAGCAGCACATCGCGCGACGCCGAGAGCGCTGTCGGGTTCAGCTTAAGCGCCGCATCCACGGCATCGAGAACCGAGCGGCCGCCCGGATGCACCGCCCAAAGTTCGATCTCCTCAAGCGGCGCGCCGTTGAAGATGGCCGATGAGCCGGCTGTGAGCGCGGTTCCAAGCGCCCCCGGAACGCGGCCCGACAAGATCATATCGAAACCCGACTCGCGAATGTGCCAGCGGATGAGATCGGCGCCATCGGGCATCAACACCGTGTGGAAACGATCAAGCGCCAAGCCGATTGGCTCACCGCTGACCAAGGCCGCAGCACACCCGTCGCCAAAAAGAAGAAAGGCCAAAACCTGCTCAAGGTCGTCGGTCTCCTGCAGGTGCAGCGTGCAAAGCTCGACGCACACGACCAGCACCTTGGCCTGCGGCTCCGAGCGGACGATATGCCGCGCGAGCTTCAGCGCGTTGATCGCAGCGTAACATCCCATGAAACCGACGATCGTGCGCTCCACCGATGGATCGAGCCCACAGCGCCGGATCAGCTCGATGTCCAGGCCGGGAGCCGAAAAGCCGGTACACGTCACGATAATGAGATGGCTGATGCTGCGAACGTCCGAGCCCAGATCCAGCGCCTCGACCGCCTGCGCCGCGAGCGGCGGCGCCTCGGCCTCAAACAATCGCATCCGGTCCGCGGTCGATGGAAACGCGCCGCGAACGTAAAAGCGGCTCGCGTCGACCGCTTCCCCCGCCGGATCGGCAGCCGGGGCAAGGCAGGACCATCGCTGCGCGATCTGCGCCCGCTCGACCATCCGGTCGAACAACGAAACGGTTCGCCTGCCGGCAATCAGCGTTCGGGCGAACCGGATAAAGGTGTCATGAACCTCGTGGGGGGGAACCGCCGTCGCGATACGGTTAATATAGGCAACGCTCACAAACGGTCTCTCCTTGCGGTCAAGGCGCTCGCCGGCTTTAAAAGATGCCGACTGGGGCCGTGTTTTCGTGCAGCCATCTGGCCGTCTCGGGATCGACCAGAGGCGAGAGGACCTGACGCACCAGGGCATGATAGGCATCGAGCCAGCGACTCTCCTCGACGGTGAGAAGATCCGGCGCGATCATGCGGAGTTCGATGGGCGCGAGCGTCAGGGTCTCGAAGCCCAACAGCTCTCGCTCCGCGCCTTCCGGCGCATCCAGCGCCACGACGACAACGAGGTTCTCGATCCGGATCCCGTAGGCTCCGGCTTTGTAATAGCCGGGCTCGTTCGACACGACCATTCCCGGCTGCAACGCGATCGTGCTCGGCACCTTGGAGATCCGTTGTGGACCTTCGTGCACGCTCAAGTAATTACCGACGCCATGACCCGTTCCGTGGTCGTAATCGAGCCCGACCTCCCATAACGCTCGTCGCGCCAACGCGTCGAGCTGGGATCCCGTTGTTCCAGTGGGGAAGCGCACCAGGGCGAGGGCGATGTGGCCCTTCAGAACCCGGGTAAAATGCATCCGCATCGCCGCCGTGGGTTCACCGATCGCAACCGTGCGCGTCACATCGGTCGTGCCATCCAGATACTGGCCGCCGGAATCCACCAAGTAGAGGCTGCCCGGCTCGAGCATGCGGTCCGTTTCCGGAGTCGGGCGATAATGGACGACAGCGCCATGCTCGGCGGCGGCGGAAATCGTGGGAAAACTGAGGCCCCGGAAATTCTCGTTGCTCGCGCGAAAGGACTGAAGCCGGTCGGCGGCGGCTATTTCGCTGACGCCTCCAGCGGGAGCGGCATCCGACAGCCACGCAAGGAAGCGCGTCAACGCCGCCCCGTCGCGCCGGTGCGCCGCGCGGATCCCTTCAAGCTCCTCCGGCGTCTTGATCGCCTTGGGCAAAAGGCACGGATCGGCGCCATGAATGACCGTCGCGCCGGCCCGCTTCAACCGCTCGACGATCCACTCCGGCGTGCCTGAAGGATCGACACGCACCGCCTCCGTGCCCGCGCCAAGGCGATCCAACTCCGCGCCTAGTGCGTCGGGGGGATAGACCGTGACCGCGCCGCCAAAATGATCGTCGAGGCCGGGCGACAGCTTCCGGGGATCGACGAACAACGCGACGGCGTCGTCGCCGCGGACGATGGCGAACGCAAGAGGGAGCGGCGCGTAGGGAACGTCGCCGCCCCTGACATTCAAGAGCCACGCGATCGATTCCGGCGCCGAAAGTACGGCCGCTTGTTGCCGCTCGCGAACAAGGCTGTCAGCCACCTCTTGCCGCTTTTGCGCCGACGCCTTGCCGGCGTGTCGTGTCTCATGAACAACGATCGACGCAATCGGCGGAGGCGGCCGGTCCGTCCATACCGCATCGACGGGATTGCGATCGACCGCGACCAGTTCCGCCCGCACCTTTGCGCATGCGGCTCGTAGCGGGTCCAACTGCGCCAGGGTATGCAGCCAGGGATCATACCCCAGCCGCCCTTCCTCCGGCAGTTGCGCTTCGATCCAGTCGCCCACCGGCTCATCGGTCACATGGCGAATGGTCCATGTCGCCGCGTCGACTTCGACACCCGCTTGCACGGTGTAGCGCCCATCGACAAAAAGAGCCGCGGCGTGCGACAGCACGACGGCCGTGCCCGCCGATCCGGTAAAGCCGCTCAGCCAGGCCAGCCGCTCGGAACACGCCGGAACCTGCTCGCCCTGATGTTCATCGGCGCGGGGAATGATAAATCCGTCGAGGCGCATACGGGCGATCTCGTCGCGCAGGGCGGCGAGACGCGGGCCATGATCGGCGCGCGCCTGATGCCGTAGCGTGCAACGCGCCTGCAACAGAAGACGCCGCAGGCGGTCGCGCAACGCCGCGTCGGGCAGCGGCGCGATCAGCGTCATCCATGCATCGGCATCGAACTGTTCAGGCGCGGCGGCTACGCCCAAGACGATGTCATGGACCCAGCGCGCGCCTCGCACAACTCCGTGCGCCCGCAAGAGATCTTCCAAAGCTGCATCGTCCCGGCGCGCAGCGGCAATGTCCGCCACTTCGCTGGAGGGGGCGTAATACATATTCTCTAGCTAGCCAGCCGGTACGGGCGAGACAAGAGGCAAGAGCCAGCGCCGGCCGAGGCCGAAAGGAGCGTTACCATCAAAACTGGCAAACACAGCGCTTCGCCATCATTCGCTTACGCGCTGCTCCTGCGCCGGCCTCTCGCTCGCCTTGCACTGTTCGTACAACCTCTGGCGCCGCTTCTCGGCATCGAACCTGTCGAAACGCTCCCGCAGCGCGATCGGTCGACCGTAGAGAACGCCAGGGTCCGGATGAGCCCGGGCAAACTCCCGCTCGGCCTGGGCGGAGGCCCATCGCCAGCACGCGGTGTTGCGTTCCTGCTCACTCGCGGACGCTTCCGGCGGCGGCGGCGATGGCGGCGCTTCGAGTTTCTGACAACCCGCGAGGACCAACACCGCGCCAAGCGCCAGATATCTCGGCCACACCCGGCTCTGGAACGTCATCATCATTATGCCCTCCCCTTTTCCGTCGGTCTCCCCCGGATGCGAATGGCGCAATCGGCCGTCGCTTCAGCATGAAGTCGCCGCCATCTTGATCCGCCAGAGTCGGCGCGCAAGACCGATCAGGTCGTCGGCCCGCCATTGCCCCCGATCGTTCAGCCGCGCCACCATCTCCGTGGGAAGGCGGCCGAACCCGTTTCTGGCGCCGGCGATGGCTCCAGCCATGGCCGCGGTCGTATCGACATCGCCGCCAACAGCGACGGCCGTATGGATCACCTTGCCATAATCATCGGGCGCGCGGAGGAAGGCGTAAAGGCTCCATAAAACGCTCGTCGTCACGAACGGCTGGATGCCCGCCGCTACATCGCGAAAATCCGGCTGACCGGCTTCGATGGTCGCTTGCAGCGCCGCCTCGGGGGCAAGAGGCACAATGCCGGCGAGCCGGCGCAAGGCGTGCGCGACGCCCCGATCCAATCGCCCCGCCAAGGTCGCGAGGATATCGAGCAGCGGTTCCGGCTCGATCGGATTTCCACCGGGAGGCATGGCGACAACCTGCGCGACGGCGCCGGCGATGGCGATGGCGCCGGCCGAGCAGCGCGGATCGGCGTGGGTGATGCGCCCTTGGTCGTGCGCCGCCGCGACGAGGGCCTCAGGATGATCATAAAACATCAAACCGATGGGCCCGGCGCGCATGGCGCTGCCGTTTCCGGCGCTCGGAGCCGGCGTGCCGGCGCGATCCCAGGGCGCTCCGCCGGCGAGGCGCGCCGCCGCCTGGGCGGTCGACCATCCGCCGCCGACCACCAGCCCCTCCGAGAACAGTGTCGCGATCCGCATGGCATAATCCGAGGGATCGAATCGGCCGCGATCGACATAGCTTTCGATCAGGACCCGCGCGAGCTGCGAGTCGTCGGAGTACTGGCCAAACTGGAAGCCGTCCCGTTCTCCCTCGTACGGCTCGCCGGCAAGGAGAAGTCTGTCGGCGTATGAACGGCAGACCTCGGGCGAGGATCCCTCGACCATGAAGCCGATCGCGTCGCCCAGGCATTGGCCGATCAGGCATCCAACGAACTGGTCTTCAGAAGGCGGCATCGTTGACCCCGGAAAGAAGAAACTCGGCGACGACGGGGGCGTGATAGGACTCCGGCGAGCCGTGCACGGCATGAGACGTGAGCAACTCGTCTCCCAGCGCTTCGTTGTGGATCTCGACGCCGCGATACCAGGCGAGCATGGGCCGGGAAACCAGGAGATGATCGAGCATCTGCGGCCGGCCGTGATGCACCACCGAGAAGCGTCGCGAGTGAGTGACGCTACGCTCCACCGGCACCAGAGTCCGGAGAATGAGGTGCGGGTTGCCGGCATCCTCCTCGTCGCCGCGGATGGTTCGCACCGGCACCTCATGCGTGTCGGCATTGAAATCGCCGCAGACCACGATCAACGCGTCCGCGTCGTCGTCGAACACCTGATCGACGAATAGCCGTACTTCCAGCGCCTGCCCGGAGCGCTTCACGGCGGCGAGAAAAAAACCCTCGGCCCAGCCGGACATCGTTCGCCACGTTCGCGCATTCGTCTTTTGATCGGCAAGAAACGCCGCCCGCGGCGCCCGTAAATGAACGTTCAGCACATGCAAGACGCGGCCGCAGTCGAGGCGGACGGTGACATGGAGGAATGGCCGGTCCCACTCGATCGCGTGCCCGCCGTCATCGCTCGGAGCCGTGGCCAGGCGGTGACACGGCGGTGAAACCAAGTCGTGGAAGACCTGGCGCTGTTCGAGGAGAGGAGCCCGGCTGAGGGTAACCAGATTGTGCTTGTCACGGACCGCCCCGGTGGTCCGGCTGACGGTTGTCGCGCGATGATAAGCCTCGTAAGGCGTGCCGGCGAGTAGCGCCTCCATGATTTCGAGGGCGCGGTCCTTCTTGCTCGACTGACGCTGGCTGTCGACCTCCTGAAGACAAAGGATATCGGCGCGCAGGCGGAGCAACTGCGGTCGCAAAAGCCGGATCCGTTCATCCAGGGTTGCTTCGGTTTCAACCGGCGCGCCAAGATTTTCGACATTGAACGTCGCGATGCGCAGACGATGCCGCCCGGCTTGAATCATGCTTGCCGGAGCCTAGCCTGCCGGCGCGAGACAGGCAGCCAAGAAATCGGCAACTTCGGAAGCGTCCCATTCCGCCGCTCCCAGCACCCGTCCGACCTCGCGCCCGTCGGAGTCGAACAAAATGGTCGTGGGCAGGCCGAACACGCCGACGCTCTGTCCCAACCGACTGCGCCTGTCGGTCAAAACGGCAAGGTGCTTGATCCCCTCTTTGTCATAAAATGCGCGAACGGCGTCGGCGCCGCCGATATCGGACGACACCGCAAGCACATCGACGCCGCGTCCGGCGAGATCCGCATGCAGCGCGTCCAGCGCCGGCATTTCCTCGATGCACGGCGCGCACCATGTCGCCCAGAAATTGACCACCAAGCCTTTGCCACGCCAGTCCGCCAGACTCACTTCCGTCTCTCCGTCTTTCAAGAAGGGGACGGGAATCTCGGGCGCCGCCGCTTCCGGTGGACGGAATTTGGCGAGCGCCTCCGGCACCGCCGCACAAGCTTCCGCCTCGGCCCTTGCACCGGCGGGCGAGATCATGACAATCAGCGCGGCAAGGCCGCCAAAGAAAAGGGCGCGCAGCACGATTCACCTCGTTCTCATTTTGATCTTAAGGACTCGCATGGCCAGAACTCCTCCGTCGCAAACGCCGACCAGCACAATGTGGGGCGGCAGGTTCGTATCAGGACCCTCGGCGGTGATGGAGCGGATCAACGCCTCCATCGACTTCGACCAGCGCTTGTACGCGCAGGACATCGCTGGCTCCAAAGCCCACTGCGCGATGCTGGCGGCGCAAGGCATCATATCCCAATCGGACGCCAACGCCATCATCGACGGACTCGACGCCGTCCTCGGCGAGATGGAAAGCGGGCACTTCCCGTTCAACCGCGTCCTGGAGGATATCCACATGAACGTGGAGCACCGCCTTGGCGAGTTGATCGGCGACGCCGCGGGCCGGTTGCACACGGCGCGCTCCCGCAACGATCAGGTGGCGACCGATCTGAGGCTGTGGGTGCGCGACGCGATCGACGTCTTGGACGAGGCTCTCCGCGCCTTGCAGGCCGCGCTGATCGATCAAGCCGAGATCCACGCCGATGCCGTCATGCCGGGGTTCACTCATCTCCAGGTGGCCCAGCCGATCACCCTTGGCCACCACCTTCTCGCTTATGTCGAGATGCTGGGTCGCGACCGCGGACGCTTTGCCGACTGCCGGCGCCGGCTCAACGAATGTCCGCTGGGCGCCGCGGCTCTTGCCGGCACCTCGTTTCCGATCGACCGTCAAATGACGGCGGCGGCTCTGGGCTTCGAGCGGCCCGCCGCCAACTCCCTCGATGCCGTCTCGGACCGCGACTTCGCGATCGAGTTTCTCTCGGCCGGTGCCCTGCTCGCCGTGCATCTTTCCCGGTTGGGCGAAGAAATCGTGCTGTGGGCATCGGCGCAGTTCGGCTTCATCGTGCTGCCGGACGCCTATTCCACGGGAAGCTCGATCATGCCGCAAAAACGGAATCCCGACGCCGCGGAGCTTGTCCGCGCCAAGGCGGGACGCGTGAACGGCGCGCTGATTGGCCTGCTCACCGTGCTCAAGGGATTGCCGCTCGCCTACGCCAAGGACATGCAGGAGGACAAGGAGCCGGTGTTCGACGCCGCCGACACGCTGCTTTTGGGCGTGCAGGCGATGACCGGCATGATCGAGGGCGCCGTCTTCGATCGCGAGCGGATGCGCGCCGCCGCCGGGCGCGGCTTTTCAACCGCGACCGATCTCGCCGACTGGCTGGTCCGGGTCAAGGGCATGCCGTTTCGCCGCGCTCACCACGTTGTCGGAGCGCTGGTCAAGGCGGCCGAGGAAAAGGAGAGCGGCCTTAAGGACTTGTCGCTTGCCGAAATGCAGGCGGTGGAGCCGGCGCTGAACGAGGATGCTTTCGCCATTCTCAGCGTCGAGTCCTCCGTCGAAAGCCGCGCCAGCGAGGGCGGGACCGCTCCAACGCGCGTTCGCGCCGCCGCCGCCGAGGCGCGCAGACGCTTTCTCTGAAGCAAGCAACCGGGATCAGACAAGGGCCGCGAGGAAACCGGCGATTTCCTCTTCGGTGTTGTAGTAGTGGACCGAGGCGCGAACGAGTTCGGACAGCCCCCGCGCTTCCAGATCGAGCCGCGCGGCGGCGACCACCGAGACCGAAACATTGATGCGATGCCGGGCCAGCCGCCGGCGGATCGCGCTGGCCGCCTCACCGTCCTTGGTGAACGTCACGATGCCGCAAAGCTCCGCGCCCCGGTCGCGAACCGTCACGCCGGACAGCGCCGAGAGGCCGTCGCGCAAGGTGGCGGCGAGACGGCGCACACGATGGGCGATCGGATCCAGTCCCAGATCGCAAGCATAATCAGCCGCGACGCCGAGCCCAATGCGGCCGGCGACATAGTTCTCGTAGGTCTCGAACCGCTGCGCGCCGGGCCGGATCTCGAATGCGTTGGCGCCGGTCCATGTCGCCGCGTGAAGATCGAGAAATGGCGGCTCGAGATTCTCGATCAAGGCCCCGCGGACATAGAGAAAGCCGGTGCCGCGCGGCCCCCTGAGGTACTTGCGGCCGGTCGCCGAGAGGATATCGCAGCCGATCGCTTCAACGTCGATCGGCATCTGGCCGACCGACTGGCAGGCATCGAGCAGGAAGGGGATGCCATGGGCGCGGGCAATCCGTCCGACGCCAGCCGCCGGGTTGACCAAGCCGCTTTGGGTTCCCACGTGGGTGATCGCAATCAGCTTGACCCGGTCATCGATCATTTCTTCCAGCGCCCCCAGCGAGAGCTGACCGGTTTCATCGTCGGGAACAACGTCGATGGCGACGCCGCAGCGGCGCGCCGTCTGCAAGAAGGCGATATAGTTGCTGGCGTATTCGGAGCGGCCAGTGAGAATGCGGTCGCCGGGGCGGAACGCGAACGCATAGAACGCCATGTCCCAGGCGCGGGTCGCGTTCTCGACACAGGCGATTTCGTCCGGACCGCAATTCAGCAGCCGGGCCAGCGCCTCATAGGTATTGCGGATGCGGCCGGCGGCGCGCTCCGCCGCCTCGTACCCGCCAATGCGGCGCTCCAGTTCCAGGTGGTCGACGACCGCATGGAAGACTGGATCGGCGGCCAATGAGCACCCTGCGTTGTTGAAATGAATGGTGTCGACGCATCCGGCCGTCTCGTCGCGAACGCGCTCGACGTCAATGGCGGCCTCGGGCTCCCCGCCCGCTCCGGTCCCGGTGCTCAAAGGTGTTCGGCGAAGAATGCCAGCGTCCGCTTGCGCGCCAGCGCCGCAGCCTCGGCGTTATAGGACGCGCGGTGGTCGCAGTTGAAGCCGTGGCCGGCGCCTTCATAGACAAAGATCGGAATCTCGGGGTAGGCCTGCCGAATCCGCTCGACGTTCTCCAAAGGTATTGAAGAATCCTCGGCGCCAAAATGCATGAGGATCGGGACCCTTGGCTTTTCGTCGAGAAGGTCGGGAATGTGACGGCCGTAATAACAGACGGCGCAGAGAACTTCGAGCCGGCAGCCGGCCAGCCACGCCCACGACCCGCCCCAGCAATAGCCGACCACCGCGACGCTTCCCCCTAAATCCGTGGCCTTGGCCGCGGCCCAGACATCCAGCATCGGCTTGTCCCAGCCGATAGCCGCCGCCAGTTCCCGGCCTTCGGCGATGCCGGAGTCGTCATACGGCAGCTCGACACGCGGTCGGATGCGATCGAACAGCGCCGGTGCGATCGCTTCGTATCCATCGCTGGCGTACCTCTCGCACACTTCGCGAATATGGCCATTGACCCCGAAGACTTCCTGAATCACGACAACGGCGCCCTTGCGTTTCATCGATGGCCGCACCCGGTATGCTTCCAGCTGATGCCCGTCCGAGGCCGTCAAAAGAACAGTCTCGCGCATTGTCCCCCTCCTGATCCCTTGCCGTCGTTTGTCTCCGCCGCGGAAAAAACGATGACGCGCGGCGAGTATGATATAACCTATTGTCTTCCCGTCCACCGGCCCATGGCTTAACCTGTGACATCCTCAGAACGCCCCCCCGATATCTCCCAGCTGATGGAAATTCTCGAGTCCATGCCGCATTGCCGCCTGTTGGGGATGCGAATCATCGAGTTGCGATGCGGGTATGGCTTGATGAAAGTGCCGTATCACAAAAACCTGGTCGGCAATCCTGCGACGGAGGTTATTCACGGCGGCGTCATCACCGCGTTCCTCGATACCTTGTGCGGCTTCGCCGTCGTGGCATCCATTTCGCAGGGCACGGTGATCGCCACGCTCGATCTGCGCATCGATTATCTGCGTCCTGCCGAGCCGGGCGTCAGTATCCTGGGATCCGCCGAGTGCTACAAGGTGACACGGACGATCGCCTTCGCTCGCGGCATTGCCTACCAGGAAACGTTCCGCGACCCAATCGCCCATTGCGCCGGGACTTTCATGCTCGGAGCCACCAGCTTCACGGCCGAAGGATCCCGTTCCGCGCCAGGAGATCCCACAGTTAGCGTGAAGGAATAACCGCGATGCAGAAATCCATCGCCGCTCTCAAGGAGAATAGGGATCTTACGGCCATCAACGATCTGATCCCCTACGCGCGCACGATCGGACTGGAAGCGTTTTTCGACGACAGCGGACTGGTGGTCGCGCTGCGCTTCCGCGAGAGCAACATCGGCATCACCGTTGTCCGCGCCATCCACGGCGGGGTGATCGGCGCCCTGCTCGAGCATGCGGCGATGCTTCATCTGATCGAGCAAAGCGAGATCACGTCGATTCCCAAAATCGTCAACATTTCGATTGATTATCTCCGCCCCTGCTTTGCCGCCGATACCTTCGCCCGCGGCCGCGTGATCAAGCAGGGGCGCCGCATCGCCAACGTCCGCGTCGAGGCTTGGCAGGACGCGCCCGAGCGTCCCGTCGCCGCCGCACACGCCCATTTCCTCGTCACCTGAGCGCGCTCTTCGACATTAGGAAACGGTAAATGAGACATTGTTGCCCTTGTAATCGCTTGCATTTCCATTCCTGCGCACCATTTCATAGCCGCCTTTACACCCGAAAAAGTTTCCACGCTTAGACGCTGTTTTCAGTGTTCTGGTAGCCGATAAGCGCTGAACAACTCGGCTGGCGTTGCACCCATCCGACGGTTTTCTCACAATGCTCAAGGAGACCACCCATTTCGCCTGTTGATCTGCTCGCCCGGCTGATTGACCAGATCACGCTGCAGCCTCCCGGTCCCCGTCATCCTCCATCATCCTCCGAAGACGTTGTTGCCGCCCCCGTTTTCTTTCTGCGTGAGGGTGGGCAGTGGCGAGTGCTTCACGCTGCTCATCGCCGTGTCTCTGACGCCACTTTGCGTCGCCGTCTGGCGGTGTAGACGTCTTATACCAACCTGCGCTAATTGCGACTTACGGGGGCTTTTCAAGAGCGGCT
>CAZRWU010000042.1:0-20009 GCA_964603915.1 uncultured Rhodospirillaceae bacterium
GAAGAACAAGCGGGAGAAGCGGGGCGATTTTCAAAAGCGTCTGGAACGATCGCCGGCCATCGCCGATGATAGCGGCGATGATGGCCGCTGGCGCCGGCCGCGGATGCCCACTCAAGAATAGGCGGCCACGGACTTGCAAAGAAGGAGACGCTGAGCATGACCGACAACGCCGGACAACAGGACGGCTCATCCATCGAGCCGGTCGTCGCGCCTTTTGCCGCGCTGCTCAACGAACTGCGCCTGGGGCCGGATGAAATCCGCGATGAATCAGAGCTGCCGCATCCCAAGCAGCGGCTCGTCGCAGCGCTGCTGTCAGGATTGAGGGACCCCGAGGCGCACCGCTATTCGCCGGCTCAGTTGAGAGGCTGGCTGCTCGAATTGGCGCAGTTTCAGCCGGGCGTCGGCGCGCCGATCAGCGCGCCCGCCTCCGAGATGGCGCGGCGAATGACGTCGGCGAAGGCGCGGGGCGAGCGGCTGAACACACGGGAACTTGAGCGGGAAGTCGCCGACACCGCGCGAGAAGAGCGCTGGGACGCCCGTCGCGGGAAGTTCCGCGCCGCCGTCGATCAGGAACGCACTCGCCTTCTCGGCCTGTTATCGACCGGCTGGTAACGCCGTTACGACGCCTTGACGAGAGGGCGCAGAGCATCCAACACCCTCAATCCGATCGAGGCCACGGCGGCGCCGCACACGACGCCAAGGGCGTTGGCGATGACATCGCCGCCGCTCGTCTGCCGGCCGGGCGAGAAAAGCTGGCCGATCTCCAGGAGGATGCCGAAGCCGATCAGACCGAATACGATGATGAGCCGCGCGCGCGGGCCTTGAAAGCCCGTCGCACCCGCGGCCGCCAGCGCGCAATAAGCGATAAAGTGCTCGATCTTGTCGCTCAGGCCCGTTTGTGGCGGCTCGTAGGACATCGGCATCAGGCTCAAGACGATCACCAGAACCAGGCCAACGGCGAACGCCGCCCGCGCCAGCCACGTGATGAACACCCGGAACGCCGCAAGCGTTTCCATCAAGCGGCCGCTTCGTCCCGGCAGATCCAGCCGCCGCCCAGCATGCGCTCGCCGTCGTAGAACACGCAGGCTTGCCCCGGGGCGACGGCCGCCTCCGGCTCGTTCAGCACCACCTCGGCGCGCCGATCGGGCCGCCCGAGAACCGTCGCGGCAACGGCCGGGCGCGTCGAGCGCACCTTGACCCGGAGCGGCAGGCCATCCGTGGGCAGTTCGCCCTCGCCGAGCCAGTTGACGTCGCGCAGACCGATGCGGCGCGCCAGCAAGGCATCGGCGGACCCGACGACGACACGCCGCGTCTCAGGCTCCAGCCGAACGACATAGAGCGGCCGTTCGGCGGCAACGCCAAGGCCACGCCGCTGCCCGACGGTGAACCCGGCGATCCCGGCGTGGCGGCCGAGCACGCGGCCGTCGCTATCGACAATTTCGCCGGGCTCGAAGGCGGTGGGACGAAGCGCCGCCACGATTCGGGCGTAGCGGCCGGTCGGCACGAAGCAGATGTCCTGGCTGTCCGCCTTGGCCGCGACGGAGAGGCCGAAACGGTGGGCAAGGCCGCGGGTCTCCGCCTTGCCGAAACCGCCGAGCGGGAAGCGGAGCCGGTCGAGCTGGCCGCGCGTCGTGGCGAACAGGAAATAGCTCTGGTCGCGGGCCGAGTCGACGCCGCGATGAAGCTCCGCGCCATGACGGCCTTGCCGCCAGCGGACATAGTGGCCCGTGACGAGAGCGTCGGCATCGAGATCGCGCGACGTCTGAAGAAGGTCTGTGAACTTCACGGTTTGGTTGCAGAGGACGCAAGGGATCGGCGTTTCGCCCGCTTCGTAGCTTCGCGCGAACGGCTCCATGACCTGGGCGCGAAAGCTCGCCTCGTAGTCCAGGACGTAGTGGGGAATGCCGAGACGCTCGGCGACCCGCCGCGCGTCATAGATGTCCTGCCCGGCGCAACAGGTCTTGCCTCGCCCGGTCGCGGCTCCATGGTCGTAGAGCTGCAGCGTAATGCCGATGACCTCGTAACCCCGGTCGACCAGCAGCGCTGCGGCGGTCGAGGAATCGACGCCCCCGGACATGGCCACAACGACGCGGGTCTTGCCAGGGCTCTTGTCGATTCCAAGCAAGTTCATAGCCGCCAATATAAGTGCGGGTTGGAGGTTGGCAAGCGAGGGAACCCGGCGGCGAGCCGGCGATCCCGGGCAATCGTTTTCACCTGTTAGAGGAGCGATCCCTCCGCCGGCGGATTCAGACCCATCTGCCAGAAGGCCGTCTCAAGGCGCGTCGCCTGACGAAACGTGACCTCAAGGGAGGGCAGTCGACCCGGGCCGCCGCGCCGCGCCATGAGCCGGTCCATCTGGAGGATGTGCGCGGCGGCGACCTCCTGGTACTCGGAGGACGCATACATGTCGATCCAATCGCGGAACGGGTTGCCGTCGAGCACGGTGCGCGACGACGCTGCGAGGGCGCGCCCGATCTCGGCGTAGCCGACAATGCAAGGCGCCAATGCGGCGTAGAGGTCGAGCAGGTCGCCGGCCAATCCCCGCTCCAGAACGAAACGCGTATAGGCGAGGGTAGCGTCGGCCTCCGGCGCGGCCGCCATCTCCGCTTCGTCCAATCGCCAGCGCCGGCAATAATCGACGTGCAAGCTCATTTCCTGGTCGATCATCGCGGACAATCCCACGGCGGCGTGACGAATGTCGGAAAGCGAGTCGGCCTTGAACACGGCAAGCCCGTAGGCGCGGGCGAAGTGGACGAGGAAAAGGTAGTCCTGAGTCAGGTAATAGCGAAAAGCGCTCTCGGGCAGGCTGGCATCGGCGAGAGCGCGAACGAAGGCATGATCCGTGTACGCCCGCCACGGCGCGGCACAGGCGGCCTTGAGACGGTCGAACAAGGACTTGGAGTCTGCGCCGTCCGCCGCGACCACTGTCGTACCGGCATCGCCCGTCACCGCTTCAATCCGTTCGCATCATGTTGTTGGTGCCGGCAGGCAACGCGACGGTAAGGCCATCAAGTTCCTCGGTCATCCGGATCTGGCAGCCGAGGCGCGAGGTGCGGGTCAGGCCGAAGGCAAGATCGAGCATATCCTCTTCCTCCTCGCTCGGCTCATCGAGCCTGTCGTACCATTCCGGATCGACAATGACATGGCATGTCGAGCAGGCGAGCGAACCCTCGCACGCGCCCTCGACGTCGATGTCATGAAGGTGGGCGATCTCCAGAACCGACAGCCCCAGCGGAGCGTCCACCTCCTTTTGTTCCTTGCCGTCCGGCGAAACGAACGTCATTTTCGGCATTCCTTGTCGGCTCCCCTTTTCTTGTTCATCCTTCGTGGCCGACTTACGGCGCGGCCGTCGCCAACCGATCCACTGCGTTGTTCTCGACGCGCCGTTCATCAAGAGCCCGCCGCACCTCATGAATGATGCGGTCGGCAGCGTAGTCCACCTCCGACGGCGTGGTGAAGCGGCCAAGACCAATCCGCACGCTTGCCCCTGCCAGCGCGTCATCGAGGCCCATCGCCCGAAGCACATAGGAAGGCTCGACGGCGGCGGACGTACACGCCGAGCCGGTCGAAATGGCGATGTCCTTGAGACGGCTCAACAACGTTTCGCTCTCGAGTGTCGGAAACGCGATGTTGAGGTTGCCGGCGATCCGTCGCTCGATGTCGCCGTTGACCACCGCCTGCGGCACCGCCGCCACAATCGTCCGCAGCAGGTTATCGCGCATCTTCCGCAGTCGCGCCGCTTCCTCATGCATTTCCGCCGCGGCAAGGGCGCAAGCGACGCCCAACCCGACGCAAAGAGGCGTTGGCAAGGTCCCGGAGCGAAAGCCTCGCTCCTGGCCGCCGCCATCCATCAGCGCCTCAAGACGAACTCGTGGCCGACGCCGGACATAAAGCGCGCCGATTCCCTTGGGTCCATACATCTTGTGGCCGGAGATGCTCATCAAATCGATGCTCATCGTCTTGACGTCGAGGGGAACTTTTCCGGCCGCCTGGGCCGCGTCGGTGTGAAACAGCGCCCCGTGCTCATGACAGAGCGCCGCGATTTCCGCAACCGGCTGGATGACACCCGTCTCGTTGTTGACCGCCATGATCGAGACAACGGCGGTTCGCTCATCAATGGCGGCGGCGAGCGCCGCTCTATCAACAAGACCATTGCGGTCCACCTGGACGATCGTGAGCTGAAACTTCTCCCGTTCCAGCCTTCGGCAGCTTTCGAGCACGCACTTGTGCTCGGTCGCGCAGGTGACGATCCGGTTCTTGCGCTCACGCAAAAATCGCGCCGCGCCCTTGATCGCGAGATTGTTGGACTCGGTTGCGCCGGAGGTGAAGACGATCTCCCGCGGCTCCGCGCCGATGAGGTCCGCCACCTGCCGACGCGCCGCCTCGACAGCGTCATCGGCTTCCCGGCCGAATGCATGGCTTCTAGAATGTGGGTTGCCGAACCTGACCGAGAAATAGGGCAGCATCGCCTCAACAACCCTCGGGTCCGTCGGCGTGGTCGCCTGGTAATCGAGGTAGACGGGCCGAGAGCCGACCTCTGCTGTCATTCCATCACCTCCGCAAGAGATTCACTTACGCCGCAGACGCCGCGGGCCCGGACCTTGCGCGCCCACGAGCGTAGAGCGCTCCCCAGACATCAACGTACCCCTCGACATCCTGCCGCGTCGTCGTCCAGCCGAAGCTGACCCGGATCGCCCGCGCCGCTTCTTCCGCCTCGACGCCCATTGCGCTCAGCACATGGCTGCGGCCGACCTTGCCCGATGAGCATGCAGAACCCGCGCTCACGGCGATGCCGGCAAGATCGAACGCCATGACTTGAACCGCGCTCGCCACTCCGGGCATGGCATGGCAACTGGTGTTTGGCAGCCGTTCCACGCCCATACCGAATACCCGCGCGTCGGGCGCCAAAGCCGTCACGCGCCGTTCCAGATCATCCCGCCAACGCGCCAATCGACCGGCTGCGGACAGTTCCGCCAGAGCGATCTCGGCAGCGACGCCAAAACCGACGACGCCGGCGATGTTCTCGGTTCCGGCCCTGCGGCCCCGCTCCTGGCCGCCGCCCCGAAGTTGCGCCGCAAGCGACGCTTCGCCACGCACGATCAGGGCGCCCACACCCGCCGGTCCACCAATCTTGTGTGCCGACAGACTCAAGAAATCGACGGCAATGGCGGCAACGTCAAGGGGAACCTTGCCGGCGGCTTGAACCGCGTCGCAATGGACGAGCGCGCCATGCCGGCGCGCCAGCGCCGCAACCTCGGCGATCGGCTGGATCACTCCCGTCTCGTTGTTCGCCAGCATGACGGCGATGAGCGCCGGCGTTCGATCGGTCCCGAGCATCGACTCAAGCGCACGGCAATCGATCACCCCGTCAGCCGTCACAGGAACGCGCTCGGCCCGATCCGTCGCCGCCTGAACCGAAGCGTGTTCAATCGCCGAAATCAGAACACGCCGGCGGCCACTGCCTAGCATGGCGAGCGCATTGGCTTCCGTCCCACCGCTGGTGAACACGACCTCGCCCGGCGTCGCGCCGACCAGAGCGGCAACGCGCTCGCGCGCGTCTTCCAGCCGCCGCCGCACCTCCCTTCCGTAGCGATGGACGGACGATGGATTGCCGGTCATCGTCAACATCGCCGCCGTCGCCGCGGCAACCTCCGCACGAACCGGTGTAGTCGCGTTGTGATCGAGATAACCGGCGTAGCTCATGCTGTCATCGGAGTGGTGCGGCAAGCGAGCTACTGCGTGCTTGGCGCGTGTGTGGCGGCGCGACCGTCGCCATTGATCGGCCTGACCGAACTGAGCAGCACCCGGCTCGCTCCAAGAATCCGGCGCTCGCAGATGTCGGCGAGCGTCACCGCGCTCAAGAACAGATAGATCTGATTGCCGAGTTCCTCCCACAGATCGTGGGTGAGGCAACGGCCGCGATGGGAATGGCAGCCAAGAGGCGATCCCGGGGTACAACGAGTCGCCTTGATCGGCTCGTCAACCGCAAGAACGATATCCGCGACTCTCAATTCGCTTGGCGGCCGGCCGAGCAGATAGCCGCCACCCGGACCACGAACGCTGGCCACGAGACCCGCCTTGCGCATCTTTCCAAAAAGCTGCTCGAGATAGGACAACGAGATCTCCTGTCGCTCCGCGATGTCCGCCAGCGTGACCGGCTTGTTATTGCTGTTCTGGGCCAGATCCGCCATGGCCATCACGGCATAGCGCCCTCTCGTGCTCAATTTCACGTTTCAGTTCCTCCCAATGAACCATACTCACCCCCTCGTCGGGCGGCGCATCAAGAAAAAACGCGCGGCGCCGCGGAACGACGTCTTGCCGGGGCGTCGATCCCAAGGCGCTTATCGCCGCATGGGCTCGCCCAAGGTGGCGACAGAAGGTTTCTTCGCCTCGACGTACTCGCCGTCCGCGCCTTGTTCCTCACCAGTCTCGAACTGACGCAACCGTCCTTCCAGCTCGCCAACCCGGGCTTGCAAGGCGGCAAGCTGCCCGCGCAGATTCTCGATCGTGCCGAGGACGGGATCCGGGCAACCCTCGGCGGGAGTGCCGTAGGCGACAAATCGCGTCGCGGCAAGCCGATCGCGCGGCATAACCGCATGGGCAGGGATGCCCACCGCCGTCACGCCTGGCGGCACATCCCGCGAAACGACCGCGTTGGCCCCCACTCTCGCCCCTTCGCCGACGGTAATGGCGCCGAGAACCTGCGCTCCGGAACCGACAATCACGCCATTGCGCAAGGTCGGATGGCGCTTGACGTTGACCTGGGTGTAAGAATCAACCGAAGGAGCGATGCCGCCAAGGGTCACGCCCTGATAGAGCGTGACATCGTCACCGATTTCGGACGTCTCGCCAATTACAACGCCAATGCCGTGATCGATGAAAAGCCGCCTGCCGATTGTTGCGCCGGGGTGGATTTCGATCCCTGTCAGCGTGCGCCCGATTTGCGAGATCAGGCGCGCGAGGAGAAAGAATCGCCGCCGCCATAACGCATTCGAGATATGATAAATGGCTATGGCATGTAGCCCTGGATAACAAAGTACAACTTCAAGACGAGAGCGCGCGGCGGGATCACGCGCCATGAACGAGTCGATATATTCTTGAATCCTCTTGAAAATCATTCGCCTTGCTATAGCTTTGTGATTCCGGATTCAGGATGAAGCTGTTTACGCTCGTCCCGTCGCGCGAGATCGGCGACGGGTCGATTGACTTTCAGGAGTATAGGAAACCCGAGTCCAGGGTTCAAGTATGGGGTGTCGCGATGTCGAACGCGCCGCCGCATAAGCCGAGAAATCAACTCGGGTTTTGTATCGGTAGGCTGACGCCTTGAGCGGCAATATTCTTCGGGACACATGCCAGAAGTCATTTTCAATGGAACTGAGGGACGGCTTGAAGGGCGTTATCATCACTCAAAGCGCCCGAACGCGCCGATCGCCCTCGTCCTTCATCCGCATCCCCTACACGGGGGAACGATGAACAACCGAATCGTTTTCGCTATGTTCCAGGAATTTCAGCGCCGGGGGTTCTCCGTCCTGCGTTTCAATTTTCGCGGGATTGGCCGTTCCCAAGGACGTTACGACCAGGGCCATGGTGAATTGAGTGATGGAGCGTCCGCGCTTGACTGGCTCGAAAGCTTCAATCCCAACGCATCCGAATGCTGGATCGGCGGCTATTCGTTCGGTGCGTGGATCGGAATGCAATTGATGATGCGACGGCCGGAAATCAAGCGTTTCATCGCGGTTTCGCCGCCAGCCGGAGGGCAAGATTTCTCTTTTCTCGCCCCCTGCCCGGCATCCGGCCTGATCGTCCATGGCGAGCGCGACGAGGTCGTGCCGATTCAAGCCGTGGGCAAGTTGGTCAACAAGCTGTCCAATCAGAAGAACATCAGCATCGAGTATCATATCGTGCCCGGCGCCGATCACTTCTACTCGACCGGGATGGACAACCTCACACGGGCGATTTCCGGTTATCTCGATCGAGTGTTGGCAACACCGTCCAAGCCCGCGCCCGTTTAAACCGGCGTTACCGGGAAGCGCGGCCGGCGCAAGACGCCTCCCGTCATCGGCGCGGGGACGCCCGTTGTCGACGGCAAGCTGAGCGGCAGGGCGCGCAAGGAACGGATGGCGAGAAAGGCGAACGCCTCGGCTTCCAAGGCATCGCCTCTCCAGCCCACCGCTTCCACCCGATCGACCGGCGCCGACAGGGCTTGCGCCAGCATCGCCATCATCGTTTCATTGTGTCGTCCGCCGCCACAGATCAGCCAACGACGCGGTTGCGTCGGCATGAATCGTTGCGCCGCAACGACGCCGCGAACGGTGAACGCGGTCAGGGTCGCCGCGCCGTCTTCCGCGCTCAAGCCGCGCACATCTTCAAGAACGCCGGCGAAAGTATTGCGATCGAGCGACTTCGGCGGGATCATGGAAAAATAGGCGTTTCGAAGCCAAGCGCCCACCAGGTCGTCATGGACGCGACCGCCGCCGGCAAGCCGTCCGCCCTCGTCACAAGGGCGGCCAACGGCCGCACGAACCCAGTCATCGAGCAGCGCGTTACCGGGTCCCGTGTCGAAAGCGATGACCGTGCCGCCGCTGTCGCCGACGGCGTCAGTCTCAGAGCCGCCCGGCAAGACCGTGCCTTCGTCGATCCAGGTAACGTTGGCGACGCCGCCGATGTTGAGGACAGCCACCGGCTTTGCCTCATCACGCGCAAGGGCGGCGTGAAACAGCGGCGCGAACGGCGCGCCGTGGCCGCCCGCGGCGACGTCGGCCGACCGGAAGTCCTCGACCACGGCAATGCCCGTCTCATCGGCAAGCAATTGGCCGTCGCCAACTTGCACGGTCAGCTTCGATTCTGGACGGTGAAGCACGGTATGGCCGTGAAAGCCGATGACGTCGATGGCAGCTCGATTGAGCGCGTGAGCGGCGAGGAGACGGCGGACCGCATCGGCGTGGAGAAGGGTCAGGCGACGGACCACCGCGGCGTCGGCGGCGCCCGGCGTTCGACCCGACAGGCCGCGCAACTGCTCGCGGAAGGCCGCGTCATAAGGAAAGGTCGCCGCCGCCCCCACCCCGACCACGCATTCACCGTCACTGGTGAGAATCGCGGCGTCGATGCCGTCCATCGATGTCCCGCTCATCAGCCCCAGGGCTGTCATGGTCGCCCCGGTCCCCGGGAGAGGTCGCCTCAGCGGCTGCATGTTCCGGGTCCGGCGGTTGTGCCCGGCGTGCGTTCGTGTTAACTGCGCCATGCTGTTAATCCCACCCACCGAGTCGATCGAAGCCATGCCGCAGTACCAGTCCCGGTTCATCCAGACCCTTGTCGACCGCAGCTACCTGCACCAATGCACCGACCTCGACGCGCTGGATGGCGTTCTGGCGACACGCGCTCCGGTGATTGGCTACATCGGTTTCGATTGCACCGCCCCCAGCCTGCACATCGGCAGCCTGGTCTCGATCATGCTGCTCCGGCTGTTCCAGCGTAGCGGCCACAGGCCGATCGTCTTGATGGGTGGCGGCACCACCAAGATCGGCGATCCGTCGGGCCGCGACGATGCGCGCAAGCTGCTCAGCGAGGACGCCATCGCGACCAACATGGCGGGCATTAAAGAAGTCTTCTCGCGCTTCATCACATTCGGAGACGGGCCAACCGACGCCATCATGGTCAATAACGCCGATTGGCTCGACGACCTCCGCTACATTCCGTTCCTGCGCGATTACGGCAGGCACTTTTCGGTCAACCGGATGCTGACGTTCGATGCAGTCAAAATGCGTCTCGAACGCGAGCAGCAATTGACGTTTCTCGAGTTCAACTACATGGTTTTGCAAGCCTACGATTTCCTTGAACTCGCCCGGCGATACGCGTGCGCCGTGCAGATGGGCGGCTCCGACCAGTGGGGCAACATCGTCAATGGCGTCGAACTCGCACGGCGGATCGAAGGCCGCACTCTGTTCGGATTGACGACCCCCCTGCTCACCACCGCGTCCGGAGCAAAGATGGGCAAGACCGCCGCCGGAGCGGTCTGGCTGTCCGATAAGCTCTTGTCTCCGTACCACTACTGGCAGCATTGGCGCAACGTCGACGACGCCGATGTTGGCCGTCTGCTGCGCCTATTCACGGAACTGCCGCTGAGCGAAATCGAACGGCTCGAGCGCCTGGAAGGCGCCGCGCGCAATGAAGCCAAGATCGTGCTCGCCAATGAGACGACGACGCTGTGCCACGGCGCCGAGGCCGCCGCCGCAGCCGAGGAGACGGCGCGCAAGACATTCGGGCAGGGCGCGATTGGTGACGACCTTCCCACCGTCGATGTGCCAAGAGCGCAGCTCGAAGCAGGCGTTCCGGCATTCGAGCTTTTCCGCCGCGCGGGCCTCGCGGCGAGCAACAGTGAAGCGCGGCGGCTGATCAAGGCCGGCGGCGCGCGCGTGAACAACGATGTGGTGACGACGGAGATGCAACCGCTGACGACGACGGACTTGACGCCCGATGGCTTGATCAAGCTGTCCGCCGGAAAAAAGCAGCATGTGTTGATCCGCGCCGTATAACGAGGTGGCTTAAGGCAGCCGCCGCAACTTGTGCCGAATGCCGGGGCGCTCCAGACATGGCCGGTTTTGATATTCCCTTCCCATCGCTGCGGTTGCTTCCTCCGATCGACGTCGGCGCGGCGCAAATCGCGGTCGATCGCTGGCGAGAGTCGGCGGAAGCGAGCGAGAATGCGACGCTGGCGGCGCGCGCAGCAGATTTGATCGACGATCCCACGGCGTCCCGGCTGCTGCATTTCGTCTTCGGCAATAGCCCCTACCTGTCGGCGATTGCGGTGCGCGAGCCGGAATTTACCGTTGATCTCGTTCTCAACGGTCCCGATCAGGCGCGGGATTCCGTTCTTGAGGCAACCGGCGAAGCCATCCGGCGCGCCGTTACCGGAGTCAGTCCGGCGTCCGATCTGCGCGTCGCCAAGCGTCGGCTGGCGCTCGCCGTCGCCCTCGCAGACATCACCGAAACCTGGCCGCTGACGCAGGTCACCGCGACGCTCTCGCAGTTCGCCGAAGCGGCGTTGCAGTGCGCCGCGACGTACATGCTGGTCGAATCCGCGCGGCGCGGCGCGTTTGCGCTGCGCCATCCGGACGATCCGCAACGCGATTCGGGACTGATCGTGCTCGCCATGGGCAAGCTCGGCGCCGGCGAGCTCAACTATTCCAGCGATATCGACCTTATCGTTTTCTACGACCCCGAGCGGGTCGTCACCGACGATCCCGACCGGCTGCAACACCATTTCGTCCGTTTGACGCAGGGACTGGTGCGGCTGATGGACGAGCGGACGGCTGATGGATATGTGTTTCGCACCGACCTCAGATTGCGCCCCGATCCCAGCGCAACGCCGGCCGCGGTTTCAGTGCTCGCGGGTGAAATCTATTACGAGACCCTCGGACAGAACTGGGAGCGCGCGGCGATGATCAAGGCGCGCCCGATCGCCGGCGACCTCCAGGCGGCTGACGACTTTCTCGCCATGCTGAGGCCGTTCGTATGGCGGAGAAACCTGGATTTCGCGGCAATTCAAGACATTCATTCGATCAAAAGGCAAATCAACAGCCACCGTGGCGGCAGCCGGATCGCCGCTGCCGGACACAACATCAAGCTTGGCCGAGGCGGCATTCGCGAAATCGAGTTCTATGCCCAAACTCAGCAGCTGATCTGGGGAGGGCGCGTTCCCGACCTGCGCGCGCGCAAGACGGTCGACGCGCTCAGGCTTCTCGCCATGCACGGCATCATCGGCAGCAATGACGCGCAAACGCTGATCGAAGCCTACGGCTTCTTGCGCCGGGTCGAGCATCGGCTGCAAATGATCAACGACGAGCAGACGCATACGCTCCCGCGCAGCGAGGAGGGACTCGGCGCGCTCGCCAATTTCCTTGGCTATGGCAAGGCCGAAACGTTCGAACGCGATCTGCTTCGCCACCTGCGCGCGGTTGAGTCCCTTTATGCCGACCTGTTCGAGAATTCTCCAACGCTGTCGGCCAGTGACGGTATCGGGGGGAATCTCGTCTTCACGGGCGTGGAACCGGATCCCGACACACTGGAAACATTGGCGGCGCTCGGCTTCCCTCATCCCAAGACCGTCGACAGCGTGGTGCGGGGCTGGCACCACGGCCGCTACACCGCCATGCGCAGCACACGCGCCCGCGAATTGCTGACCGAGTTGATGCCGGTTCTCCTCAAGGCGCTCGCGGACACCCCCAACCCGCACGACTCGCTGCTCGCCTTCGACCGTTTCCTCAGCAGCTTGCCGGCCGGCGTCCAGCTGTTCTCGATGTTCCATTCCCAGACGCAACTGCTCGGCCTTGTCGCCGAGATCATGGGAGGCGCTCCGAGACTCGCCAACCACTTGAGCCGCAACCCCCTGGTCTTGGAAGGGGTGCTGATGGCGGATCTTTTCGCGCCGCCGCCGCCGCCCGAAGCGCTCGCCGATGACCTCGAGGCGACGTTGGCGCAGGCGCGCGACTTGCAGGACGCGCTCGACCTTGTTCGGCGGTGGTCGAACGACCGCAAATTTCACGTCGGCATCCAGGTCCTCCGCAGTTTTCTGGAAACGCCGCAAGCCGGACGGGCGCTGAGCGACATCGCCGAAGTCGCGCTGCGCGCCCTCTACCCGCGAATCGAGAACGCCTTCGCCGAAGCGCATGGCCGTGTGCCCGGCTGCGAAATGGCGGTGATCGCAATGGGCAAGCTCGGCGGCCGCGAAATGACGGCGACCTCCGACCTTGATCTTATTTTCGTCTATACGACGCCCGACGAGGGCGCATATTCGGACGGTCGCCGACCGCTGGCGGCTACCCAGTATTTCGCCCGTCTCGGCCAGCGTTTCATCAACGCCGTCACCGCGCCAACCGCCGAGGGCGTTCTCTATGAAGTCGACATGCGGCTCAGGCCCTCGGGCAAAGCCGGGCCGATCGCGGTCAGTTTCGAGAGCTTTCAACGCTACCAGCACAGCGCCGCGTGGACGTGGGAGCGCATGGCGTTGACCCGCGCCCGGCCCGTCTGCGGGCCCGACCATCTGCTGCGCGATCTCGCGGCGGTCATCCGCGACGTGCTGACGCAGCGGCGCGACAGAAGTCAGCTTGTGACGGATGTCGCCGACATGCGCGAGCGCATGGACGCCGAGTATCACACCGAGTCGCTTTGGGATGTGAAATACCTGCGCGGCGGCCTTGTCGACATCGAATTCATGGCGCAGTACAAGCAGCTTCTTCACGCGCACGATCATCCCGAAATTCTTTCCACGAATACCGCAGAAGCTTTGGCGGCGTGTCGCGACGCCGGACTGATCGACGCCGCAAGCGCCAACGAGCTTCTCGGCGCGCTCTCGCTGTGGCAGACGGTGCAAAGCCGCCTGCGGCTGACCTTGAGCAAACCGGTTGCCGCCCTCGGTGGCGATGACGCGCCGGAAACGCTGCGGCGCGCGGTCAAAGGGATCGATGGTCTTGCCTTCCCGCAACTTGTCGTGCGAATGCGGGAAGCCGCGACGCGTGCGTACGCCTTGTTTCAGCGCATGATCGCCGATGAGGCGGACGCGCCGCGCTCGGCCTGATCCGTGGCGTGCCGCCCGGCGTAACGCGCAAGACTTGAGGAAGGCGGAATTTCCAGAGCCGATCCCCCGAGCCACCAACGCCAAAGCGGGATAAGACGTTGCTGCGTCCTACCCCGCCGTGCGGACAATCGACATGCAGATGGGAGCGGTCTTCTCAGCGGCTCCAAGACAATGGAGAGTGTTTTTCTAGAATCTCCTTTTCCATCCGCAGACGTTCATTTTCGCGCTTGAGACGGGCAATTTCCACCGCTTGGCCACTCGCGGCCGGAGAAGGCGCCGCTCTCCAGGAGGGCCACCGCCTCCGCCTTGAATTCATCCGCCAACAATCGTCGTATCATTGCCATGGGTCGCCCTCCCGCTCCCTTCACGGAGCCCAACAAAGGCACCCACCCATTCGAGGGAAGTTCAACGCTTTCCTTTTCAGGACAAAACGCTACATTGCCGCTTCGGCAATCCGTCATTCCGCAGCGCTCAACTCTTGCCGATACCGGCCGTGGTCGAAAGGGTCATCGATGAAAGTCAAGTTCTCTGCGCCTGAATTGCCCGAAGAAGGCGTCATCGTCGTTAGTGTCCTCGAAGGCAGAACATTGACCCCGTCCGCCCGGACGCTGAACGAGAAACTCGACGGTCTGCTGGGGCGGGCGATGGGCGCAAGCCGCTTTCAAGGGAAAAAGGATCAAGTGCTCTCGGTCGTCGCGCCGGGCGGCGATAAACTGGACCGTATCGTGTTGCTTGGCCTTGGCAAGACAGCCGAGTTGAATGACCTTCGCCTCCAGGCGGCGGGCGGCAAGGTTTACGCCACGCTTGCGCCGGAAGGGCTTGAGGCGGCAACTGTTGCCGTTGATCCCATCGACGGCTGCGATATGACGCCCGCCGCCATGGCTGCTGAAATGGCTTATGGCGCAACCTTGCGTTCGTATCGTTTTTCCAAGTATCTGACCAAAGAGAAAGAAGAAGACAAGCCAGGCTTAAAAGCTTTGACATTTGCGTGCGAAGACAGCGAGGGCGCGCAAGGAAAATTCGATGTATTGGAGAAAATTGCCCAGGCTGTGTTCTTTACCCGTGATCTGGTATCCGAGCCGGCCAACATCATCTATCCCGAGACCTTGGCGGCCGCGGCGAAGTCGCTGACGAAGCTGGACGTCAAGGTCGAAATCTTGGGCGAAGCCCAGATGAAGAAGCTGGGCATGAATGCTTTGCTCGGCGTCGGGCAGGGCAGCGAGCGCGAATCGCAACTTGTCGTCATGCAGTGGCATGGCGCAGGAAAACCCAAGAAGAATGGCAAGGGAGGCATGGAGGACGAGGGACCTGTCGCCTTCGTCGGCAAAGGCGTCACGTTCGACACCGGCGGCATTTCCATCAAGCCTTCGGCCGGCATGGAAGATATGAAGTGGGACATGGCCGGCTCCGCCGTCGTCATCGGGCTGATGATGGCTCTCGCCTCCCGCAAGGCCAAGGTCAACGCGGTTGGCGTTGTCGGTCTCGTCGAGAACATGCCTTCCGGTAAGGCGCAGCGTCCCGGCGATATCGTGACGTCGATGTCCGGCCAGACCATCGAGGTGTTGAACACGGACGCGGAGGGCCGGCTGGTGCTCGCGGACGCGCTCTGGTACACCAAGGAGCGCTTTCATCCGAGATGCATGATCGACCTCGCCACTCTGACCGGCGCCATTCTCATCAGCCTCGGTCATGAGAGGGCCGGTCTGTTCTCCAACAACGATGCCCTCGCCCGCAACATCTTCGAGGCCGGCGAGAAGGTGAACGAACTGGTGTGGCGCATGCCGCTCGGCGAGGCCTACGACAAGGCGATCAAGTCCGACGCCGCGGACATGAAGAATATCGGCAATCGCGCGGCGGGCAGCATTACCGCGGCCCAGTTCCTGCAGCGCTTCGTCGGCGAGACGGCATGGGCCCACCTCGACATTGCCGGCGTGGCCTGGACCAAGGAGCCTCGCGAGGTTGTGCCGAAGGGTGCAACCGCATTCGGTCTGCGTCTGCTCGATCGCCTGGTTGCCGACCGCTACGAATAACAGCCATTTTCTCTTTCAGGTTGCGGGTACGGACTGTGGAGTGACGGACGTCGCCTTCTACCATTTGCAGAAGTCGAGCCTCGAAACGGTTCTGCCGAAGTTGCTGGAGAGGACCTTGGCGGCCGGCAAGCGCGCGGTGGTCATCGCGGCCTCCGCCCAGCGGGTGGAAGCGCTGGCGTCTCATCTTTGGACGTATCAGCAGGATTCCTGGCTGCCGCATGGCACGGCGCAGGACGGTTCCGCGGAGGAGCAGCCTGTGTGGCTGACGGATCGGGACGAAAATCCCAACGGGGCGACGTATCTTTTTCTGACGGACGGAGCCGACTCCGCGCGGATTGGCGATTTCGAGCGATGCTTCGACCTTTTCGATGCAAAGGATCCGGAAGCCGTTGAAGCGGCGCGGGCGCGCTGGAGAGTTCGCAAAAGCGCCGGTCACGCTGTGACGTACTGGCAACAAACCGAACGCGGCGGATGGGAACAAAAGGCTTGAACTTGTCCCCGCGGCTCACCGTTGCCGACGCTTGATCAAGGCGGCGCATAAGCTCCCCAACAAGGCGCAGACGCTCATCGCATGATAAGCGGCTCCGGCATAAGCCTCGTACAGCCAACCTGACAGCAGCAGTAAGATGCCGAGGCCGAGGCCCATGACCACGCCGCTATAGAGACTCTGCGCGCTCGCAGAGAGATGTGGCGGAACCGTCCTGGCAATGAAATGGATCGCGGCGAGATGGGCGGCGCCGAACGAAAACGCGTGGAGGGCCTGAACGACGACGATGACAGGAAGCGTATCCGTCATGGCGAGAGTCGTCCACCGCAACGCGCCCGCCAGTCCACCCAAGACCAAAAGCCATGCCGGATGCAGCCGCCGCACGATCCGATCGCCGAGCGCGAACAATAGGATCTCGGCGATCACTCCCTCTGCCCACAAGGCGCCAATGACGACGTCGGAGTAACCCGCTTCCCTCCAGTGAATGGTGCCAAACGCATAGTAAACCGCGTGACTGCTCTGGATGGCCGCCGCAGCCACAAGGAACAGGATGAACGCGGGCAATCGCAAGACGTCGAAAACGGGCACGCGTCCCGGCGGACTCGTCCTCAGCGCGCGCGTATCCGGAACGAAAACCGCCGCGATCACGAACATCGCCAAGGTCGCCAACAGCATCCAGAACAAGATGTCGGGATGTCGCCCCTCGAGCGCGTGTCCGCTCAAAATGGCGAAGGCGATGAAGCTCATCGACCCCCACAAACGGGTTCGTCCATAGTCAATCCCGACCTTTTGGACGGTGAGCATGGTCAGGCTCTCGCCCAACGCCATGATCGGTGGCCAGACGGTGAAAAACAACAGGCTGACAACGATGAGAGGCCAGAAGCCTTGCGCGGCAGAAAACAGCATGAACGAGGCGAGCGCCAGTACGGCGAGGACAATGATCGGCCGGCGCCGTTCGCCGGACTGATCGGCGACATGAGCGCAAACAGGCGTGCCGATCACCTTGGCCGCGATACTGAGGGCGAGCAGGATGGCGATGTCCTCAGCGCCCAATCCCCGAGCGCGCAGCCATATTGGCCAAAACGGCAGATAGATGCCGATGAACGCGAAGTACGCCGCGTAGAAGAAGCACAATCGCAGCGCCACCGCGGTTTGGTGCGTGGCTGAGTGCGGAAGAATTGCAGACCTCCTCGCTTCTTGAAGGGGAGGCGCCGGGCTAAATCGCCGGCAATCCCCCGCAATCGCCGTAACGCTCCGTTTTGCTCGCACTCTTGCGTGACAGGCGGTATTTCTGGCTCTCCAGATATTAGGAGAAAGCCGAATGGCTCGTATCGCGGTTGTGGGATCCGTGGCTCGCGACGATGTTGTCAGGCTCCATGAACCCCTTCGGGAAGGCACTCACATCGGCGGCGCATGGCGTGGTCCCCGGCTGGGCGGCGGCGCCGCCTGTACGGCGGCGCCGCTGGCTTATGCCGGACATCAGGTCGCGATCGTCGGATCCATCGGCCGGGATGAAATCGGCGAGCAGGTCATGAAGGAACTCTCCACGACCGGGGTCGACACCTCACAGATTGTGCTGCTCGATCAGCCGTCCACCCGGTCGATCATTCTCGTCAACGGCGGCGGCGAGCGCACCATTGTCAATGTGGTTCGCACACACGAGCCGAATCCTCCGGTACGCTTGCTCGCCTTGGGCGCGGAGTGCGTATACGTCCGAAGCCGCCGCTGCGATCTCGCCGCGCTTCTCCAAGCACAGGCGGCGACAGCGTTGGTAGTGGCTCATGTCCCGCCCGCCGAGGCCGGCGCCCGTCCCGCCCACGTCCTCGTCGCGTCGGCTTCCGACGTGGGTCCAGACGTGCTCAGCGATCCGCTTGCCGCGGGCTACCGCATTGCCGGAGACCTCTTGCAGTGGATCGTGGTGACCGAAGGCGCCAAGGGCGTCACCGCCTACAGCGACGATCAGGTGCTTAGAGTTGCAGCACGGGAGGTTGCCCCGGTTGACACCACGGGCGCCGGCGACTCCTTCGCCGCCGGCCTGGTTCATGCCTTGGTCAGCGGCGCGAGCATGGCGGAAGCGCTGCAAACAGGCGTGAACTGGGGCGGCGAAGCAACTCTCTGGGAAAGCTCCGTTCTACCGGAGCCTGCGGTCCAACGGCTAATTCAGTAGCGGGCGTGTGAACTGAACAGCCAGCCGGTAAGATTGTCGACGTCCAGCTGCGCCCACTGATAAAGAAACTCAAGGGCTTCGCGTCGCGCCACCAAACCGACCAGTTTGCCGTCCTTGACCACCGGCGTATGGCGAATGCCACGTTCGGCCATGTCCTTGAGCACATTCTCCAACAGATCGGGAAGCCCGCAGGTGTAGACCTCCTTGGTCATGATGTCGCCAACGCTCATCTGCGCCGTCTTTTCCTCATGCAGGCCAAGCGCGTGTACGACGTCGCCTAGCGACACGATTCCCACCACCCGCTCGTCCGCGTCGCAAACGACCGCCACGGAATAGCGTTTTCCGCCCGTCAGGCGTCCAAATCGGCGGGCACACTCGGCAACGCGCGTATCCGGATTCACCGTGAAAACGGGCCCGCCGTATTTCCCCAAAAATCGCTCGACCTGCACCATGGCCTCCCGCGTCTAACAAAGTTGGTTGCAAATGGTCCGCAGTCTCGGAAAGGGGTTGCCTAGCCCCCTTATAGACCGCGCCCGTTCTTAACCGATCATGACGAGGGACGCAATCAGCCAAGCGGAAGCGGCCGGCCAGCGCTCGCCAACCGGCGCAGGTAATCCAGCCCGGCGATGGCGCGGCTGCCATACCACGACACCATCTGGGCGTCGATCAGCGCCGCTTTGCCGGCATGCGCAGGATGGGCGCGGCGGAATTCCTCTGCATGGCGCTCCTTGAACGGGAACGGCTCGGAGCTGAAGAGGACCCGCTCGCAGCCGGCGAGAGCCTTGTCATCGAGATCGACGACAGGATACCTGACGCTGGCGCTTTCCGGGACGGTGCGCCAATGGATAAGAGCGAGCATGCGGGAGATGTAGGTTGCGGGTGAGACAGTCATCCAGGGATCTTTCCAGATCAAATACAGAACCGCTTGATCCGGCATGAAGCGGGCCGCCTCCTCGACCGCGTTGTAGGCGGCAAGAAACCGCCGACACAACGCTTCCGCTTCCTCTTGGCGTCCGAACAACGCGCCCATCAACCGGTACAACACAATGTTGTCGTGAACAGCGATCGGATGCGTGACGACAACGTCATAGCCGAGCGCGGCAAGATCGTCGGCAAGCTGCCGCGGCGTCTCGTCGATGTTGACGATCACATGCGTGGGCTCAAGACGACGGAGTTTATCCAGGTCCACCTGCTTGGTGCCGCCAACGCTTTGCGCCCGGCGAACGGACCCCCTGGGATGAACGCAAAACGCTGTCCGGCCGACGACGTTCCCGCCAAGGCCAAGATCGAACAGGAGCTCCGTGATGCTGGGGACGAGAGATACGATGCGCGCCCCTTCGCCTGCCGGCGCATGGCGGCGGCCCACGGCATCGGTCAACACGGCGGCAGACGAGACGTGTGGCGGCATTCTTTTTTTGTCCCTGCGAACCCATGGCGGGCAAAGTTCCGGCCATGCCATGGTCTTGTAGCACATCAGGCGCCTCGCCGTCGCCGCAGTTGGCGAGAGAAAAGCTCGGCGTGATGTCCACCGACTCTGGCCACTTGCTACCGCCTTACCGAGATCGGCCATGTCCATCAATCCTGTTCTGTGGCAGAAGGAGTACATTCGGGGTGCGCGCTCGTGGATTGTGGGAAAGGGACGGCACAGCAAGAGAATGCCGTGAAAACAGAAGCGCTCTCGTATTGCGGAGTTACCTATAGTAGGACTGTGTCATAAAATTGGGTGAGAAACTGGCCGACAGCAGCATGGAC
>CAZRWU010000043.1:0-19979 GCA_964603915.1 uncultured Rhodospirillaceae bacterium
TGTGTGTGGTCGATGAAAGCGAGGAGCTTCATCAGGCGCTTCGCTACGCATGCCGCCGCGCCAAGAGCACGGGCGGACGCGTGGCGCTGCTCTACGTCATCGAGCCGGTGGAGTTCCAGCACTGGATGGCGGTGAGCCACCTGATGGAGGAGGAACGGCGGGAACAGGCCGAGGAGATGCTGCAGGTGGTGGCGTCGGTGGTTCAGAAGCTCTCCGGCGCGACGCCGGTCGTCTACATTCGCGAGGGCAAGCTGACCGAAACGTTGATGCAGTTGATCGAGGAAGAGAACAATTTCTCGATCCTTGTCGTCGGCGCCTCGACAGTAGGAGAAGGCCCCGGACGCCTGATCAATTATGTCATGAAGCGGGTGGGCAAGCTGCCGATCCCGATCACCATCGTTCCGGGCGGGCTGTCCGATGAGGAAATCGACGCGATCAGTTGATCGAGCTCCGGATTCGTGTCGCGGTGGCTTGATGCGAGCCGCCCGTATCACGCCTCAGGATGTGGCGGCGGTTTTCGCGGCGCGCAGCGCGGCGATGGCGGCGGCGTAATCGTCGCGCTCGAAAACCGCCGTTCCGGCGACGAGCACATCGGCGCCGGCATCGACGATCGCCGGCGCGGTCTTCTCGTTGACGCCGCCATCGACTTGCAGCTCGATCGGCCGCCCGCCGATCATCTTGCGGATCCGCCGGATCTTCTCCAATTGCGCCGGGATGAAACTCTGGCCGCCGAAGCCGGGATTGACCGACATCACCAGAACAAGGTCGAGACGGTCGAGGACATGCTCGATGGCCGTCTCCGGCGTGCCGGGATTCAACGAGACGCCCGCCTTCTTGCCCAGCGTCCTGATCACCTGAAGGCTGCGATCGAGGTGGATGTCGGCCTCCGCGTGGACCGTGATGATGTCGGCGCCGGCGCCGGCGAACTCGGCGAGGTACGGCTGCGCGGGATCGATCATCAGATGCACGTCGAGCGGCTTGCTGGTGCAGGGCCGGATGGCGCGAACGACGAGCGGGCCGATGGTCAGGTTGGGAACGAAGTGCCCGTCCATGACATCGACGTGAACGTAGTCGCAGCCCGCCGCGTCGATCGCTCTGACCTCGTCGCCAAGGCGGGCGAAATCGGCCGAGAGGATGGAAGGCGCGATCTTGACGGCGTCAGGCATCGACAGCGTCGGGCAGCGACGGCGTCAGGCGGCTTCGCCGCTATAGGCGCCGCTGCACGCCTCGCTGTTCAGCATCGCGCGGCGCAGCAGCCGCTGCTGCGCGGCGGCGATGTTCACAGAGGACCCGCCCCACGCCTTCAGCGCCTGATCCTGAAGCGCGCGGCCATAGGAGAAGCTGAGAGTCCAAGGGTGCGGACCGAAACGGGCGTTCATCGCGTTCAGGTGCTCCGTCGCCCGCTCGCTGCTCTGGCCGCCGGAGAGGAAAACGACGCCCGGCACCGCCGGCGGAACGGTTCGCCGCAAGCAACAAAGCGTGCGCTCGGCGACTTCGTCGACTCCCGCCTGATAATCGCAGTCCTTGCCGGCGATGACCATGTTCGGCTTGAGCAGGATGCCTTCGAGAACCACCCGCTGCTCGAACAGCTCGTCGAAAACGGCATGAAGCACCCGCGTCGTCGCCTCCTCGCAGGCGTCGATGTCGTGGGCTCCGTCCATCAGCACCTCCGGCTCCACGATCGGAACGAGGCCGCCCTCCTGGCAAAGCGCCGCATACCGCGCCAGCGCATGCGCGTTGGTCGAGACCGCCGTCGCCGACGGCACGCCGGCGCCGATGCGGAAGACCGCCCGCCACTTGGCGAAGCGGGCGCCCAGGTCGCGGTACTCGGCGAGCCGTTCACGCAGACCATCGAGGCCCTCGGTCACCGTCTCGTCCGGGCAGAACGGCAGCGGCTTGGCGCCGGTATCGACCTTGATGCCGGAAACGATGTGCTGGCGCTTGAGGATGTCGACGAAAGACGCGCCGGCGGCGGCATTCTGCCGGATGGTCTCATCGAACATGATGACGCCGGAGATGTATTTGCCGAGATGCGGAGTGGTGAACAGCATCTCCCGGTAGCTCCGCCGCGCCTCGAGGGACGATTCGACGCCGACGGAGTCGAGACGCTTGGCGATGGTGCCCGTGCTCTCGTCCGCCGCCAGAATGCCCTTGCCGCCGCCGACCAAGGCCTGAGCCGTTTGCTCCAACTCCGCGCGCGTCATCGTCAGTCCATCCCTTCCCAAATGCCGTCTCTAACCAACCACGTCGATGCCAAACCTCGGCGCCGGCCGGCGATCGGCGACCCGCCGCCGCGCCACCGCCTCCTTGGCCTTGGCGACCACGTTTTCCGCCGTGATTCCGAAGTACTTGAACAGCACCGACGCCGGCGCCGACAGGCTGAAATCCTTCAGTCCGATAAAAACGCCGTGCTCGCCGATGTATTTGTCCCAGCCCGGAGAGATCGCCGCCTCGACGGCCAGACGGATCCCGTGCGGCCAGCGCGGTCCGAGAACCTCCTGCCGGTATTTTTCGGGCTGCATGTCGAACAGTTTCCAGCACGGCATGGAGACGACCGCGGTGGGAACGCCCTCCGCCTGCAGCATCTCCCGGGCGGCGACCGCCACATGCACCTCCGAGCCGGTCGCGAGCAACGTCACCTCCCGCTCGCCGCCCTCGGCTTCGTGCAGAACGTAGGCGCCCCGCGCGCACAGGTTGACGCTGACATGCTCCTTGCGCACCGCCGGCACCGCCTGCCGCGTCAGGGCAAGACACGACGGCACGTCGTATTCGGTCAGGGCGATGACCCAGCATTCGAACGTCTCGACGGCGTCGGCGGGCCGGAAGACGAGCAGATTCGGCATGACGCGAAGCCCGGCCAGGGTTTCCGACGGGTGATGCGTCGGCCCGTCCTCGCCAACGCCGATGGAATCATGGGTCAGGACATAGATCACCCGCTGCTTCATCAGCGCCGACATCCGAATCGCGCCGCGCATGTAGTCGGCGAACACCAGGAACGTCCCGCCGTAGGGAATGAAACCGCCATGCAGGGCCATGCCGTTCATGATGGCGGCCATCGCGTGTTCACGAACGCCATAACGGATATAGCGGCCCCTGAAATCGCCGGGCCCGATGTCCTCGGTGTGCGAGGTCTTCGTGAAGACGGAATCCGAAAGATCGGCCGAGCCGCCGATGATCTCGGGGAACGTGGCGGTGAGAATCTCCAGGGCCTGCCCGGACGCCTTGCGCGTCGCCCATTTCGGCTGTTCGCCGGCCAGCCTGCGCTTGAACTCGTTCAGCGGCGCCTGCCAGTCGGGACCCAGCCGGCCGACGCTGGTGCGGTTGAATTCGGCCCTTTTCGCCTCGTCAAGCGCGGTGAAACGCTGCTCCCAGGCTTCCCGTTCGGGAACGCTCCGTTGCGCCGCCTTGCGCCAGGCATCAAGAACATGCGGCGGCACGACGAAAGGAGGATAAGGCCAGTTCAGGGTCCTGCGCACCCCCGCCACCTCGTCCTCGCCGAGCGGAGCTCCATGCGTTGCGGCGGTGCCGGCCTTGTTCGGCGCGCCCTTGCCGATGGTCGTCCGGCAGGCGATCAAGGACGGCTTGTCCGACATGCGGGCCTTACCGAGCGCCTCGCCGACGGCGATGGGATCGTCGCCGTCCACCGTCTGCGCGTCCCAGCCGCACGCCTCGAACCGCGCCAGTTGATTTTCGGCCGTGGTCAGCGACGTCGGCCCGTCGATCGAGATCCGGTTGTCGTCCCACAACACAATCAGTTTCGAGAGGCGAAGAAATCCGGCAAAGGAAATCGCCTCCTGGCTCAATCCTTCCATCAGGCAGCCGTCGCCAACGACGCAGTATGTATAGTGGTCGACGATCTCGTCGCCCCAGCGCGCGTTGCGCAGACGCTCGGCGAGCGCCATGCCGACGGCGTTGGCGAGACCCTGGGCGAGAGGGCCGGTGGTGGTCTCGATGCCGCGCGCCACGCCGTATTCCGGATGGCCCGGCGTCTTGGAGTTCAGCTGGCGGAAATTCTTGATCTCGTCGATCGTAATGTCGTCATAACCGGTCAAATACAGTAACGAATACAGCAACATCGAGCCGTGGCCGGCGGACAGGATGAAGCGGTCGCGGTCTTCCCATTCCGGATTCTTGGGATCGTGCTTGAGGAACCGCTGCCAGAGAACGGCGGCAGCGTTGGCCATGCCCATGGGCAATCCGGGATGACCCGACTGCGCCCGCTCGACGGCGTCGGCCGACAGCATCCGGATGGCGTTGACCATTTCGTCGTGGCTCGCCAGCGGTTCGGTGTCTGCGTCGCTCTCCAGTCTGCTGGATTCAAGCCCAAGCTCTGCCTCGGCGAGAGAGCTCCTGCTCCTCAATTTCATCGGCGGCATCTCCTCAGCTGACATGGTGGCCCAATGCAGCGTTCAAGAGGTAGTGAGTAATCAGCAATTGCGACAGCGCCAGGGAATGGCTGCGGCGAATCTTCGCCTCGCCGTCCTGGAAGGCGCCGAGCAAGGCGTTCGCGTTCCGCGGCGCCGGGATCAACCGCCACAGGCTCTCCTCGATCTGCGCCGCGCGGCGGTCGTCGATCATCCCGAGAATATGGAGAACATCGACGGGGCGGGCATCGACGTCCCGCGTCAGCTCCAAGCGAAACGCGCCGCCGGTCCCGGCTTCGAGCACGGGCGTCAGATCGAGGTGGGGCAATGTCGGCCGCAGAATGTGCGCCACGTTCAGACGCGCGCCCATTTCCTCGGGATGGCCGTCCGGCGGATAGAACCCGACCACCATATCCGCGAACGCCCGCTGGGGCAGGACGTAGCGCTTGCTGTCGTTGTTGAGGGCTTCCAGCGACGCCATCACCTGCTCCACCGTGTAGCCGCCGACCGTGGTGTCGCGCTGGAATTTCCAGCGCAGGCGGAGCTGCTCCTGCGGCTCCAGGTAGAGCTTGACGTCGTAGGCCTCGCGCATCTCCGGCGTGGCGTAGCCGAGCACACCCTCCAGAATGATGAACTCCTTGGGCTCGACGTATTCCGGCGCCTCAAGGATCCCGCCATTGTGGTTATAGACGGGCTTCAGGACCGGCGCGCCCGCCCGCAACAGCGCCACGTGCTGCTCGAGAATATCGAGGTAGTTGCACGCCGGATCGTGGGGCGTGATTCCCGATTTCGCCCGCTCGGCTCGCGAATACTTGTGGTAATCGTCGACGCAGATCACGAGGGTTCTGTCGCGGCCGAGGACCTCGGCAAGACCGCCGGCCATCGTGCTCTTTCCGGTTCCGGAGTCACCCACGATGCCGATAATGACGGGCTTGGCGGCTTCGGGGAGACCGGCCTGCCCTTGAGAGCCTGACGACGTCAAAACCTGATCACTTCATTGCCAAATTCTTCAAACCACCCGCCGCGCACGGCTGCGCTTAGCTGGGTTGAGCGGGTTCATCAATACTCCGTGCCGGCGCGTTTGAAAACCCTCGCTTGGGCGACAGCCCGATGCGCCCGTCTGCATGCAAAAGCGGGCGATCCCATGCGCGCGAAAAAACACGGAAACCGCCACGAACCGGCGCGCGGCGCGGCGATGGCCAAAATCCCGGTCCCGCGTCGTCGAATCGGCAACCGGGTGGGGCGAGAGATGGGACTTGAACCCACGACCCCCTGGACCACAACCAGGTGCTCTGACCAACTGAGCTACTCCCGCCACTGAGGGCCTGACATAATCCCAGCGTGACGCGGGGTCAAGCGCGCCCCTCCCCCTCGACAGCCGGCGCGCTGTCGAAGCCGCCCGCCGGCGCCGCCGCGCCGCCTCCGTTTTCGTGCGCGGCGAGCCGCTCGTGCAGCCGATCCACCTGAACCCGCAGCGCCCGCAGTTCGCTAAGGATGTCCTGGCGCTGGTCGCTGGCCTCGGCATCGACCTTGGACTGCTCCGCCTCGTGCTCCGACTGCATGGCGCTAACGACGACGGCGATGAAAAGATTCAGCACGGTGAAGGTGGCGATGAGAATGAAGGGCACGAAGAACATCCAGGCGTAGGGATAAACCTCCATGACCGGACGCACGATGCCCATCGACCAGCTCTCCAGGGTCATGATCTGGAACAGCGAGTACAGGCTGGCGGGGATGGAGCCGAACCACTCGGGAAAGGATGCGCCAAACAACTTTGTCGCCATCACGGCCATGACATAGAAGATGAGCGCAAGCAGCGCGACGATGGAGCTGATGCCGGGAATGGCGGAAAGCAGCGCCTGGACCACCATCCGCATTTTCGGCACCGCCGAGATGATCCGTAGCACCCGCAAGACCCGCAACGCCCGCAGAACGGCGAATCCGGTGGTCGCCGGCGCCAGGGCAAGACCAACGACGATGAAGTCGAACACGTTCCACGGTTCACGGAAAAACCGCGCGCCGTGGGCGACCATCCGCGCCGCGACCTCGATCGTGAAAATCGTCAGCATTATGCGATCGGCGGCGAGGATGAGCGAGCCTGCCGCGTTCATGGCGGCCGGCGACGTCTCCAGTCCGAGGGTGATCGCATTGACGCAAATGACGACGATGATCGCCCTTTGAAACCTGGGCGAATCGACAACAGCCCGCAAACGCGCGCGCGCGCGCCCGACCGGTCCGGGGGACCCTTCGCCATGCCGCTCCGAGCGTACCGCACTTTCCGCGTGGTTCATTCCGCCTTGCCCCCGTTTGCGTGTTCATCCGCGACGCTGCTCTTGCCGCACGCCATCGCGCCGGTCCGATCATAATGGCGAGGCGCGAAGCGCGCACGACGCATGTATCGCTCCGCGGGCCTCGTGCAAACGGCGCAGCGCGTCGCCACGCCCTTCACGTCAAACCGCCCGGCCGCCGCCAAAGACCGGCGCTCCCCGCGATCACGCTTAAGGCATGCCGCCGCGTTGCCCGCTGCGCTACAGTCGCCCTCCCGAGATCTCTGCAAAGGAGGAAGACCACCGTGGAAACCACGCCAATTCCCCGGACCACACTGACGATATCGCGCATCGGCCTTGGCACATGGGCCATTGGCGGCTGGATGTGGGGCGGCAGCGACGAAGCGGAAGCGATCGCGACGATCCACGCCGCCGTGGATCGAGGAGTCACCCTGATCGACACCGCTCCGGTTTACGGCTTCGGCCGCTCCGAAGAAATTGTCGGCAAGGCGCTGGCCCAAGGAGGTCTGCGCGATCGGGTCGTCATCGCGACGAAGGCGGGTTTGGACTGGACGCCGGACAACGGGCAACCCTTCCGCAACGCCTCCCGCCAGCGGATTTTCACGGAAGTCGAGGAGTCGCTGCGGCGTCTGCGCACCGATGTCATCGATATCTATCAGGTTCACTGGCCGGATCTGGAGACACCGATCGCCGAGACCGCGGAAGCCATGCGAGACCTTCATGCCCAAGGCAAGATCAAGGCGATCGGCGTCAGCAATTTCTCACCCGAACAGATGGCTGCGTTCGCCGGCGCCGCGCCGCTCCATGCTTCCCAGCCCCCCTTCAATCTGTTCGAACGAGAAATCGAAAGCGACGTGCTCCCCTACTGCCGGAACAACGGAATCGCGACACTGACCTACGGGGCGCTGTGCCGCGGCCTGCTTTCCGGAAAAATGACGGCGGCCACGACGTTCCCCGACGACGACCTGCGCAAGTTCGACCCGAAGTTCTGTCAGCCACGCTTTGGCGACTACCTCGCCGCCGTCGAGCGCCTCAACAGTCTCGCCAAAAGCCGCTTCAACAAGCGGGTCATCCATCTTGCCCTGCGCTGGATTCTCGACCAACCCGGCGTCAGCGCCCTGTTGTGGGGCGCGCGGAGGCCGGACCAGCTCGACCCGGTGGACGAGGTAATGGGCTGGACTCTCGATGACGAAACCAAAGCCGAAATCGACCAAATTCTGAACGCAACGCTTCCTCATCCGTTGGGTCCGGAGTTCATGGCGCCGCCGACCCGGCGCTCGGTTTCATAAGGACCAATGGCGACGACCAAAAAAAAATCACCACGGGTGAAAAAAAGACTTGGCGTACTTACCCCTTTGGGGTACAAGAGAGTCGTCCCGCGAGCGTCCTGAGCGACCGGGGCGGAGCCCACGAGGCTCTCCTTTCGCGGTCGCTCTTGACCTCCTCCTACCCAAACTCGAACCGCCCCTCCGGGGCGGTTTTTTTTCGTCCTCGCCGACGGCCCGCTTCCCGGTCCGGTCTCCGGCGGGGCATGATCGAGGAGCGCGAGCCTCCCGCAACGGAATCGACGGCGGACGGCATGAAATCAGTCGCCGCGCCGGCCGTCGCCCAGACGAGCCTCGGCAAAGTCATCGCGATCGCCGTCCAGTTTCGCCGACGCGCACCAGACAATGCGAATGTCGAGGAATCGGACGACTCCGTCGCTCACCTCTCCGCCATCCCAATCGATGTGACGGTCATCGCGCCATATTTCCGGCGGAACGGCGGCAAGCTGCTGGGAATGTCCCGACTCGCCGACAAAGCCACAGGCGCGCAGTTCACCCGCGCACAGGCGTCGCCGCACCGCCTCCCGCGCTTCCTCAAGCAGAATCTTCTGTTCCTCCCACTCTTGCGCCAGAGCCTGCAAACGCGCCGTGCTTTCCAGCCGGTCGAACAGCGGGCTGCGCGGATCGTTCTGCAGGCGCCGATAGGCGGCAAGGACCTCGGCGCGCCGCTTGGCCCAGAGGCGGCCCGCTTCGGAGCGCGCCACCGTGTCCGCCAAACCGATTCCGCTTCGCCACAAATCGAAAGGCGTCATCGTCAATCACGCCTGCCGGGCGGGCCCGGCGTCTTGTTCAGGGCAGCGCCGGTCAACCCCGGCCACCGCGACAATAACGCTCGATCAGCGTCATCATCTCGTCTTTCATGTTTTCGCGGTTGAGCGCAAAGGCAACGTTGGCCGCGACAAAGCCACGCTTGTCGCCGCAGTCGAAGCGTTCGCCCTCGACATGCACGGCGTGCAGCGGGACCTTGCCGAGCGTCGCCGAGATGGCGTCGGTCAACTGAACCTCGCCGCCGGCGCCGGGCTCTTGATCCTTGAGCGCGGCAATCACCTCCGGCTGGAGAATGTAGCGGCCGATCACCGCCAACGTCGACGGCGCCGTGTCGGGATCGGGCTTCTCGACGATTGCCTTGACCTCGACCACAGCGCCGCTCTTTCCGCCGACATCGACAATGCCATAGCGCGAGGCGTGCTCGCGCGGAACCGATTCGACCGCAACGACATTGCCGCCGACCTGCCGATAAACCTCGATCAACTGTTTCACGCACGGCGTCTCGCAGAGCATCAAGTCATCGGGAAGAAGCACGGCGACCGGCTCGTCGTTGATCAGGCCCGAGGCGCACCAGATGGCGTGGCCGACGCCGAGCGGCGCCGATTGCCGCACATAAGCATAGCGTCCCGGCTCAAGGGAGGATTCCTGCACCGCTTCGAGCGCGTCGTTCTTTCCATGTCCTTCCAAGGCGTCCTGGAGATGCACGCGTTCGTCGAAGTGCTGCTCGATCGCCTCCTTGTCGGGCCCGATCACGAAGATCAGGTTCTCGATCCCGGCCGCGCCAGCCTCCTCGACAGCATATTGGATCAACGGCTTGTCGACGATCGTCAACATCTCCTTGGGCACGGCCTTGGTCGCCGGAAGAAGGCGGGTGCCGAGGCCGCCGACCGGAAGTATGGCTTTTCGAACCGGTTTCACGATGTTTCCCTCCTCCGCAGCCCAGCGCGCAGCGCATCCGCGCGTTCCCGCATCAGTCCCCCATCAGTCCCCCATCAGTCTCCGGCCGCCGCCGAGGCCTGCTCGGGCGTTTCGACGGCGCGGAGGTCCTTGACGAACCGCTTTCCCCAATCATGAATGGTGTTCTCGCGCAGCTTGTCCATCGACTGGCTCCAGCGCGCGATCCTCTCGTCAAGCGGCATCCCCACCGCCATCCGCAGCGCCTCCGCCATGCCGTCGACGTCATAGGGGTTGACGATCACCGCGCCGTCCATTTCCTCGGCCGCGCCGGAAAAGCGGGACAGGACGAGCACCCCGGGATCCTCGCCGTCCTGGGCGGCGACATACTCCTTGGCGACCATGTTCATGCCGTCGCGCAGCGGCGTGACGAAACCGACGCGGCTCAGACGATAGAGCGCCGCGAGCCGTTCGTGTCCGAACGATTTATTGATATAGATCAGGGGGATCCAGGTCAGTTCGGTATGCCGTCCGTTGATCCGGCCAGCGATCGTTTCCAGTTCGGAGCGCATCTCGACGTATTCCGGGACCCCCTCGCGGGATGGCGCGGCGATCTGCAAGAACGAAACCCGGCCGCGGTGCGCGGAATCGCGCTCGAGGAACATCTCGAAGGCGCGGAATCGCTGGGAAATCCCCTTGGTATAGTCAAGACGGTCGACCCCGACGATCCATGTTCTCTCGCCGAGCCGCTGCGTCAAGCGCTTGATCAGGCGGCCGTGGCGAGGCGAGGCCACCTTGCCGGCGAAATCCTCGACATCGATGCCGATCGGGTAGGCGCCGACCTTGAGAATATGATCGCGCACCCTGAGGCGGCCGTCGGCGAGCGGTTCGGCGCCGGCTTCCTCGGCGGCAAAGTGAACGAAATTCCGGGCGTCCCTGAGGGTCTGGAAGCCAAGAAGATCGCAGGCGGACAAGGCCTCGGTCACTTCCCGATGCCACGGCAGGGCGAGGAAAACCTCCGGCGGCGGAAACGGGATGTGCAGGAAAAAACCTAGTGGCGCGGCGACGCCCATCTTGCGCAGTTCATCACCGAGCAGGAACAGATGGTAATCATGAATCCAAATGACGTCGCCAGGGACGAGCAGCGGACGCAGCTTCTCGGCGAACAAGCGGTTGACGCGGCGATAGGCCGCGTAGTCCTCGGCGTTGAACGCCGTCAGATCGAGGCGGTTGTGGAAGAGCGGCCACAACGCGCGATTCGCCAAGCCTTCGTAGAAACCTTCGTAGTCGCTCTCCGAAAGATCGAACGTGACAAGCGTGAACGCGCCCGTCTCGTGGATCGAGACGTCAGCGGCAGGCTCGGCGGCGGCAACCCCGCTCCAGCCGAACCAAAGCCCACCGGTCGATTCCAGCGCGGCGGACACTCCGACGGCAAGGCCTCCGGCCGCGGCTTCCCGGTCCAATGCCGGAACGCGGTTCGAAACGACGACGAGGCGTCCCATGGTCGAACTCCCGATCGTTGGCCTTCGCCCCGCCAGCCGGAAGAAACGGAACCAAGCGTGAAGCCGAGCGCGTAGCGGAACCATGGAGCAAATCGCACTCCGTCGCGGCCGTCCTTAACCTGTGACACCGCTCATGCGACCGCCGCGCAACCTCGCGTTGCGCTCACTCGGGCAGCGGATCGGCGCGCTCGCGCGCCCGCCGCGCGCCAGGTGGCTCGGCAAAGCAGATCCCGCGCTTGCTGGCGCGGATGAACGCCAGCATTTCCGCGACCTCGGCGCACATCGAGCGGCCTTCCAGTTCCTCCACGCACGCCAGCAGCGGACGGCCTGAACGGAACAAGATCCGGTACGCCTCCTTGAGATCGCGCACGATTTCGGGAGCGAAGCCGGCGCGCCGCAGGCCGACGTTGTTGAGGCTGCGGACGGTGTTGGTCTGATCGACGACCACGAAGGGAACCACGTCCTTGCCGACGGCCGTCAGCCCCCGGATCATCGTTCGGCGGCCGATCCGAACGAACTGGTGGATCGCGCAGTTCCCCGAGATGAAGGCGTTGTCATGAACCTCGACATAGCCGGCCAGCAAGGCGCCGTTGGCCAAGATCACTTCCGCGCCGAGCCGGCAGTCGTGACCGATGTGGCTCGATCCCATCAGGAAGCAGCCGTCGCCGACCACCGTCTCGCCGCCGTCGTCCTTGCCGCGATGGATGGAGGCGTACTCGCGGATGATGTTGCGCGCGCCGATGACGACCCTGCTGTCGGTCGGCGTCCAGCCGATGATTTGCGGATCGCCGCCGATCTGGGCGCACATGCCGATCCGGTTATCGGGGCCGATGCGAGTCAGCCGTCCGACGAAAGCGTGGGCTCCGACCATCGTGCGATCGCCTATGAAAACGTCGTCCTCGATGATCGCTCCGGCACCGATGCGAACGTCGACGCCCAGCGTCACCCGCTCGCCAACGATGGCGGTTGGATGGATAGCGGCCATGCCTCTCCTGCCCTCCTCTCTTCCGACTTTCGCTCATGCCTCTCGCCACAGCGACGCGGCCAAGCCCGTTGCGCCGGCAGGCAATCCCCCCTTTGTCGGACCGCCGGTCCGTTCCTGCCGCGTTTGCGCGATTGATTTTCGCGCGGGGCGGCCCATGTACCGGTCTCGCCACGCCACTTCAACCTTATATCAGCATGATGACCTCTCTCTTGAGCATGACGACCGTGCGGCGATGACAAACGCGAAGACGGCGCCGGTGCACGTGATCGGCGGCGGACTCGCCGGCAGCGAGGCCGCATGGCAGCTGGCGCGCAGCGGCGTTCCCGCGATCATCCACGAAATGCGTCCCGCGCGGCCGACCGAGGCTCACCGGAGCGGCGCTCTGGCGGAATTGGTGTGCTCCAATTCTTTCCGATCCGACGATGCCCAAGGCAGCGCCATCGGCCTGCTGCATGCGGAGATGCGCGCCGTCGGCTCGCTGGTGATGGCCGCCGCCGACGCCCATCGCGTTCCCGCCGGAACCGCGCTCGCCGTCGACCGCGACGCGTTCAGTGCCGCCGTTGAAAAGGCGCTGAAGAACGAGCCGCTGATCGCCATTCGTCGGGAAGAGATCGCCGCCCTGCCGCCCGAGACCTGGGATAGCGTCATCATCGCGACCGGCCCCCTGACTTCGCCGGGGCTGGCGGAAGCGCTGCAGGAACTGACCGGCGAGCGCTCTCTTGCATTTTTCGACGCCATCGCACCCGTCGTCGAGCGCGACTCCATCGATTTCTCGAAGGCGTGGTTTCAGTCACGCTACGACAAGGGCGGCGGCTCCGACTACATCAATTGCGCCCTCGATCCTTCCGGTTACGACGCGTTCATCGACGCGCTCCTCGCCGCCGAGAAGACGCCGTTCCGGCCATGGGAAGAAAACACGCCTTACTTCGAGGGATGCCTGCCGATCGAGGTGATGGCCGAGCGCGGCCGCCGAACCCTCGCCTTCGGGCCGATGAAGCCTGTCGGCCTGAGCAACCCGCACGACGGCGGACGCCGCCCCTATGCCGTGGTTCAGCTGCGCCAGGACAACGCGCTGGCAACGCTCTACAACATCGTCGGCTTTCAAACCAAGCTGAAGCATCGAGAACAGGTTCGCGTCTTTCGCATGATCCCCGGTCTGGAAAACGCCCGGTTCGCGCGACTTGGCGGCATTCATCGCAACACGTTCGTCAACAGTCCGCGGATTCTCGACGAAATCCTGAGGATCAAGACGCGCCCCGCGCTTCGTCTCGCCGGTCAGATCACGGGATGCGAGGGCTATGTCGAGAGCGCCGCCATCGGCATGCTGGCGGGCCATTTCGCCGCCGCCGAACGCCGCGCCCAAACGCCCCTCGTTCCGCCGCCGACGACCGCGCTCGGCGCGCTTCTCAACCACATCACGCGCGGCGCCACGGCGGAAACGTTTCAGCCGATGAACATCAACTTCGGACTTTTCCCGCCTCTCAACGGCATGCGCGGCGCCATGGCGAAATCACGGCAAGAACGGGTGCGGGCGCTTTGCGCGCGGGCTCTTGGCGACATCGCCGGTTATGCGGCGGCGACGCAGCGCGCGCCGGCGCGCTGAAGCTTCCGGCTCCACGAGAACCGCCTTTCCGCGCCGCGGCGTCAGCGCGGTTTCGAAAAGACGTTCGGGTTCAGCGTGGACTTGCCGGCCGCGGTGCCGAAACCGGCAACCGTGCCGCCGGCATCGCAGGACTCGACGCCATCGAGACCCTGGCTGGCGGCGACCTCGATCAAGGCGGGCAGATCCGGTTCGGGCGCGGCAAGCGCCTTGGCGAACAAGAGCGCGCTTTGCCGGCAGAAGCCATAACGCTGCGCCACGCTGCGCTGCGAAGCCTCGTTGGCGAGCCGGGTTACCAGCGCGTTCATATGATGGCTGCCGTTGCGGCCATGGCGCCGGTCGAACATCTCACGCAGCGACTGCCCCTGTTTGACCAGCTCGCCGCGATACTTCACGACAAACTGATTGTAGAGCTGATGGTTATTGCAGGCGAGGGCGCCCACCATCAGCTCGGTCTGAAGAACCCGGGTGTTCAAGGCCATCTGGTCGGCGGAGCGCGAGCAGCTCTCGGCGGCCACAGGCCGACTGCTCAGGATCATGGCGATGGCGGCCACAACAAAAAAAATCGTTTCGCGAGCGACACGGCATCGACCGAAGTTCGAACCTTTCACAGGGCCAGCCTCCTGCTCTTAAATTCTTGAAAGAGGGTGCTGACGCTTTATGCCAGTTCCGTTGGAGCTGTGCAAACCATCCCGTGCCGCGCGGCGGCAAATCGGGTTTTCGAGGCTGAAAAAGGCGGATATGCCGGATTTCTTGCGCAGAGTCGGAGAGGACCTCTCGCCCCCTTCCCGATCATGGACCGTCCCCTGATGAAGGCCCAGCGACGCGCCCGGGCGAATCGCTTGCGGCGATTCGCTGCGCAGCCGGCGAAAGAATATCATCTAAGAGAAGGAATATTCCACTCACGTGACGCGCCGCCCGAGGAATGCGCCCATGGATGCCGGACGAAAGGGGTCGCGGGAACGGACTGTTGCGGTATTGTGCCGGTGAAAATATGCAGGCACAATGCCGGGCGTTTGCCACAACCTGCGACGGGTGCATTTTTCATGACGATTGTGAAGCAAAGCCGAATGCTGTCCAGGGCGCTGATCTGCGCGACCGTGCTCATGCTCGCGGCATTCGCCGCAGAGTCGGTCCGCGCGCAACAAGACGAACAGGCAGCCGGTCAGCAGCGCTTGAACGACGCCACCCGCAGCCTTTTCGACGCCGTTCAGGCGAACGATCTCGCCGCGGTCCAAGCGAGCATCGCCGCCGGGGGCAACCTCTCGGCGAAAGACCAGTGGGGCCTGACGCCGATCGACCTCGCCATCGACAAGAGCTACTTCGACGTCGCGCATTTCCTTCTGTCGGTGCGCAATTTTCAAAGAGCCGAAAACGCTCCCCGCGGCGCGACGGCGGCGCGGCCGTCTGTCGCCGCATTCGGTCAGCAATCTCCTTCGGCAGCGAAAGACAGGGGCGGCGCCCGCAGCACGCCAAGGGAAGCGGTGCGCGCGGCGCCCGCGGAGACGTCCAGGCAGACGCTGACCGAGCGGGAAACACGCCGGAATGCCGTCGAGAAGTGGCCCGCGGACCAGCCCAATCCGTTCGATCCCAAACGACCGGCGCCGGGAGCGGCGCTACCGGGCGACGGTATCGGGGAGATGTCCAGAAGTCATGGCCATACCGCAGCCGTCGAGCGGCCGCAGGTTCAGTAGCGGCCGCGGGCGGCGTTCAACGCCACTTTCGCCAGTTGCAAGGGCCCCGGCTTTTGCGCGTTGACGGTGAACGGGTCATAGCCGGCTTGACGTAGGCGTCGCAGATAACCGTCCGCCAGGGTCGCCGGAAGCAATGCCGGAAGCGCGGCGCGGGGGACATCAGGGCGGGAAGCGCGGGCTGTCTCAAGCAATAATCGGGCATGATCGGCCAGGTCGGCGACCACCGTTTTCAAGGCGACCGGCGAGCGCAGGGCGAACAGCTCGTAGATATCAAGGCCAGCCTGGCGGCTGAGCGATTCCGGCAGGTAGACGCGCCGCTGCCCGGCATGGAACGGCACCGCCCGCAGCAGGCCGGTGAGCGCCCAGGCGACGCCCACATCTCGCGCCGCACGGCGTGCCGCATCGCCTTCGACGCCGAGCACCTGAAGCGACAACAGAGCCAGCGCCGCCGCCGTACCCTCGGCATAGGCAATCAGCGCCCCCAGGTCCGCCGGCGCGCGGTCGTCGAGATCGCGGGCGCGGGTCTGGAGCATTTCATCGAAATGCCGCCGATCGAGCCGGAAGCGATGGACGGCGTCCGACAGCGCCGCGGCCGTCTGGTGCGGCGGCGCGCGCCCCGCGAAAACGGCGTCGAGCGTGTCTGTCCACCACTGCAGGCGGATATGGCCAAGCAGGGGTTGGCGCACCGATTCTCTGATGCGGGCGACCTCCACGTTGAACGCGTAAAGGGCCGCCAGAGCTTCGCGCTCCTGTGGCGGCGCGAACAACATGCAAATGAAGCGATCGTAATCGAACGTGCGGACCTGTGCAGCACAGTAGCTGAGTTCAGACACTCTTTTTCATCCTCGGGCGATATTTATTCCGAAACGGACGTTTATTTGGGGTATATGGGAGCCGGCAATCGAGTGAGGCGCCTGAACTCCTGTGCAACCGTTCTTAATCGACATCGCCGATACCGGCCGCGAGGCCGATTTTTCCTTGATGCCGGGCCTGTTTCCGCCGAAGGTCCGGCCCCACCTTTTCGCGTTCAGCAGCTTCGTCCGGCTCGCCGACCATATCGCCGACAGCGCTTGGCTGACGGACGAGGACAAGATCGCGCGCCTGAACATTCTCGAGGCCGCCCTGAGCGATGAAACCATCGCCGGATGGTCGGAGGAAGCGTCCCGGGTCATCCATAACATCCGCTACAGCCATAAGGAGACTCAGATCTCAACCCAGCATGCGCGGCGCATCGTGCAGGCTTTCCGGCGTGACGTCATGGGCCAAAGTAAATACTCATGGGACGACCTGCTGGCTTACTGTCGAGACGCCGCGGCGCCGGTCGGCCGTTACATGCTGGAATTGTTGCACGAAGACCAGTCGGTTTGCGGGAAGCCCGCCGACGATCTGTGCGCGGCGCTGCGCATCCTCAAGCGGCTGCGCGACTGCCGGGAGGCCGTGGATCAGTTCAACCGTTTGTGCATCCCCGAGCAGTTCATGAAGGACGCGATGGTTTCCGTCGATCACCTGCGGGCGCCATCGGCCAAGGGGCAGACACGCGCCGTGATCGACCGCGTTCTGGATGGCGTCGATCGCCTGCTCAGCAACGCGGAAGTCCTGCCCCCTTTGATTCAGCACCGCGGCCTCCGCCTCCATACCGTCATCGTCCTCTGCCGGGGACAAAAACTGGCGGCGCGCTTTCGCGAAGAAGATCCCTTGCAAGGACGCGTGGCCTTGAGCCGATGGCAACGCTTCAGCTGCCGCTGGAAGATCCTCTTGAACGGCTTCGTCGGCCGCGCCTGAGTCGCGGCGACTCGCCTCCGGTTCCTCTTTCCAACGGCGCATTTCGCCCGTATGTTCACGTCACTGGAAGAGACGGGACAGGCAATGAGGTTGAAATGGCTTTCCAATTACCACCCCTGCCTTACGACAAGAACGCGTTGGAGCCGTACGTTTCAGCGAAGACTCTCGATTTTCATCACGGCAAACATCACAACGCCTACGTCACCAAGCTCAACGAGTTGATCAAGGACTCGCCGCAGGCGTCCGAGGATCTTGAGACCATCATCAAGGGAACCTTCGGCGATGCGGGCAAAACCGCGATCTTCAACAACGCCGCCCAGGTCTGGAACCATACCTTTTTTTGGAGTTGCATGAAGCCTTCCGGCGGCGGAACGCCGAGCGGAGACGTGGCGTCGGCGATCGACTCCGCTTTTGGATCCCTTGAAAAGTTCAAGAACGAGTTCAAGGAGGCTTGCGTCTCGCAGTTCGGCAGCGGCTGGGGCTGGCTCGCCGTCGACAACGGCGCCCTTGCGGTGATGAAGACGCCGAACGCCGAAAACCCGATGGCTCACGGCAAGACCGCGCTTCTTACCTGCGATGTCTGGGAGCACGCCTACTATCTCGATTACCAGAACCGTCGTCCGGACTTCGTCCAGGCGTTTGTCGACAACCTGATCAACTGGGACTTCGTCGCCGAAAACCTGGCGACGGCCAAGCGCTAGGCGATCCCCTCGCGGCAAAGCCCGGAGTCTCGCTCCGGGCTTTCTCGCCCGCCAGCGGACACGGCCGGCCACGCATTGCCGCGCCATCAAGTTGCGGTCAGTCGACGGCGATCAGCGCCGCCGCGATCTCGCGATCCTCGAGCAGGAGGACATTGAAGGTTCGGCACGCCGCGCCGGTATCCATCCATTCGAGCAGAATGTTGTGGGCGCGCAACGCCGGGCCGAGCGCCTTGGGGGGCGGAAGGAACTGCCGGCCGCAGCCGACCAGGAGGATGCGCACCTCGGCGGAAACCGCCGTCACGTCTTGCAAGCTCTCCACGCTCACATCCTGCGGAGCGCCCACGCTCCACGGCAGCGTCCGATCCGGAAACACGATTCGCGAGCCGCGCAGCGTCTCGCCGCCGATGCGGAACTGTCCGGCGCCGTATCCTTGGATCAAGTTGCGTCCGGATGGCGCCTGGGGGGTGATATCGAACCCGATCACCGCGTCAGCCCACCTCTTCGGCGGAAGTCTTGGCGGCGGCCTCGCCGGTCGCCGGCGCCGGCCGGGAATACATGTATAGCATGAGCGGAACCGCAAGACAAATCGACGAGTACGTGCCGATGACGATGCCCCATAACATCGCCAAGCTGAAGCCCCGAATGACCTCGCCGCCGAGCAAGTAAAGGGCAAGAACAGCTAATAACGTTGACAGACCCGTGATCGTCGTCCGCGCCAAGGTTTCATTGATCGATAGATCGAACAGCTTGGGCAGCGGCATGGTTTTGTATTTGCGCAAGTTCTCGCGGACGCGATCGAAGACGACAACGGTATCGTTGATCGAATAACCGGCGATCGTCAAGATCGCCGCCACGGTCGCCAAGTTGAACTCCATCTGCAAGAACGCAAACAAACCGATGGTGGAAATGACATCGTGAAACAAGGCGACAACCGCGGCGAGGCCGAACTGCCACTCGAAACGGAACCAGATGTAGACGAGCATGGCGAGCAACGACGCGACCACGGCGTAAATGCCATCGCGAAACAATTCGCGGCTCACCGTCGGCCCGACCAGCTCGATGCGGCGATAATCGACGTTCTCCCCCAGCGTCGCGCGCACCGTCTCGACCGCCCGCTGCTGCGCCTCTTCGCCGCCCGCTTGGGTCGGGAAGCGGATCAGAACGTCGTGCGCCTCCCCGAACTCCTGAAGCGAAACGTCGCCGAGACCAAGGCCGCCCAACTGCCGGCGCATCTCGGCGATATCGGGCGGCCCGTCCGTGCGAATCTCGATCAGAATGCCGCCGACGAAGTCGACGCCGTAGTTGAGGCCGCGAATGGCGAACAGGGCGACCGATCCCACTACGAGCAACAGAGAAAACAGGAAAAAGACGCGCCGCCAGGCAATGAAGGGAATGCGCGTATCGGCGGGAATCAGGTTTATGCCGCGGTACATGCATTTCTCCCGGCATGTTTGTGGAAGACGAGACCGGCGGCGAAAACGGAGACGCGGCGCGGCACGGTCACACCGGCAATGGCTGCGTGCGGCGCCGGCGCAACCAGCCGATGACCAGCAAGCGCGTGAGCATGATCGCGGTGAACATTGAAATGACAATTCCCAGCGACAGCGTCACCGCGAAGCCGCGGACCGGCCCGGACCCGAAAATGTACAGCAGTACGGCCGCAATGAGAGTCGTGACGTTGGAATCGACGATGGTTCCGAACGCGCGCGAATAACCGGCATCGACGGCGGAGATCGGCGTCCGCCCGGCGCGCGCCTCCTCGCGCATCCGCTCGAAGATCAGCACGTTGGCGTCGACCGCCATGCCGATGGTGAGCACGATGCCGGCGATGCCGGGCAGGGTCAGCGTCGCGCCGAGTGCCGAGAGCGCGCCCAGGATGAGGACGAGATTGGTGAGCAGGGCGATATTGGCGGCGACGCCGAACAAGCCATAGTAGCCGAGCATGAACACCGCGACCAGGACGAGTGCCACGATCCCGGCGATCTCGCCGGCGCGGATCGAATCGGCGCCGAGATCGGGGCCGACGGTGCGTTCCTCGACCACCTCCAAGGGTGCCGGCAGGGCGCCGGCGCGCAG
>CAZRWU010000044.1:0-19772 GCA_964603915.1 uncultured Rhodospirillaceae bacterium
GCGCCGTACGAGCCGCCGGTGTTCGCCGAGTTGAGGATCGACACGACGCGCCATTGCCTTCTACCACCAGAACCCCGACTTCGTGACGCCGCACAAGGACAGCCTGCGGCTCAGCAATCGCGCCAAGGAACGCATCGCCTTGTCGGCCGCCGTTCTGATCGGCCGAAGCTATTACGGCGAGGAAGAAGCCTGGAGTCTGGAACGACTGGCGAGACGGTTGCGCGTTCCCCGCGACGTTCTCGCCCCGGTACTCGATGCGCTGGAGAACGCCGGATTGACGACCCTTACCGCCGCGAAGCCGCCGGTCTACGTTCCCGGTCGCCCCCTCGAAACGATGCCCGTCAAGGCGGTTCTCGACGCGGTGCGCGCCGCGGAAGAGCGTCATGCCGGCCTCGCCCGCCTGTCCCAAGATCCAATGGTCGATAAGATAGAGGAAATCGTCGACAACGCGGTGAGTCAGGCGCTCGATCGGCAAACGGTCAAGGACATGATTGAAGGCAAGATTGTTGGCGGCGTCGACGAGCCACGCACAACCTGAGGCGCGTCACATCGACTTCGGCATGCGCCGGAACCAACAAAAAGGGCCCCGCCGGAGAGCAGGGCCCGAAGCGAAACACCTAAGCGTTTTCTATTGTTTGTAGTATCCGACCCCGCAAACCTGGTCGTCGACCTTGGTCACGTAGGCGACCTTCTCAACGGGCTCTTCTTCGCCGGGACGAGGCCACACGTATTCGACTTCGGCGATCTCGCCCTCTTCGGCTTTTTCGTAAATTTCTTCGCCAGTTGCGTTGCCCGCCTTGTCCTTAAGGTTCTTCAAGCTCTTCCCATGCATGTCCGCGTTCGGATGAGCCGTAAACATGCCGTCGGCGTCAGCGCAGTAAGGATAAAGATCCCGATCCGTCATTTCGCCGGCGTTGATCTTGGCGATCGTCTCTTCCTTGTTGGCCTTCATCTGCTCGACGGTGCTCTCCAGCATCGCCCTGGCCTCTTCCGGCGTGCCGTAATCTGCAGCGTAAACAGCCGTACCGGTCAGCAACAGCGGCACCGCTAACAACGTCCCCCAATTACGCATGGATCTCATTCCTCCAATCACTAGGCTTGTTCAGGCTTGCAATTGCGAACGGTCGAAGAGCCCGAAGCGAAACACCTAAGCGTTTTCTATTGTTTGTAGTATCCGACCCCGCAAACCTGGTCGTCGACCTTGGTCACGTAGGCGACCTTCTCAACGGGCTCTTCTTCGCCGGGACGAGGCCACATGTATTCGACCTCGGCGATCTCATCCTCTTCGGCTTTCTCATAAATTTCTTCACCGAACGCCTTGCCCGCCTTGTCCTCAAGGTTCTTCAAGCTCATCGCGCGGACATCCGCGTTCGGATGAGCCGTGAACATGCCGTCGGGTCCCGCGCAATAAGGATAAAGATCCCGATCCGTCATTTCGCCGGCGTTGATCTTGGCGATCGTCCCTTCCTTGTCGGCCTTCATCTGCTCGACGGTGCTCTCCAGCATCGCCTTGGCTTCTTCCGGCGTGCCGTAATCTGCAGCGTAAACAGCCGTACCCGTGAGCAGCAACGGCACCGCTAACAACGTTCCCCAATTACGCATGGATCTTATTCCTCCAATCATAAGTTTATTCAGACTTGCAGTCGCGACCCTTTGGTCGGCCCCGGCAGCATGCCGAAGCCGGCGCAGAAGGTCCAGCCCAATTGAGGCAATTTCGTGGCGAGAACATGATTTTCCACAGATGATGCGACGCCTTACACCATTTGAGGTATCGTCGCCGCCCGTCCGTCGCCGCGTCTCAAACAGCGCGCGGGGCTGCCGCCCTTGACCTCGGAACGTCGTCACCTTAGTGTGCGGGAACGCAGCGCCGACACGGCGGAATTCTCTTTTTTCTTCCGTCGCTTGGCGCATAAGATCGGCGAGCCTTGCGGCTTGTCCGGAAAACGTCCGGGAGTAATGGCGGGTCATCCATGAAAGTTCTCGTCGCGATCAAGAGAGTCATCGACTATAACGTCAAGATCAGAGTCAAGGCCGACAATTCGGGAGTCGAGACGGCCAACGTCAAGATGTCCATGAACCCCTTCGACGAAATTGCCGTCGAGGAAGCCATTCGGCTGAAGGAAGCGGGAACCGCAAGCGAAGTCATCGCGGTCTCTATCGGTCCGGCGCAAAGCCAGGAAACCATTCGCACCGCCCTCGCCATGGGCGCCGATCGCGGCGTTCTTGTCCAGTCCGATGCGGAACTCCAACCGCTGGCCGTCGCCAAGCTGCTCAAGGCGATTGTCGAGAAAGAGCAACCGCAACTCGTTTTTCTTGGCAAGCAAGCGATCGACGACGATTCGAACCAGACAGGGCAAATGCTCGCGGCGCTGCTTAACTGGCCGCAAGGCGCCTTCGCGTCGCGGATCGAGATCAGCGGTGACAGCGCCAAGGTCATGCGCGAGATCGATGGCGGCCTCGAGACGGTGGAGGTCAAGTTTCCCGCGGTAATGACCGCCGACCTTCGGCTCAACACGCCGCGCTACGCCTCGCTCCCCAACATCATGAAAGCCAAGAAAAAGACCATCGAGACTCTCAAGGCCGAGGATCTCGGCGTCGATACCGCGCCAAGACTGAAAGTTCTCAAAGTGACTGAACCGCCGCAGCGGGAAGCTGGAATCAAGGTCGGCAGCGTCGCCGAACTGGTCGAAAAGCTGCGCAATGAAGCAAAGGTGATCTGATGAGCGTTCTTGTCGTTGCGGAACATGACAACCAGACCCTGAAGTCCGGCACGCTCAGCACGATCACGGCCGCCAGCCGCCTTGGCGGCGACGTTGCCGTACTCGTCGCCGGCGGCAACTGCCGCGCCGCGGCGGAGCAGGCGAGCAAGGTCGCCGGCGTTGCCAAGGTGCTTCTCGCGGATGCGGGACTTTATGAGCATCCGCTGGCGGAAGTACTAACCCCGCTCATCGTCAGGCTGGCGCCGGATTACTCGCACGTGCTGGCTCCAGCAACGACGTTCGGCAAGAACTTCATGCCGCGCGTGGCGGCTTTGCTCGATGTCGCCATGCTGTCCGACGTCAGCGCCATCGAATCCGGGGATACGTTCGTTCGGCCGATCTACGCGGGCAACGCCCTGGCGACAGTGCAGTCGAGCGATTCCACCAAGGTTGCGACGATCCGAGCGACGGCTTTCGAGAAGGCGGCGCCGGAGGGTGGAAACGCCGCCATCGAGGAAATCGAGCCGGCTGAGGACCACGGCCTCTCGCGCTTCGTCGATCAGGAGCTGACCAAGAGCGAACGGCCCGAGCTGACCGCGGCGCGCGTGGTGATTTCCGGTGGCCGTGGCATGCAGAACAGCGAGAACTTCCACCTGCTCGAAGCGGTCGCCGACAAGCTTGGCGCGGCCGTTGGAGCATCCCGGGCCGCGGTCGACGCCGGTTATGCGCCGAACGATTATCAGGTCGGGCAGACGGGCAAGGTTGTCGCGCCGGATCTTTACATCGCTGTCGGAATTTCTGGAGCCATTCAGCATCTTGCGGGAATGAAAGACAGCCGTGTGATCGTCGCGATCAACAAGGACGAAGAAGCGCCGATCTTTCAGGTCGCCGACTATGGCCTTGTTGCCGACCTGTTTCAGGCCCTCCCCGAACTGGCCGCCGAACTGGACAAATAGACCAAGAACAAGGTGACGCAGGTCAAGTGAAGGGGCGGAGCGCGCAGAGCCGATGGAGATAAAGAAAGTGGGCGTGGTCGGCGCTGGGTGGATGGGCGCCGGCGTCGCCGAAGTGTGCAGCCTCGCGGGCTACGACGTTTATCTCATCGACATCAGCGAAGAGCGGCTCGAGAGCGCTGTCGCAAGGATCGCGGAAGACCTCGAACGCGCCACCCAGAAGGAACGGCTTTCGATCACCGAAGCCAAGATGGCGCAGAAACGGATCGTCACCGGCCTCGGCTACGAAGGCTTCCGAGACTGCCAATTGGTGATCGAAGCCGCGATTGAAGACGAAGCCGTCAAGCGCGAGATTTTTCGCAAACTGTGCGACGTGCTGCCGCCCGAGGCCATCATCACAACGATGACCTCGACGATTTCCGTCACCCGCCTGGCCGCATCGACGCGCCGTCCCGAGAAATTTCTCGGCACGCATTTCATGAATCCGGCGCCGAAAATGCAGCTCGTTGAATTGATCCGAGGAATCGCGACCGGCGAGGATACCTACCGCATCGTGCGCGAGTTCGTGACGTCGTTGGGCAAGACCCCGATCAGCGCCGAAGATTTCCCCGCGTTCATCGTCCACCGAATCCTGATGCCGATGATCAACGAAGCGATCTACGCGCTTTATGAGGGCGTCGGCTCCGTCGAAAGCATCGATAAGGCGATGCGGCTTGGCACGCACCATCCCATGGGCCCCCTGGAACTGGCGGATTTCATCGGCCTCGATACTTGCCTTCTCGCGATGCACAATCTGCATGAAGGGCTGGCCGACACCAAGTACCGCCCCTGCCCGCTCCTGGTGAAGTATGTCGAAGCCGGCTGGATCGGGCGAAAGGTCGGGCGCGGTTTCTACGATTATTCAGGGCCGGAGCCGGTGCCGACCCGCTGACTTGCAGGAAGCAGTGCCATGCCGCAATGCCGACACCGCCCACGCTTCGCCGTACGATCGCCCGAATCCACTTGATGCATTCGGGGCGGTCTGCGATATCTACCTCATTGCGACCGGTTCGACCATTCAGCAGAGCGCGATCAAGGTTGTCATGCCGTTGCTCGAAGCGAGACCGAAGCGCGACTTAAAGCCGATCACATTCAACAACTTTCAAGTTCGGCTGGCACAATCATCGAAAGAGATCGAAGCAGCGGAGGCGCTGCGGTATCGCATCTTCTATGAAGAGATGATGGCGACGCCGACATTGGAGATGCGCGCGCGGCGTCTCGACGTCGACGAATTCGACGCGATTTGCGATCACCTTCTCGTCGTCGATTTGGAAGCATGCGCCGCCTCCCCGCGCGTTGTCGGCACCTATCGCTTGCTTCGCCGCGCAAAGGCCTTGCGCCATCGAGGCTTTTACACCGAGCGGGAGTACGATCTCACACCTTTGTTGCATTATCCTGGAGAAATCGTCGAGCTCGGCCGCTCGTGCGTCGACGCCGCTTACCGCAGCCGCGGCGTCATGCAGTTGTTATGGCGGGGACTGGCGGCTTACGTTCTCCATTACGACATTGACGTCATGTTCGGGTGCGCAAGCTTCCCGGGAACTGCGCCGGACATGCTGGCGCCGTCCCTTTCGTATCTCTATCATTATCATCTGGCCCCAAGCGGGCTGCAGCCGCGCGCGCATGATCATCATTATATCGAGATGAATCGGATGCCGCTGGCGACGATCGACGCCGCCTCGGCGCTGAGCGCCTTGCCTCCCTTGATCAAGGGCTATTTGCGGGTCGGCGGCGGGGTTGGCGACGGCGCCGTGATCGACCGACAGTTCAACACCACGGATGTGTGCATGATCGTCAAAACGGATCAGGTTACGAAGAAGTATGATCGGCACTACCGGCGGCCAGCGGCTGACCCGTCGGCAACGTAGCGCCGCGCTCGAGGCTGTCCGCGATGCGCGTCTCGCCGCTGAGGTCAAGCGTTCGAGCGCTCTTGTTCCTGCTCGCCAACGCCATCTTGATCCCGGCTTACGCGGCGTGCCTGGGTCCGGCCCGGCCCTGGCGGCGTCCGATTCAGATTTTGTGGTGCCGGATCGTGTGTCGGCTCGCCGGCCTGCAGGTGCGGATCATTGGCGCGCCCCATCGGGACGGTCCGACTCTGTACGTGTCCAACCACGTCTCGTACCTGGATATCCCTGTTCTCTCCCGATATCTTGACGGCGCTTACGTCGCCAAGAGCGAGGTCGGGCGGTGGCCGTTGTTCGGGACGATCGCGCGGCTCACGGGCAGCATTTTTGTATCCCGACGCGCCGGCGAGGCGCGGGCGCAACGGGAGAGGATCCGCGCGCATCTCGGCGCCGGCGGCAATATCGTGTTGTTCCCCGAAGGGACCAGCACCGACGGCTCCGGGGTTGCCCCCTTCAAGGCGGCTCTGTTCGATATCGCCGGCGGCGGATCGGCCGCCGGAAACGCGCAGATCGGCGCGGTCGTGCAGCCGATTTCTCTTGCGTATACACGCTCCCTCGACGGCAGGCCGCTGACCGGCCGGCACAGGGATCTCTATTGCTGGTACGGAGACGCGATGCTCCTTCCTCACCTCTTGCGCGTCCTGGGCCTTCGCGGCGCGGAGGTCGAGCTTCGCTGTCACCCCGTTGTGTCGCCGGATCGGTTTGCCGACCGCAAGGCTTTGGCGCGACACTGCGAAGAACAGGTCGCCGCCGGCGTCGCGGATTCTCACAAGGGCGTTGCGCCGCGGCTGGAAGCGGCGGCCGAATAGCCGGTAATGTCACAGCCCCGCATTTCTCAAGACGGAGTGCGATTGCGAGAGTTTCTCGTGAGACCGCACGACCTTGAGCACCGGCGCGAAGCTGCGGCGATGGTGGGGACTGGCGCCGATCGTCTCAAGCGCCGCCTGGTGTTCCGCCGTGCCGTAGCCGAAGTTGTGATCCCAGCCGTAGCCGGGGAAGGAACGGGCGAGGTCGCTCATCAGGCGATCCCGGCTGACCTTGGCGACGATGGAGGCGGCCGCCACGGACAGACTCAGCGAATCGCCTCGCACGACGCATTTCACTGGACACGGCAGACGCGGCGGATAATTGCCGTCGACGATGGCATGATCGGGATAGAAGCCAAGACTCTCGACGGCGCGGCGCATCGCCAACATGGTCGCCTGAAGGACATTGAGCGCGTCGATCTCTTCCACCGAAGCCTGACCGACGCCAATTTCCGCGTGCGCCAACAGCGCCTCGAACAGCTCAAGGCGCCGCCTCGCCGAGAGCTTCTTCGAATCGTTGAGGCCGTAGCGCAGCATTTGCGGCAGTCGCTTGGCGTCCAGAGCGACGGCGCCGGCGAACACCGGCCCGGCCCACGGGCCGCGCCCGGCTTCGTCGATACCGACCACGAGCCCACCCAGGTTCCGCTCAATACAGAAGTCCGGCATGAGACGATTTCTATCGCGGCAGGGGAGCGCAGCGCTATTGGAAACTGTCGGCGATAGGCGCTGGCATCAACCGCCACGAGTTGTCGCGCCCTTTGCATTTCCCACCCTTTCATGCTGGCATGGCCATAAGCGCCGGCAACGCTCGAAAGGGCGGCGGCAGTCGTCCGAGGACACAACCGGTCAGGAGTACGAACGCCACAACCCATGCTGACGATCATCATTCCGACATTGAACGCGGCAACGGCGCTTGGAGAGACCCTAGCCAGCGTCCGTACGGCTCCCCCCGGGGAGATTATCGTCGTCGATGGCGGCTCGGGGGATGACACCCTCTCGATCGCCAAGGCGCTTGGCGCCCATGTCATCGAAGCGCGGCAAGGCCGGGGACAACAACTCGCGGTGGGAGCGCTGGCCAGCCATGGCGAATGGCTCTTGTTTCTGCATGCTGACACGCGCCTTGCCGACGGCTGGAGATCTGTCGTCGGGGCGTTCATGGCCGACCCGCGCAATAGGCGGTGCGCCGGCTATTTCCGCTTCGCTCTCGATGACCCGGCGCGCGCGGCGCGGCGAATCGAGGCGGCGGTCCGCTGGCGCAACCGCGCGCTCGGCTTGCCCTACGGCGACCAGGGGTTTCTGATCAGCCGGGCCTTCTACGAAGAAGTCGGCGGCTACCGGGCGCTTCCGCTCATGGAGGACGTCAACCTTGTCGTTCGCATCGGCCGCCGCCGGCTTGTCGAACTCGGCGCCGAGGCGGTCACCTCGGCGGAGAAATACCGCCGGGACGGCTATGTTCGTCGTCCGTTGCGCAACCTCTTGTGCCTCGCTCTCTATGGCGCCGGCGTTCCGGTCCGCGTGATCGCCGGCCTTTACCGTTAAAAGCAGGCCGCGCATGCTTCATCATCATCTGGTGGCCTTCGTCAAGACGCCGCGGCTGGGGCGGGTCAAAAGCCGGCTGGCCGACGACATCGGCGTCGTCGCGGCTTGGCGTTTCTATCGCACGACCATGACGTTCGTGCTGAGGCAGGTCGATGGCGGCGGCCGCTGGCGCAAATGGATCGCGGTAACGCCAGACTCCGCCGTCGCCACGCCCACTCCATGGCCTCGGGGCTGGCAACGTATGCCGCAGGGACCGGGAGATCTCGGCGCTCGCATGACGCGGGTCATGAAGACCATGCCGCCCGGCCCGGTGGTCATCATCGGCACCGACATCCCGGACATTCGCTCGCGGCACGTCGCCGAGGCGTTCCGAGCGCTCGGGCGGCATGAAGCCGTGTTCGGTCCGGCGGAGGACGGCGGCTACTGGCTGGCCGGCCTGCGCCGGCGGCCGCGCTGTCCCGATATTTTTTCCGGGGTCCGGTGGTCGACGCCGGTCGCGCTCGCAGACACTCTCGCCAATTTTCCCCTGAGCGATGTCGCCATTCTGGAAACACTGCAAGATATCGACAACGGCGCCGACATGGAACGCCGGCGGCAGCGGCGGCGCAACGAACGACAGCCGCCGCCCGCCATGCCCTGCTTCAGTTGATCGGCCACTGGCGCGCGATGTAACGGCCTTCCTCGATGCCGCTGAACATCTCGCTGACCTGCGGGTGGGCGACAGGCTTGCCGCTCACATCGGGAAGCAGATTCTGCTCCGAGACGTATGCGACATAGCTCGTCTCCTCATTCTCGGCGAGGAGATGATAGAAAGGTTGATCCTTGTGCGGGCGAACATCTTCCGGGATCGACAGCCACCATTCCTCGGTATTGGCGAACTGGGGATCGACGTCGAAAATGACGCCGCGGAAAGGATAGACTCGGTGGCGAACAATTTGCCCTATCTGAAATTTGGCTCGGCGTACCGTAAACATCTTGTTCCCCCTTTGCCGCCGGTTAAGCGCTCTCTTCCCGATCGACCTTATCGAGGCACACCCAAATGTATGTCGGCGGTGGCGTCAGTCCATAGCTGCGAAGGGCGGGAAGCCAAATCAAGATCCTCCTCTTGCCGCTGTCAGTGCTGCAATTGACCAGCCAGGGCGCCCACGATGGCGCTTGGAGAAGCCGGCTTGGCGACGATCGCGCAGCCGGGCCACTCGGCCAGCAGGGGATCGACATCGACCTGTCCGGTGTAGAAAACGAAGGGGATTCTATGTTCGGCAAGACGGCGCGCCACAGGCGTCACCGTTTCCGAGCCGAGGCGAACGTCCAAGAGCGCGACGGCCACGTCATTCCGATCAGCTACCGCAAGCGCCTCCTGTACATTTCGGCAGAGGCCGGCGATCTGCGCTCCGGCGTCAAGCAGGACCGCCTCCAACTCCATCGAGATGATGAAGTCGTCCTCGACAACCAGGACACGCACACCGTTTAAAACAGGCGCCGCATCAGCTTTTTCCAACTCCTCCATGTTCTGCCGCCTCCAGGAGGGAGACTTCGATCGCACATAGCAGCCCCTCAGGCAAAAACTCTCGGCTCACGGTCGCGCCCGGAATGCCGTGCTCGATCAAGCTGGTTCCGAAGCCCGTTTGTGCAGGGTGCTGGCACGGTGGTCCACCTCTCTCGCGCCAGACAACGCTCAGCACCTGTTGATCGTTCCCCCGATTGAGGGCCCAACTGAGATTAATCGTGCCCTCGGGCAAGGAGAGGGAGCCGTACTTGGCCGCATTGACCGCCAACTCGTGCAGAACCAAGCCAAAGGGCGTGGCGACATGCGCCGGCAGCAAGACCGGCTCGCCGTTCATCTGCAGGCGATCGGGGTTGTCGACGATGTACGGCGCAAGCTGGGTCCGGGCGAGCGCCGCCAGCTCGGCGCCCCTCCAGTTGGAATTGATCAGCAAGCTGTGAGCGCCGGCCAATGCCGACAGGCGGCCTTGAAACGACTCCATGAATTCCTCGCTCGAACGACTGCGGCGAAGAGTCTGCTGGGCGATGGATTGAACCACCGCGAGGGTGTTCCTCACCCGATGCGCCAGTTCGCTGAGAAGCAGGCGCTGGCGGTTTTCCCATTCCTTGCGCTCCGTGATGTCCCTGGTGCTCTCCAGGACGAGCCGCAAACCGTCGAACGTCTCGAGGTGGAGGCGGCTTTCCACCTTCAGCGGCCGTCCATCCTTGGTTCGTTGCGTGAGTTCGCCCGTCCAGGCGCCAACTTCGATCAGCTTCGCCTTGACTTCGGCAAACGTGGCGTCCGGCACATGCGTCCGCAGCAGTTCTTCCGTTCGTTTGCCCAGCGCCTCCTCTCGGCTGTAGCCGTAAAGCTCTTCGCTGCCGCGGTTCCAGTCAACGATGCCCGCGTCCAATTCCCAGACGAAGATCGCATCGTGCGAGAGTTCGACAAGGCGCTTTTGCTGCTGCAACTGGCTTTGGCTTTGCCGCAGAGACTCTTCGATGGCGCGGCGCTCGGTTATGTCGATGAAGGTGATCACGACGCCGTCGATCCGGTCATCAATGGTGCGGTAGGGCCTGAGGCGGACGTCGTACCAGCGGCCATCGCGGCTGCGAATTTCGCGGCGGATCAGACGCAAGTCGGAAAGGACGCTCCGGGCGTCCTCGATCAGGTCATCGTATTCGAGTTGATGCACAAAGTCGGTGATCAGGCGCCCCTCGTCGTTCGCCGTAATACTGAACAGGTTTGCGATCTGTTCGGTGAAGCGCTTGATGCGGAGTCCCGGGTCGAGGAAGAGCGTGCTGAAATCGCTCGCCGCCATCAGGTTCTGCAAATCGCTGTGCGCGCGCGAGATCGCTTCCAGCTTCAACTTGAGTTCGCTGTTGACGGTTTGAAGTTCCTCATTGATGGATTGCAATTCCTCCTTGCTGGTTTCGAGCTCCTCGGATGTCGAACGATACTCCTCGTTGATGGATTGGAGTTCCTCGTTCGCCGCGCGCAGCTCTTCATTCGCGGCTTCCGATTCCTCCCGCACCGTCCTCAGGCGCGCTTGCGTCAGCTCAAGCTCCTGGGTGAGCCGGCGGACGGTTTCGTTGGTCTCCTGCTTCTGGTCGGAAGAGGTCAGGGTCTCGTCGACCGCCTCGCCCTCGACGATCATGATGACCGCCGCCCGCCGCCCCGATCGATCGTCCTCCTGGGCCGGTTTCACCTGCAGTTGTACACGGCGAGGCGATCCATTGAAGCGCACGAGGATGGGCAGGCTCAGGGTCGGTTCGTCTCGCTCAAAAGCGCGGTCCAGCGCGCTGCGCAACTCGAACCGCAGTTCGGGGCGGACAAGATCGACGACATTGTGGCTCAGCGGTCCACCCGATGGCTGGAGGTAACGGCCGGCATTCTCTGACAAGTGCAGCGCGCGATGGGTTTCGTCGACCAGAATACTGGGGGGCGCCAGCTTCTCGAGCACATGCCGATGAAAAGCGGCTTCATTCAACGCGGCGCTTGGGGAAAGCGGCCGCCCAACCGGCAGTGCGGGCTCGCGCGAGCTTCCCCCTCCAAGCAACCGCGGCAACAATCGCGGCTTGTCGCCCGGATGGGCCATCGACTGATAGATGCGCGCGCTGCGGTCGATATTCTTGAACAGCCCTGGAGGGCTATCCGCGGTTTCCGATGAGCCGACGAGCAGAAAGCCGCCCGGGTTCAGGGCGTAGTGAAAGGTCCGGCAGACCTGCTCCTGCAAGTCTCGATCCAAATAAATCAGAAGATTGCGGCACGAGATGAAATCGATCCGAGAAAACGGTGGGTCCTTGAGAAGGCTATGGCTCGCGAACAGAACAATGTCGCGCAGCTCCTGGCGGACGCGATACCCGTCTCCTTCACGCGTAAAGAAGCGGCGCAGGCGATCTTCGCTGACATCGGCCTCGATAGCGGCAAGAAACCGGCCCTCCCGGGCGGCGACCAATGCCCTGCCGTCAAGATCGGAGCCAAAAACCTGGAGCGCCGGCCGAACGTCGTGGCGCGCAGCTTCCTCCAGCAGCAGGATTGCGATGGTGTAAGCCTCCTCGCCGGTGGCGCAGCCGGGCACCCAAACGCGGATCGAGTCGCTCGGCCCTTTCTCCGCGAACAGCTGCGGCAGCACGAGCGCCTTGAGTCCATCGAAGGCGCCGCTGTCGCGGAAAAACATCGTAACCGAGATCAACAGATCGGACAGAAGCGACTGCGCCTCTTCGGGATTATCGCGAGAGTAATCGTAATATTCCTTGAGATTATTTGTTCTCGTTACTTGCATGCGCCGCGTAATGCGCCGAAGAACGGTCGAGCGCTTATATTTCGAAAAATCGTGGCCCGTGCGGACGCGCACGTGCGCAAGAATCCGGTATAATGATTCCTCGTCGATTTGCGACGTTTTGCCCTGGAAAACCGATTTCTTGTTGCGTACGAGTTCGACGAGGCGCGCGGCCAGCTCGCGCACCGGCAGAATGAAATCGGCAACGCCGGTTGCAATGGCGTTGTAGGGCATGGACGAATGCTCGGCCTCGTTCGGATCCTGGACGAGGATGATTCCTCCTGCCTCCTTGACGGCTCTGACCCCGATTGCGCCGTCCGAGCCGGCGCCGGTCAGAATGATGGCGAAGCCGTCACCATGGCTACTGGCCAATGACCGGAAAAACAGGTCGACAGGCGCCCGTTGCCCACGCGGCTCGTCGAATAGCACGGCGGAAATCTCATGGTCGGTTATCTGAAGACGGCGGTCCGGCGGAATGACGTAAACATGGTCCGCCCGCAACGTTTCCGTCGTCTCCACCGCCACGACGGGCATCGTTGTCCATCCCGCCAAAATCGTGGAAAGCTCGCTGTGCCTTTGCGGATCGAGGTGGACGACGATGACGAAAGCGACGCCGGTCTTCTGCGGCAGCTCCTCGAAAAATGCCTGCAGAGCGCGCAAGCCGCCAGCCGACGCGCCAATTCCGACAATGACGGGTCCTGCGCGGGTCCGCTCCGGGTCGAGTTGACGGGGTTGCGGTTGTGAACTGATGTTGTCGTCGGCCATCAGGCCACTCCCCCCGCGAAACGTTCGCAAGAACCAACATAACCCAACGGGCAAGCCATGACAAAAGTTCCTTCATGCGCGGATTGGCGAAGCGGCCGATGGAACTCTTTCGCACCCGGATCGGTTCGTATGACATGAATAAGCTGGCGGAGAGTGGGGCGCAGACCGGCATGGCCAATCGCGATCTTGTGGCCATCGGCGCCTCCGCGGGCGGGCTGCAAGCGTTGCGCTTTCTGCTCGGTCGGTTTCCTCGCGACTTTCAGGCAGCCGTTCTTGTCACGCTTCATCTGAGCAGCCATTACCGTTCGGAACTGGACATCATCCTGAGCCGCGCTGGCGCGCTACCCGCCGCCTTCGCGATGGATGGCCAGGCTTTGGAAAGGAGCCGCATCTACATCGCTCCGCCCCGGCACCATCTGCTCGTCGACGGCGGGCGAGTGTCATTGGGAGTCGGTCCTCGCGAAAATTACGCCCGGCCGGCGATCGATCCGATGCTGCGATCGACCGCGGCCTGTTGCGGGCATCGCGCCATCGGCGTGGTGTTGACGGGGGCCCTCTACGATGGCGCCTCGGGCTTGTGGGCGCTCAAGCAGTGCGGCGGGATTACGATCGTGCAAGACCCGAGCGACGCCGCCTTTCCGGAAATGCCGGCGACGGCGCTCAGCCGCGCCAATCCCGACCATGTCGCGCGGCTGGCGGATCTGCCGGACTTGCTGCAAAGTCTGGTTGTCGAGCCAGCCGGAAAGCCAATGCCCTTGCCGGAAGGCATCCGATACGAAATTGAAGTGGCAAGAAGTGGACGCGGAAGCATGGACGACATCGATCGCATCGGCCAGAGATCTATTCTAGCCTGCCCGGATTGCGGCGGCGTCATGTGGGAACTGGAAGAAGACGACATCATCCGCTATCGTTGTCATGTCGGCCATGCCTATTCGGCCGAACTCATGAGCATCACCCTCGACGACAGTCTGCGCAAGGCGCTGGGGACGGCCTTGCGGGCGTTGCAGGAGCGCGGCGCCTTGGCGCAGAGGCTGCATGAGCAAGCTGTCAGCCGCGGCCATAATCATTCCGCTCATTCCTGGCAGCGGCAAGCGCGCGAGTTCGAGGAGCAAGAAGGGGTCATCCGCGATTCGATCCGGCGCATGGATAGAATTGCCGCGCTTTACGAGCAGAAGCAATCGGCGGAATGAGAGGCTCGCGAAGCATGCTCCCTTATCGCCCTCATCGTTCGATGCGCCCGCTCGCGCCGTCGCGGGCAGAGCGATTGCGGACTTGTCGGCTCTCGGCGAGCTTCCGCTTGATCGCCAGCCAGTCCCGCCAGGCAAGGCGCTTTTGCGCCGGGGAACGAAGCAGATAAGCAGGATGGAACGTAACCGTCGCTGCCGCCGGCCGGGCAAGGCCCGGGGTCTGATAGGAAAACCAGCGTCCGCGCAGCTTGGCGACGCTTTCGGTGCGGCCGAGCAGCGCCGTCCCCGCGGGACCGCCGAGGGCGACGACGACATCCGGGTCGATCAATTCCAGCATCCGCTGAAGAAAAGGCATGCATGCCGCCGTTTCGCTCGATGTCGGGCTGCGGTTGCCGGGGGGCCGCCAGAAGACGGTGTTGGAGATGAAGATATCGTCGGCGCCGAGATCGATGGAGCGGAGAATGCGGTCGAGCAGCCGGCCGCTTGGACCGACGAACGGCAGACCCTTGAGGTCTTCCTCGGCTCCCGGCGCTTCCCCGACGAAAACGACGCGCGCGTCCGGATTGCCGCGGCCGAACACGAGGTTGGTCGCGGTTTTTTTCAGCGGACAACCGTCGAACAGGTCCAGGGCCTCGCGCAACGCGGCGAGACTGCGGGCATCGGCGGCGAGCGACACGGCGTGCCGAACGAGCATTTCTTCGGGCAGAAAGGACAACGGCCGCGGCCGTGGGCTCGCGCGCGGCTCGGGAGCCACGCGGATGCTTTCGATATCGGCCTTCGCCCGCGTTTCAGGCGGGGGCGCGGGTGGCGGCGATGAAGGAGCTACTGCGGGAGGAACGGGCTCCTCCGTCGCGGCGAACCGGTTGACCGGCCCCGCGCCGGTCGTCTCATCGACGCCGGCATCGAGATACCACTGCATCAGCGCGGCGTACGAACCCGCCACAGACGACCCTCGTTCCGTTGTCATTGGGCTAAAATAGCACAGCCGGGACGATTCGGGAGGGCTCAACCGCGAGACCGGAGGAACCCTCAGGGAAAGAGGCCGGCCGGTATGATTTTGCGACAGCGCATTTTGGGCCTTATGTTATAAGCCACGCTCGACAGTGGAACTGGAACAGACCTGCGAATGCGGAGGGAGGAGGCATAATGGACCGGGAAGCGATGGAATTCGACGTGGTCATCGTCGGCGGTGGTCCGGCAGGCCTGAGCGCGGCGATTCGCCTCATGCAGCAGGCGCAACAGTATGACCGCGAAATTTCCGTCTGCGTCGTCGAAAAAGGCTCGGAGATCGGGGCGCACATCCTTTCGGGCGCCGTGATCGAAACGAAAGCGCTTGACGAACTGATTCCCGATTGGAAGGAAAAGGGCGCGCCGCTGATCACGCCGGCGACCAATGATTCCTTTCTCTATTTGACCGCGACGAAGTCGTACCGGCTGCCGACGCCGCCGCAAATGCACAACGAGGGCAACTATATCGTCAGCCTTGGCAATGTCTGCCGTTGGCTCGGCGAGCAGGCGGAAGCGCTGGGGGTGGAAATCTATCCGGGTTTCGCCGCCGCCGAGGTTCTGTACGACTCCGATGGCCGGGTCAAGGGCGTGGCCACCGGCGACATGGGGGTCGGCCGCGACGGCAAGCCGACGGAAAATTATCAGCCGGGCGTTGAGCTTCTCGCCAAGTATACGATTTTCTCCGAAGGATGCCGGGGTTCGCTGACCAAGACGCTCATCGAGCGGTTCGGCCTGCGCGAGGGCGCGCAGCCACAGACCTACGGGCTGGGGGTCAAGGAGTTGTGGGACGTCGCTCCGGCCCAACACGAGCCGGGCAAGGTGGTTCACACCATCGGCTGGCCCGTCGACTCCAAAACCTACGGCGGCTCGTTCATTTATCACATGGAGAACAATCAGGTCGCCGTCGGCTATGTGGTCGGCCTCGATTATCAGAATCCGCACCTCAGCCCGTTCCAGGAAATGCAGCGGTTCAAGACCCATCCGGCCATACGGCCGCTGTTCGAGGGTGGGAAACGGCTCGCCTATGGCGCGCGCGCGTTGGCCGAAGGGGGCTTCCAGTCGATTCCCAAGCTGGTTTTTCCCGGCGGCGCCCTGATCGGCGATACCGCGGGATTCCTCAACGTTCCCAAGATCAAGGGCACCCATACGGCGATGAAATCGGGAATCGTCTGCGCCGATGCGATCATCGACGCCCTCGCCTCCAGCAATCCGCCGGCCGTGCTTGACGCCTACCCCGAAGCTCTCAAGAAAACATGGCTGTGGGAGGAACTCTACTTGGTGCGCAACGTGAGGCCGTCCTTCCACTGGGGCCTGTGGGGCGGCATCGCCTATTCCGGACTCGATACGTACGTGCTGCGCGGTCGCGCGCCGTGGACCTTCAAGCACAAGGAAGATCACCTGCAGTTGAAAAAGGCGAACGAAGCGCCAAAAATCGAGTATCCAAAACCGGACGGCCGCATTACCTTCGACAAACTGTCGTCGGTCTACCTCTCGAACACCATTCATGAGGAAAATCAGCCGATCCACCTGACGTTGAAGGATCCATCGATCCCGGTCGATGTAAACCTCGCCCTTTATGACGGCCCGGAGGCGCGCTACTGCCCGGCCGGCGTCTACGAGTTCGTTCCCGATGAAGACAACAACAACGCCATGCGCCTGCAGATCAACGCCTCCAACTGCGTTCACTGCAAGACCTGCGATATCAAGGATCCCAGGCAGAATATCAACTGGGTGGTTCCGGAGGGCGGCGGCGGCCCCAACTACCCCAACATGTGAGGATGAATGTCCTTAGAGACTCTGCGCCGCAGCCGGTCGCGCGCGTTTTCCGCGTTGGCGGGCTGGCCGCTTGCCGCAGCCGCGAACCTGATTGCGTTGCTCCCCTGGTTCCCGGCCGCCTCATCGGCGTCCAACGACATCAGCGTCGACGCGCAACTTCGACAGGAAGACGCCGTCACGATCGGCGCGTCATGGCCCGGCAACTACCTTGCCGCCCTTCATGCGCAATTTCGCCATGATTATCCGTCCGCGGCCGACCACCTGCTCTCGGCTTCGCAAGAAGCGCCCGATGACATTGACCTGTTGCGGCGCGTACATCTTGCTCTTCTGATGGATGGACGCGTGGCCGAGGCCAAGCGGCGCGCGGCCAAGCTGCTGGAAACGGATCCTTCGGACACGTACGGCCTGCTCACGCTGGCGGTCGAGGCGCTGATCAACGAGCGACCGAGCGAGGCCGAAGCGATCGTTGCGCGTCTGCCCGAATCGCCGGTAAACGATCTGCTGAAACCCCTGCTGCGGGGTTGGGCGCTGCGCGACGCGGGCTCCCTCGACGATGCCGTCGGCGCACTGGAACCCTTGCGCGCACGCGAAGGAACGCGCGCGCTTTATCATTTTCATGCGGCGTTGATGTATGACAGCGCCGGCCGCATGGCCGAAGCCGAGAAGCATTACCTTGCCGCCGCCGAAGACAGCGCGGCGGCGCCGACATACCGGCACGTCCAAGTCCTTGGCGGATTTTATCAGCGCGCCGGCAAACCGGAAGCCGCTCGCGCGCTGTACGATCGTTTTCTGGAGCAACAGCCGGACTCGCAATTGCTGGCTGAACCGCTGGAACAGCTGGAATCGGGCAAGCCGCCGCCAAAAACGGTGAAGAACGGTCGCGAGGGAGCAGCGGAGGCGATGTTCAGCATCGCCAGCGCGGTCGCACGGCAGGACGCCGCCGAGACGGCGCTCTCGCTTGCCCGCTATGGGCTCGCCCTCAGGCCGGATTTTCCGATGCTGCAGTTGGTGACGGGGCAGTTGATGGATTCGTTTGGCCGTTACAAGGCGGCCAACGAACTTTATGACGCCATCCATCCGTCGTCGAGCCTGTGGTGGACGGCCCGTCTCGCGATGGCGAACAATCTGAACCGGCTCGACCGGTTCGACGACGCCGCGGACCTGCTGCGGTCGATGGCCAAAGAACGTCCTGGCGATCCGGAGCCGTTGGTCGTGCTCGCCGATCTTCTGCGCGGGCATGAGCGCTTTCGCGAGGCCGTCGACGTGTACGACGAGGCGATGCAGCGAATTCCCGAACTTCGGCCGCAGCATTGGCCCGTGCTTTATGCGCGCGGCATCGCGCTTGAGCGCTCGCAAATGTGGGAGCGCGCCGAGAGCGATTTTCTCAAGGCGCTCGAGTTCGCGCCCGATCAGCCGTTGGTCTTGAATTACCTGGGTTATTCCTGGGTCGAGCAGGGACGCCACCTCGACCGCGCTCTGGAAATGATCCGCAAAGCCGTCGACCTCCGACCCGACAACGGCTACATCGTCGACAGCCTCGGCTGGGCCTATTATCAAATCGGCCGTTACGAGGAAGCCGTCAAGGAGCTGGAGCGGGCTGTCGAACTCCGCCCCGAGGACCCGCTGATCAACGACCACCTCGGCGACGCATACTGGCGCGTCGGCCGCCACCGCGAGGCCCGATTTCAGTGGCACGCCGCTCTTGCGCTCGATCCGGAGGCCGAGGTGAGGAAGGAGATCGAAAGGAAGCTGACGGAAGGCTTGGCGTGGAATGCCGACGAGGAACCCTCGTCGGCCAGTTCCGGCGCCGTACATCCATGAGTGAAGCGGCGTATGCGGCGGCGGCGCGGGCCAAGATCAACCTCTACCTCCACGTAACGGGTCGGCGCAGCGATGGCTATCATCTGCTCGACAGCCTGATCGTGTTCACGGCGTGCGGCGACACGGTCGAAGCGCATGACGGCGATCGTCTTTCCCTGGAGGTCGCGGGTCCGTTCGCCGCCGCGGTGCCCAACGGCGAGGGCAACCTCGTGTTACGGGCGGCGCGCGCCCTGGCCGCCGCCGCGGGCGTGAAGGCCGGAGCGCATCTCCGCCTGATCAAACGCCTGCCGCCCGCATCCGGCATTGGCGGCGGTTCAGCCGATGCGGCGGCAACGCTGTTCGCGCTAATGAGCCTTTGGGGCGTGCGCCCGGCGGACGATGATCTAGCGAGGATCGCGCTCGATCTTGGCGCCGACGTTCCGGTTTGTCTTGGCGGCGCGCCGGCGTTTGTCGGCGGCATCGGCGAGCGTCTCGATCCGGCGCCGACCCTGCCCGAAGTTTCGATAGTTCTCGCCAATCCCGGCATCGCCGTGGCGACGGTGGAAGTGTTCCGCAGCCGCGGCGGTCCGTTCTCGGCTCCGGCGAGGTTCACGAGCCCGCCACCCGATGCCCGCGCGCTTGCCGGCCTTCTTGCCGAGCGGCGGAATGACCTCACCGATCCGGCGGTGCGTCTCGCGCCGCCGATCAGGACGCTTCTCGATCATCTCTCTCGTCTGCAAGGCGCGCTGCTGGCGCGGATGAGCGGTAGCGGAGCGACGGGATTCGCTCTCTTCGCCGATGCCGCGGAAGCCGAAGCCGCGGCCGCAACCCTCCGCGCGGCGCATCCGTCCTGGTGGGTGGCGCAGACTGTCATCGCCGCGCCGGAGCCGCCGACGATATGCCCTCTGCCATGGCCCGAGCGCCGGTTGCGGCAGTGACGGATTACGGCTAGATTGCCGCCAGTGGTTTGCTGCGGTGGGGCGTAGCCAAGCGGTAAGGCAACGGGTTTTGGTCCCGTGATCCCAGGTTCG
>CAZRWU010000045.1:0-19691 GCA_964603915.1 uncultured Rhodospirillaceae bacterium
GGGCATCCTACGCCGCCAAAACCAATCCATCACCTTCCTCGTGGAGAAGCACTAGCTCGTGCTCTGCGCGGAGGAGGGATGCAAGCCCGATGCGCCGCTGAAGAGCGGATTCAACGCTCTCTCGCTGGCCGCGAGCCGCACCGGCGGGCAACGATCTTGGCGCGGCGCAAGGATCTCGACCTCAATGTCCTGGCGTCAACATCCTGCCCAATCGCCGGCGAGGCCCTGCCAGCAGGCGAGGGCGGCGAGGGCGGCGGTTTCGGCGCGTAGGATTCGCGGACCCAGCGTCACCCGCGCGACGAACGGCAGCCGGTCGAGGGCCTGCATCTCGGAGGCGGTGAGACCGCCCTCCGGGCCGACGAGAATGCCCGGCGGCGGGCTTGATCGTCCGATTTCGACTAACGCCTTTGCGAGCGGCGCGCCGTCGCCGCGCGCGTCGAGCACGAGAAGCGGGCGCTCCGGCGGCCAGAAGTCGGCGAGCGCTTCCAATTGCAGCGGGCTCTCGACGTCGGGCACGGTCAGTCGTTCGCACTGTTCCGCCGCCTCGACGGCGTGGGCGCGCAGACGCTCCAGATTGACCCGCGCCGCCGCCGTGTTGCGGGTGAAGACCGGCCACAGCCGGCTTGCGCCAAGCTCTGTCGCCTTCTCGGCGATGAAATCGACGCCGGTCTTCTTGATCGGGGCGAACGCCAGCCACGGCCCCGGCTCGGCGCGCTGCCGGCGAACCTGAAGGGCGATATCGACGCGGCAGCTCTGCCTTGCGGCGCGCTCGACGCGTCCTTGCCATTCGCCGTCGCGGCCGTTGAACAGGAGCAAGGCGTCGCCGGGGCGCAGCCGCATGACGTTGACAAGGTAGCTGGCCTGGCCGCCGTCGAGAACGAGGGAGGCATTCGCGGCAAGCGCTTCCTCCACGAACAAACGCGCTTTCGGCGGGCGCGTGATTGGGTTCGATGTCGACATCGGCTAATCTCAACCCACTCACAAAGGAAAGAGCAAGCGGCACGATGGAGAGAACGCGCGCAACCGGCGCCAGCGACATCCCCGCCGGCGACTGGATCGACCGTTTCGCCCCGGCGTCGGCGCGGCCCTACCTGCGCCTCGCCCGGCTGGACCGGCCGATCGGGACATGGCTCTTGCTGCTGCCGGGGTGGTGGAGCATCGCGCTCGCGTCATCGGCCTGGCCGGACTTCTGGCTGCTCGCCCTGTTCGCCGTCGGCGCCGTCGTCATGCGCGGCGCCGGCTGCACCGTCAACGACATCGCCGACCGCGAGTTCGACGGCCGCGTCGCCCGCACCGCGGGACGGCCGATCCCGAGCGGGCAGGTCAGCGTGCGACAGGCGGCCGTCTTCATGGTCGTCCTGCTCCTGATCGGGCTGTCCGTTCTTCTTCAGTTCAATGGATTCGCCATCGCCGTCGGTGCCGCCTCGCTGATTCTCGTCGCCGTCTATCCGTTCATGAAGCGGATCACGTACTGGCCGCAGGCGTGGCTTGGCCTTACCTTCAACTGGGGCGCGCTCCTCGGCTGGGCCGCCGTCCATGGCGACCTCGCCGCGCCGGCGCTCGTGCTTTACGCCGCCGGGCTGTTCTGGACCTTGGGCTACGACACCATCTATGCGCATCAGGACAAGCAGGACGACGCGCTCATCGGCGTCAAATCGACGGCGCTGAGGCTGGGAGCGGCGACGAAGCCCTGGCTTCTTGGCTTCTACGGCGTCTGTGTCGTCCTGCTCGCCGTCTGCGGCATCCTCGCGGACCTCGCCTGGCCCTTCTACATCGCCCTTGGCGTCGCCGCAGCGCACTTCGTCTGGCAGGCGCGCGACGTCGCCCTCGACGACGGCAAGGACTGTCTCGCCAAGTTCAAATCCAACCGCGACGTCGGCCTGATCGTGTTCGTCGGGATCGTCGCGGGGCGCGCCGTCGCCTGAGCGGGTTCCGACGCGGGTGCTTCGGGGCGTCGACGCCGGCGCCGCAGATTTGCGGACCCCTTACTCGCGGTTGAGCCGGAAGCCGACCTTGAGGACAACCTGATAGTGGGCGACGCGGCCGTCGGTGACGTGGCCGCGCGTCTCGCTGACCTCGAACCAGTCGATATGTTTGATGGTCTGCGCCGCGGTCGCGATGGCGTTCTGGATGGCGTCTTCAATACTGGAGGTGGATGTGCCCACCAACTCGATCTTCTTGTAAACCCGATCCCCCATGACGACTCTTCTCCTCCTCTGGGCCCGCGGTTGAAGCCAATCGCCGGCATGTACGTGGAGGCCGCGCCCGACGACGTCAATGCGCGACCGGTTTTGCGGCCGGCTTTCAAATGCCGCCACCCGCCTCGATCACTCCCGTAAGGTAGGAGACCCGCTGCAACAATGCATGCAAACGTTTGTCGGAGAAACCCTCCTGTTCGAGTCTGCGCACGGTGTTGATGAGATAATCGCGATTGAGGCCGGCGCAGCCTTGGGCATTCATGATGATCTCGGCCGAGCGCTCGATGCCGAGATTGCCGGCGTACTGGCTGTGGGTGGGGTCGGCGACGAAGCAGTATGCCCGCGCCTCTCCTTGCGGCAGCGCCACAGGCAGGATCTTCGGCTTGTAGGCATAAGAGACCAACTCGCGCTCGTGAAGGTAGGCCACGACGGTGTCGACGGAGTCGTCCGCGACCCGCATCGCCAATCCCCGGCACGAGCCGCCGCGCGCCAAGCCGAGGACAAGCCCGGGGTTTTCCGGCGTGCCCCGATAATGATGCGAGTAGATACAGAACGCCCGGTGGTAGCCGCGAAGCAGCGCCGTCTCCGTTTGGAGATGCGGAAATCCCGGCCGCCACATCAGCGAGCCGTAAGCAAATACCCAGAATTCCTCGCGTGACTCTTCCGGCATCGCCACCCTCCCGAGCGCCGTTTCCGTTGCCTCCTTGCCGCCGCCGCGGCGCCGGCGCATCGCGGTCGGCTCCCCCATGCCCGTTCTTTTCCCCCGGCGCGCCGGCCGACTGCGCGCGGAAGCTGTTGCGACCGGCCCTTCGCCCACGTAACCTCAAAGGCTTGGGTGGACGCGATCGGCGCGGCGGAGACGGCTATCCTAGACATCGGAAGGAGACCGATCCATGCAAGGTTGCCATGAGCACAGACATCAACACGAGCATCCACATACCCATATTCATCGGCATGTGCACGGTCATGACGGATGGGTCCACATCCATGAGCACGCGCACGCGCACGTCCATCCGCACGCGCATCAGCACAGTCATGGGCACGATCATGCGAGGGCCGAGGAAGGGCACGAGCATGATCATGCCGAACATGACTTAAAGGCGCACGATCACGCCCATGCAGAGGAAGAGTTGCAGCCTCACGACCATCCGCATCGGCACGATGAAACAAACGCCGTTGCGTGAGCGTTGGGGCTTGGCAGGCGTGAAATCGGCATCATCTTTCTCATGGGGAGGATGCAACGAGCAAAATTCGGCACGGAGGAACAGGCGGTCATGAATTTTGAACTTCCCAAACTGGAAATCCAAAAACCCATCGAGAATGAGAAGGTCACCATCACCTTTCACGCGGACGGCAGGCAGTACGATCTGCCGGTATACAGTCCCACGCACGGGCCCAAGGTGATCGACGTCCAGCGCCTGTTCCGCGACACCGGCTACTTCACGTATGACCCCGGTTACATGTCGACCGCAAGCTGCGACTCGGCGATCACGTTTATCGACGGCAGCCGCGGCATCCTGTTGCACCGCGGCTATCCCATTGAAGAACTCGCCGCCTATTCGCCGTTCCTCGAAGTCTGCTATCTTCTTCTTTACGGCAAAATGCCGACGCGCAGCGAACTGGACGAGTTCGACTACACCATCACGCATCACACCATGGTCCACGAGAAGATCAAGATCTTCTTCGAGGGCTACCGCCGCGACGCCCATCCGATGGCGGTCATGGTCGGCACCGTCGGCGCCTTGAGCGCCTTTTATCATGACGATCTGGACGTGAACGATCCGGACGCCCGCAGGATCGCAACGCACCGCATCATCGCCAAGATGCCGACCATTTGCGCGATGGCGTACAAGTACTCGGTTGGGCAACCGTTCATGTATCCGCAGAACGACATGGATTATGCCTCCAATTTCCTGTACATGTGTTTCGCGGTGCCGTGCGAACCTTACAAGGTTAGCGAAGTCCAGGCGCGGGCGATGAACCGCTTCCTTGTGCTCCACGCTGACCATGAACAGAATGCTTCGACCGCGACAGTGCGCATCGCCGGATCGAGTTGGGCGAACCCTTACGCGTGCATGGCCGCCGGCATCGCATCGCTGTGGGGTCCAGCGCACGGCGGCGCCAATGCGGCCGTGATGGACATGCTGACGCAGATCGGCAGCAAGGACCGTATTCCGGAGTTCCTCAAGCGGGCCAAGGACAAGGACGATCCGTTCCGGCTCATGGGCTTTGGCCATCGCGTCTACAAGAATTACGATCCGCGGGCGCGGGTTCTGCGCGAGTCCTGCCACGAGGTGCTCGAAGAACTCGATATCAAGGACGAGCCGCTTTTCGAACTGGCCATGGAACTCGAACGGATCACTCTCGAAGACGAATACTTCGTCGAGCGCAAGCTGTTTCCCAATGTCGATTTCTACTCCGGCATCACCTTGCGCGCGCTTGGCTTTCCGACGGAAATGTTCCCTGCGTTGTTCGCGCTCGGCCGCAGCATCGGTTGGGTCTCGCAGTGGAAGGAGATGATCGATGCGCCGGACTATCGCATCGGTCGCCCACGGCAACGCTACGTCGGCGAGGCGATCCGCCCGTACGTTCCGATCGATCAGCGCTGAAACGCGCCGTCGTCTTGCCTCCGCGCGGTTTGCCGTTCGGGGCGGGCCGCGCAGGCAATCGCGCCGCCCGCGCCGTCGCCGCCGTGCTCTTGGGGATCGTCGTGGCGGCCACCGCGACGACCCCTGGCGCCGATGCGGCGGCGGCCGATGCGGAGCGCGGCGAGAGCGTGTTCCGGAAGGCATGCGCCGTCTGCCATGCGGTGGCGGCGGGCCATCACAAGTAGGGCCCCTCCCTTCACGGCGTTTTCGGCCGGCCGGCGGGCAGCGCGCCATCCTTCAGGAGGTACAAGGGCTTGCGGGGCGTCGACGTGGTATGGGACGAGGAGACCCTCGACCGCTGGCTCGCCGACCCGCGCGGGTTTCTCGGCGGCGACGACAGCAGCATGACGTTCAAGCTCGAGAGGGATCAGGACCGGGCCGACGTGATCGCCTACCTCAAGACGATCCGCTGACCGTCCCTTGCGGCGCGGCGCGCCTTATCCTGCGCCGAGTTCCTCGCGCACCCGGCGGCGCAGTTCGGGCAGAAGTTCGCTGTCGAACCAGGGATTTTTTCGCTGCCATGCCAGCGTCCGCCAGCTCGGATGCGGCAGCGGCAGGCGGTCCGGCAGGGTTTGCCGCCAGTTCTTGACGGTCGCCGTGACGGACGGTGCGGTCGCTTTGCCCAAGTAGTACCGTTGCGCGTAGCGGCCGACCAGGAGCACGAGGCGCAGGTTCGGCAGCATCGCCAGGACCCGGGCATGCCATAACGGCGCGCATTCCGGGCGCGGCGGCGCATCGCCGCCGGCGGCGTCGCGCCCGGGGTAGCACAAGCCCATGGGAACGATGGCGATCCGGCTGTCGTCATAAAAGGTGGTCCGGTCGACGTCCATCCACGCGCGCAGGCGATCTCCCGACGCATCGTTCCACGGAATCCCGGTCTCGTGAACGCGCGTTCCCGGCGCCTGGCCTATCAGCAAAAGCCGCGCCGACGGCTTGGCCCGCAACACCGGCCGGGGCCCGAGCGGAAGGTGAGCCTCGCAGCGCCGGCACGAGCGGATCTCGTCGAGCAGGTCGGAAAGAGCCATGGCTGCCGCCATCTCATGATTTCAGCTTGTAGCCGCGTGCGAACATTCGATAGCACAGCAGCCACAACAGCAGGTTGACCACGGCCATCACCATGACCCCGACCCAGGGAACGACATCGGCATGACCGATGAATCCATAGCGAAAGCCATCGATCATGTAGAAAAAGGGGTTGATGTGCGCAATGAACTGAGCCGCCTGCGGCAGCCGCTCGACCGTATAAAAGGTGCCCGAGAGAAACGACAATGGCGTGACGACGAAATTCGTCACCGCGGCGATGTGATCGAACTTTTCGGACCAGATGCCGCCGGCGACGCCGAGGAGCGAGAGGAACAAGGACGCCATCACCCCGTGATAGATCACGAAGAACGGGTGATGGAGGTGCAGGACGACGAAGGGAGCCATGGCTAGACCTACGGTCACCCCGACGGCGACGCCGCGGGTGGCGCCGCCCATGGCGAAGCCGAACGTGAGTTCGTGGGCCGTCAGGGGCGGCATCAGGCTGTCGACGATGTTGCCCTGAACCTTGGCGATCACCAGCGAGGATGAGGTATTGGCGAACGCGTTCTGCATGATCGCCATCATGATCAAACCGGGCGCAAGAAACTCGATGTACGTCACCTCTCCGACCATATCGACGGAACGGCCGAGGGCGAGCGAGAAAATGGCGAGGAACAGCAGTGTCGTTACGATCGGCGCCAGCAGCGTTTGGGTATAGACCTTGGTGAAGCGGCGGACTTCGCGCAGATAGAGAGTCCAGAGGCCCAACCAGTTGGCGGCGTGAGGATTTTGCATGAGGCTAATCGGTTCTCCCGTGTTCTTGCGCCCGCAGGCGAGGTGGCATGGCGCGGCGCCGAGATCCGCCAATGGCGGACCGGCACCATGACGTTCGAGAAAAAAACGCGCAAGATCAGCGAGCGATCCATCGAGAATGCGGCGCTCTTTTATCTTCAGCGCTTTGCGACTTCAGCCGAAAATCTGAAGCGGGTGTTGATGCGAAGGGTGCGTCGCTGCGCCCGCGCGCAACGCCCCGACGAAACCGACCGCACGCTCGAGAACGGCGCCGCCATCGTGAGCGGCGTGATCGACCGCCTGATTCAGGCCGGACTGCTCGACGATGACAAATATGCCGAGGGGCGCGCCGCGACGTTGCATCGGCGCGGCCTGTCGTCGGAATTCATCCGCCGTCGATTGACGCTCAAGGGCGTGAGCGCCGACGCCGCCGAGCGAGGGCTTGAAGCGCTTGCCGCGGGAACCCCGGGCGTCGATCTGGCTGGCGCGATCAATCTGGCCCGGCGCCGCCGGCTCGGGCCGTTCCGGCCGACGTGCGACCGGGCGGCGATGCGCGCCAAGGATCTGGCGACGCTGGCGCGCGCCGGCTTCGGGTATGGCATCGCCGTTCAGGTGATCGATGCCGCCGTCGCCGAGGATCTGATCGAAATGATCGGCCCGACATGACCTGACAAGCGGGTCATGGCCGCTCGAAACGCTCGGCATGCGTTCCTTGTTGACCACCGGCGGTCCGCGCGGGTGGCCGCGCCGCGCCTTGTTCGGCTTCCGCGGCCTTCCGCTGGAGTTCCAGCGGACCGTCGAGCCTGATCCGCGCGGGAGGCGCCGCGCCTTCCTTGTCGACGCCGAAATAGACGGTCTGATGAGGGAAGGGGATTTCGATGCCCAGAGCGTCGAACTTCTTCTTCATCCGCCGGTTGAACTCACGGCCGACCATCCACTGCTTGACAGGCACAGTCTTGAGCCGAGCCTTGATGATGACGGCGGAATCGGCGAACCGGTCGACGCCGAGGACCTCGAGGGGTTCGAGAATGAGGGTGCGGAACTCCGGTTCCGTGCGCATGTCCTCGACGATCGACTTGATCACGTCCGTGACGTAATCGGTGTCTTCGCGATAGGCGACGCCGATGTCCATGACATAGAAGGAAAACTCCTTGGTCATGTTGGTCACCGGGCCGACCGCGCTGAACGGGATCGTATGGACGTTGCCGCCGACGTCGCGCAGCCGGATCGAGCGGATGGACAACCCTTCGACGAGGCCGCTGATGCCCGCCACCGAGACCACGTCGCCGACCGAGATGGCGTCCTCGAACAAGAGAAACGCGCCGGTTATGACGTCCTTGACCAGGGTCTGGGCGCCGAACCCGATGGCGAGGCCGACAACCCCGGCGCCGGCGAGCAGCGGGCCGATATCGACGCCGATTTCCGAGAGCACGATGAGGGCGACCATGACCGACAGGACGACGAGCAGGGCGTTGCGAAGCAAAGGCAACAGGGTTCGCGCCCGGGCCGTCGCCTTGCCCGCTTCGGTGCGGCGGGCAAGATAGTTCTCGATGCCGGAACTCGCGAATTCCCAGATGAGCGCGGCGCCGGCAAGAACGATGGCGATGCTCACGATCCTGGTGAGGAACCGCGCGCCGACCGGGGTGGTCCACCAGGCGAAGGCGTCGATGCCCCAGGCGGTCAGGACGGCGAGCAGGGTCACGATCCATAGAATGCTTCGCAGCGTCACGCTCAGGATTGGCAAGTACTTGTTCGCCCGCCGCTCAAGATTCGGGTACTTTGCCTGAAGTTCCTTGTTGACGCCGAATCCATGCCGGATGATCGGCGTAAAGGCGTTCTGCACGAATACGGCCGCGGCAAGAATGAGCGCGCTCAGCACAGTGGCCCTGACGACGAAGGCGAAACCGTCGCCGATGTCGGCCGCCTAGATCAAGTAAACCACCGCAACGTAGACAACGGCGAGAATGTGCCACACGGCGGCGAGACGACGACGAACCACATCGACGGCGCGGCCCTTGCCCTCGCTCCTGATCCAGCCGACCACCTCGGCGCGATTCTGAAGGATGAACACGATGATCATCAGCGCGAGGATGAGCCCGAGAAGGCGCAGGAGAAGGGCGTGGAGTATCGGCGACATGCCCAGCAGCAAGGCGCCGCTGATCATGAAGTAGCCAATTACGCCGACCAGGGTCATTCGGCGCACCCACACATGAAGATAATTGGCTGTCTCGCTGGCCATGGGGAACAGGCGGAGGGAGGGAGCCGCAGGAGCGAAAACCGCCCGTGACAGGACGAGAATGACGCGAACGAAGACATAGGCGTTGACGATGGTCAGCGCGGCGACGCGTGTATGTTGCGCGACGTCGACGAGGCTCAAAACGGCGGCGACAAGAATGGCAAGCGCGGCGATTGGGACAAGGTCGATGATCGTCCGCGCCGTCAGCATGATAAGGCGCAGCGGCGTCGTGACCGCGTCGCGGCTTTCCAGCGCGCGCCGGGGCCGCCGTAGCGAGAACTTGACGAGAATCTCCACCGTTGCCGCGGCAATGGCCACGGCGAGAGCCACCGCCGCCGCCGCGAGCCAACGTGCGCGCGCTTCCGGATCTGTGAGCTGATCGAGAGCCTCGGTCGTGGTCCCCGGCAGCTGCCCGAGTTTGCCGACGAGCGCCGCCATGGCATTCTGCATTTCGGCCACGCCCTCGCTCAGTTCGCCGATGAAGCCGGCGAGCAGAGTATGCGCCCGCAGGTCCTCGTGCGCCGGCGCCGCCTCGCGAACCTCGATCAGGGCGCGGATGTTGGCGAGCAGTTCCGCCCGTTTCGCCTCGTCCTCGATCGCCGCGCTCAGTTGGCGGAGGTTCTCCGTGCTGACCGGCTGCTCGCGCGCCTGTTCGGCTTCCTGCGCCCCGGCGCGGTCCGCCAGCGCAATCAAAGCGCCGACGGCGCCGATCATGATTGCCAGAAGGCACAGTGTGCGCAGGAAGGTGGTCGTCATCGACGTGTGCATCGGAAAGATTGCTCGCAAACGGGGGAAGGACGCGGGAATATGCGCGACATCGTTCGTCGGCGCGGGGTAAACTGGCATTCCTCTTCGGGGGCGCCGACCCTTGATGAATGATTTTGGCATGAAATTCAATGATAGGGGGTGCAACGGCTGAAACGATGAGCGTCACGATTTACCATAATCCCAAATGCAGCAAATCGCGCGCAACGCTGGCCTTGCTTCATGAGCGCGGGCTGCGGCCGCAGGTCATCGAATATCTGAATCACCCGCCCTCTGTCGAGGAGCTGAAAACGATCCTTGCCAAGCTTGGCGCCAAGCCGCGGGAACTGCTGCGTCCCAGGGAAGCGCGCGAAGCCGGTCTTGACGATCCCGCCTTGAGCGACGATGCCATCATCGCCGCAATAGCGGCGAATCCCATCGTTATGGAGCGGCCTGTGGTCGTTGCCGGCGATCGCGCCCGTCTCGGCCGGCCACCGGAACGCGTGCTTGAAATTCTCTGAGGCATGACGAGCGAGCGCTGCTTCTTTCCGGGGAAGTGGGGGGCAGCACGGGTTTTCGTTTTGCTTCTGGTCTTCTGGTGTCTGGCCGTGGCCGGCGCGCGACCGACGCCGGCTTTGGACTTCCAACTGCTGATGCTCTCGCCAATAGGAGGCCCGCTTCCCGAATTCACCCTGCCGCCGCTTGAGGGCGAGAAGGCCGGGCTGTCGTCGGCGGATCTTTCGGGGCAGGTGGCGCTGCTCAATGTGTTCGCCTCCTGGTGCGCGCCGTGCCGCGAGGAGCATCCAGTCCTGCTTGACCTCGCCGCCGACGGCGTTCCGCTTTACGGGCTGAACTACAAGGACCCGCCGGCGGCGGCGCGCCACTGGCTGGAGACGCTGGGCAACCCCTATCGCCGCATCGGCGCGGATCACGACGGCAGCGTCGCCGCGAGCCTCGATCTGCGCGGCCTGCCGCAGTCGGTGCTCGTCGATAAGGACGGGCGGATCGCCTACGTTCACGTGGGCGCCTTGACGACGACCGACGTCGAGAGGATCGTTCGTCCGCTGATCGCGACGCTCCGCGAGCGCGCGCCCTGATCGGACCGCCATTCTTCCCAACGCCGGCCGATAAAAAACCGTGGCCTTGGGGTGGCCAAGCGACGGGGGACCTTTATAATGGCCGCAAAACGGCCTGACCGAAGGATCTGACGCGGAGCCCAAGAGGGGGCTCCCGGCGCTTCCAGAAAAGTGCCGGTGACGCTGGCGGAACATGTTCCTGCGCTTAGTCGCTTCGGAGGTCATCTGGAGGGAAAACCATGACCGCGATTCAGGAGACGATCGAAGTCGCCGCCGACAAGTATGACGCTTGGTTGTTCGACCTCGATGGCATCATCACCGACACCGCCAGCGTTCACGCGAACGCCTGGAAAAAGATGTTCGACGAGTACCTGGAGAAGGTGGCGAAGCGGGAAGGCGGCCCGTTCGAGCCGTTTGACATCGAGACGGACTACGTCACTTACGTTGACGGAAAGCCCCGCTACAACGGCGTGGACAGCTTCCTGCGCTCGCGCGGCATCGCGCTCGACTGGGGAAATCCCTCGGACCCGCCCGACAAGGAAACCGTCTGCGGCCTCGGAAACCGAAAGAACGACATGTTCAACAAGGTGCTCAAGGCGCAGGGTGCGGATGTCTTCGAAAGTTCGGTCAAACTCATACGTGAACTCAAGGCGCGGGACAAGCGGATCGCGGTCGTAACCTCGAGCAAGAACTGCGACACGGTTCTGGCGGTGGCTGGGCTTAGCGATCTGTTCGATGCGAAGGTCGACGGCAATGTCGCTGTCGAGCGGAAACTGGCTGGGAAGCCCGACCCCAACACGTACGAGGAGGCCGCGCGCATGCTGGGATCGACGGCGGCGCGCTCGGTGGTTTTCGAGGATGCGATCTCCGGAGTTCAGGCGGGAAAAGCGGGCAGGTTCGGCCTCGTCGTCGGCGTTGCGCGTCACGACGATCCGGACGTGCTCCGGGCCAATGGCGCCGATATCGTTGTGGGCGATCTCGGGCAATTGCGGCTGATTTAACCAGGGGAGAGACATCATGGCGCGTCACATCAGCGAACTGCCGCACGCCATCGCCAATTGGGAAGACCTTGAAAGGCGGCTTGAGGGCAAGCGGCCCGCCATATTCCTCGACTACGACGGCACGCTGACGCCGATCGTGGAGCGGCCGGAAAATGCCATCATTTCCGAAAAAATGCGCGAATCCGTTCGAACCCTTGCCGAGCGCTTTCCCGTCTGCGTCGTCAGCGGTCGCGACCGCCCCGTTGTTCAGGAATTGATGGGTCTGAACAATCTGATCGTCGCCGGCAGTCACGGTTTCGACATCTGGAGCCCGGATCAGGGGACGATCGAGCGCGAGGAAGGCGGCGGTGAGTTCGAGGAGTTGCTCGAGCAGGTGAGGACGCGTCTGCATGAGGTCATGGACCCGATCGAAGGCGCGCTCGTGGAGCCGAAAAAGGCTTCGGTGGCCGCCCACTTTCGTCTGGTCTCGGAAGACGAGCGCCACAAGATCAAGGATCTGGTCGACGAGATTTTGGCGGCGCATCCCGACCGTTTGAAGGTCACGCCCGGCAAAATGGTCTACGAAATTCAGCCGAAGGTCGATTGGGACAAGGGCAAGGCGGTTCTTTATCTGCTGGAAGCGCTCGATCTCAAGCGCGACGACGTGGTCCCGCTCTACCTTGGCGATGACGTCACGGACGAGGATGCGTTTCGCGCGTTGAAGGGGATAGGCATTGGCATTTTCGTCGGCCGCGCCAGCGATCCGGAAGTGGGAGGGCGGACGACGGCGGCGGATTACGTGCTCAACGCCACCGACGAAGTGGGCCGGTTTCTCGAAACCCTCTGCCACTAAATCAAACGGGTTCATGGGGAGATAAAGCAATGGCCTGGACGCTTGCCTACGATGCCTTCGAGCCGGGAAAAGAAGGGCTGCGCGAGGCGCTGACATCCACCGGAAACGGCTATTTCTGCACGCGTGGGGCCATGGAGTGGGCGGACATGAGCGATGTCCACTATCCCGGCACCTACATGCATGGTGGCTACAACCGCGCGATAACAATGATGGCGGGGCGTCCGGTCTACAACGAGGACCTGGTCAATCTTCCCAACTGGCTGGTTCTCAAATTGCGGATCGAAGACGACGAGCCGTTTACTTTCGACGACATCGAGATCCTCGCTTATCGCCATATCTACGACCTCCGCTACGCCGCGGTCATGCGGACGCTAACCTTCCGTGACCATGCCCAGCGCGAAACGACCATAACGAGCCGCCGGTTCGCCAGCATGGCGGATATGCATCAAGGCGCGCTCGAATGGACGATCACGGCGGAAAACTGGTCGGGCAGGGTCGAGGTTATCTCCGCGCTCGAAGGCCGCGTGATCAACTGGGGCGTGGCCCGCTACCGCCAGCTCGAGAACCATCATCTGAACGCCGTGCACACGCGAGCGACGGGGCCCGACAACATCTCACTGCTGGTGCAGACCCGGCAGTCTCACATCTACATCGCCCAGGCGGCGCGCACGAGAGTCTACGGCCACAACGAAGTGATCCGCACCGAGCGCCAGGTACACGAATCGGACGCTTACATCAACCAGACCTTGTCCTTCTATGTCCGGGAGAAGCAACCGGTCCGCATCGAGAAAATGTGCGCGCTCTACACCTCCCGCGACCTCGCCATCAGCGAGCCGTTGAGCAACGCCGAGCACTCCGCCCGCCATTACGGAGAGTTCGAGGCGGCTTATCAGTATCACATGCGGGCCTGGGACGAACTCTGGGCGTCGTGCGACGTCCGCCTTCCCAAGGACGATCATGTTCAGAAACTCATCAGGTTTCACATGTCGCATGTCCTGCAGGTGTGCTCGCCGAACACAACGGATATCGATGCCGGCGTTCCCGCGCGCGGACTCAATGGCGAGGCCTACCGTGGCCATGTCTTCTGGGACGAGCTTTACATTTATCCGTTCATCAATTTCCGTCTGCCGGGCATCACCCGCGAGCTGTTGATGTACCGCTACCGCCGGCTGGATGAAGCGCGCAAAGCGGCGAAAGAAAAAGGTTTTCGCGGCGCCATGTATCCATGGCAGAGCGGCAGCGATGGCAAGGAAGAAACGCCGACTGTTCACCTCAATCCGAAATCCGGCCGCTGGGACCCGGATCTCAGTCACAACCAGCGTCACGTAAACGCGGCGATTTTTTACAATATCTGGGAGTATTACCGAGCCACCGCGGATATCGATTTCATCTGGGAAAAAGGCGCCGAGATGATGCTGGAGATCGCGCGGTTCTGGTCCAGCAGCGCGCATTACAACGAGGAGCGCGGCCGCTACGAGATCCACGGCGTCATGGGCCCGGACGAGTTTCACGAGAAGTACCCCGGCTCTCGGGAAGAAGGGCTTCGCAACAACGCCTATACCAATATCATGGTGGCGTGGATGTGCGAGACGGCGGGCAGGGTTCTGGAACTGCTGCCGGAGAGGCGCCGAAAGGCGTTGTGCGGCAAGATCGGCTTGACGGACGAAGAGATTTCCTTGTGGCAAGACATGACGCACAAGATGTTCGTGCCGTTTCACAAGGACGGGCTGATCAGCCAGTTCGAGGGCTACGAGACCCTCGACGAGTTGGACTGGGACGCCTATCGGGCGAAGTACCCCAATATCCAGAGGCTCGATCGCATCTTGAAAGCCGAAGGCGACACGCCGGATCGCTATAAGCTCGCCAAACAGGCGGACACTCTGATGCTGTTCTTTCTCTTCCGGGAGGAGCGCCTGAAGCGCTTGTTCTCGCAGCTCGGCTATGAGTACGGGCCCGACACGGCGGCCCGCAACATTGCCTATTATCGGCAACGCACGTCACACGGCTCGACGCTCAGCTACATCGTCCACGCCGGCATCGAGGCCGATCTTGACCCGCAAGACTCGTGGAGCATGTTCATCGAGGCCCTGCAGAGCGATATCGGCGACATTCAAGGCGGGACGACCAAGGAAGGCATCCACATGGGTGTCATGGCTGGAACCCTTGACCTCATCCAGCGCGGTTACCTCGGCGCGGAAATGAGCGAGGACGTGCTCTACTTCAAGCCGAAGCTGATCGACAAGCTCGACGGCTTATTCATGCCGATGCAGTTTCGCGGCACCTTCATTGAAGTGAGCTTGGAGAACGGCAAGCTCACGATTTCCCCGCAACCCTATGGCCTTGGCCGCAGCATCAAGGTCGGCGTGAACGGCGAGTTTCGGGAAATCGCCGTCGGCGAGAGCCATACGTTCATCGTTGGCGACGCGAGCGAAGCCGAGCCGGCAAGCGCGCCCGTGCGCCTTCGAGGTTGATCGCGGTAAGCGGCGCCGCGCCTCTCGCCGTCACGGTCCCGTCGAGCGAGATGGCCGCGCCCGTCAGCGCGCGCCCGTGGCCTTTCCGGCGACGAAGACGGTGCAGTCGGAGAGGCCGTCGTTGAAGAAGTGATAGGTAAAGCCCGGTCGGGCGAGGCCGAGGGGATCGTTGAGGTTCCAGTCCTTCTTGGCGATGCCTGTGCTTCCCCGGCCGCGCTCGCCGGCGAAGCCGATGTAGGGGCTCAAGGCGTTGCGCTGGTTGAACTGCAGCTTGCGGCAGGCTTGCGTCAGCCCGGGATCGAGGCGGCCGACCTTCCAGTAGGGGCTGTTCGACCGGGCGTACCGATCGGCCGCGGCGTCGTTGGTTCCCATCGGCAGCGCGAGAGCAACGATGGCGGCGAACAACAGAAGCCGCATGACGACATGGCGCGCTCGGGCAGCGGCCCGGGCGGATGAGCAGTCGAGATGTATCATGCCGAGCCAACACTATCATAAGTTGCCGATGATTGCGACGGCCAAGTTCGGAGTCGGGCCGGGCCGACTGACAAAGGCTGTTGCCGTCGCCGCGCTGAGCGGCGCCCTCATGCTCGGCGTCATGCCCAATGCCTTGGCCGCGGTGCGCCTTGACTACTTCGCCCTTTTCGGCGAGTGGAGCGTCATCTGCTCGGGAGACGAGGCGGCCGGCGAACGCTCCTGCGTTCTGGAGGCGCCTCCCTTGGATCCCTATCGGCCGCGCAACGCCATCGAACTGCGACGCGGGGAGAACGGTGAGCCTGAAGTCGCGATCCGGCGGCGGGAGACCGTCAACCCGACGACCCCGGTGTACCTAAGGATCGACGCCCATCCGCCCCACCAGGCCGGCCCCGCTCCGGACGGAGAGGTGATCTGGCGTGCTCCTGAATCCACGCAGATCGTCGAGGAATTGAGAACGGGCGAGGAAATGGTGCTGCGCTCTTTCACCGGTGACGACAATCGACCGCGCGATGAGTTCATTTCGTTGAGCGGATTCGGCGCGGCATGGGAGGCGTTCTGGCGGCAGAGCGCGCGGCCTTCATCCGCCGTAAGCGGAGAAAACGTGGAAAAGGAAGTTCCGGAAAGCGAACCCGGCCGATAAAATATGTGCGGATGGACAGGAGCATGGGGCCGATCATGAAGCCGCTGGTCAAGGCGGTGATCGTGGCGATGGTGCTGGCGGGGACCGCCAATTTGCAGGTGTCGTTTGCCGCCGGGCCGCGCTCGCTCGCGCCCCTGTCGACGACGCCGAACGCCGATTATGTCGCCGGGAAGGCGGCCGTGGATGCCGGCGATTACGAAGCGGCGATTGCCCATCTCGGCAAGGCTGTCGCGGCGAATCCGGCCGACGCCGATGCCCTCAATTACCTTGGCTACAGCCACCGCCGGCTCGGCAATCTCGAAGAGTCGCTGAACTGGTACCGCAAGGCTCTGGCCGTCAATCCGAACCACCGTGGCGCCCTGGAATATCTGGGCGAGCTCTACCTCGAAATGGATCAGCCGGAACAGGCGGAGCAGCAGCTGGCCACGCTGGGCCGCGTGTGCATCTTCGGCTGTCCGGAGTACGACGAACTGAAAGAGGCCATCGACGATTATCGCGCCGGCCAGTAAAGCGGAAAAGCGGCGCGATAATCGGCGTTGAAAGCGTGCGGCGGCGCCGTTGAGACGTTCCGCCAGGGCTTGCCGCGCCTATCCCTCGCGGGCCGCGCCGACCAAGTCCCTTAGGGCATCGAGGCTCACCGCGCCAGGCACAATCTGATCGTTGATGATGAACGCCGGCGTGCCCCGAATGCCGATACGTTGACCGAGCGCGATATTGTCGCGAATCTTCTCGTCGATTTCAGGCTCTTGCATTTCCGCCTTGAGGGCCTCCGGATCGACGCCGACCTGCTCGGCGACCCCGAAGACGTGCTGCTCACTCACAGAGCCGCGCGAGTTCATCAGCGCGACGTGGAACGGGAGATATTTCTCCGGGCTCAGGTTCCATACCGCGAGGGCCGCGCGCGACGCCACGACCGAGCCGGCGCCAAGAATCGGGAATTCCTTGAAGACGTAACGAACGTTCTCGTCCGTCTCCAGGAGTGTCTGGATTGATGGAAGAACCTGTTTGCAATAACCGCAGTTATAATCAAAGAACTCGACAATCGTCACATCGCCGTCAGGGTTGCCGGCGACGGGCGTTCTCGGGTCGTTCAAGAGGTCGTCTTCGGATTCTTGCAGGGCAGCTTCGGCCTGCTGCTGTTGTTCGCGCTGCATCTGCGCCTGATAGGCCTGAATTGCGTCGATCACGACTTCCGGATGATCGGCGATATAGTCGCGAATAATCGCCTCGATCGCCTGCCGTTGTTGCGGCGATACGCTCTCGTCCGCCGCTCGAGGGGGCTCCTCGGCTGCGGAAACCGGCGCCGCCAACAGACTCGTCACCGCGAGTCCCGACAGGATTCCCCGCGCCCCGCGGAGTCGCGACCCGTAGCCGCGCCGCTGCGATGATGTTGCCATGGTCGTTGAAGCCTCCGCTTTTGATTGTGAAACGCAACCCATATCCGGAAACACGAAAACAGCAAGCAGATACTCTCGTGCTGGGGCTGTTGGACCGAGCCGAGACGCCGCCGTGGCTGATGTGGAACTCACTCCTGCCTGGCTTTCTGCTCGGCCATGCGCTGGACGTCTTGGGCCTGCAGCCAACTGCGCGAGCCGCGCGCCAGCAACCGCTCGGCCTTGCCGGCGTGATAAGCCGCTTCATCCGGACGGTTTTGCAGAAGCGCCTCCTCGGCCATCGCCAGCGCGCTCTCGCCCATCTGGCCGTCGCGGCCGAAAGCAATCGCCAGCTGACGCCACGCTCCGGCGTTGTCCGGCTCGCGCATCAAGCCGGTGCGCAAATTGCCGATGGCGTCCTCGATCAGTCTCGGGTCGTTGAGCGCCAATTGCACACGGGCGAGATCGAACCGCAGGAGGGGCATCGCCGGCAGGAGCTGCACCGCCTTCTGGTAAGAGCCCAGCGCTTCCGCCGGTCGGCCGGATTCGAAAAGCATTTGGCCCTTCAGCTCGTGATAGTAAGGATCCTCCGGCTGCGCCGCGATCAGGCCGTCGATCGCTTGCAGCGCCTTTGCCAGATCGCCCTTGCGATACCAGGCGATGGCGTGGGCGTATCGCGCGACAGCGCTCTGGTCGGATTCCGGATAGCGGCGGAACGTGGTCGAAGCCGGCTCCAGGAAGGCGGTGATCTTGGCGACCATTCGGCTATGCATCTCGTCATGAGTTTGCAGCGCCGGCGCGTTCGTGTGCCGCGAGCGTTCGACATGCGCCTCGATCGCGCTGATCCGGTCGCGCGTCAGCGGATGGCTGCGGAGGTAAGGATCCTGCCGGCCGACAGCCAGGAGTTCCTGATCTTCCATCGTTCGCAGAAAATCGAGCAGGCCCCGCGACGATTGTCCGGTCGCATCGAGCAGGCGCATGGCGGCGCTGTCCGCCGCCCCTTCTTGCGTTTGGCTGTAGCGGAGGAAGGAGCGCAACGCGGCGTCCTGGCCGCCAAGGATGATCGCTTGGCCAATGTCGGGCCGCCCCGAGGCCACGCCCGCCGCGACTCCGAGCACGAGGGCGAGAATCGTCTCCACCGTGGCGCCATGCAGAGCATCGTGAACGCGGGCAAGATGGCCGCCTTGAATATGACCCACCTCATGGGCGACCACGCCAATGACCTGATTGGCGTTGTCGCTCCGCATCAACAACCCGGTGTTGATGAAAAGCTTTTGGCCTCCAGCGACGAATGCGTTAATTCCTTTGTCGTTGACGATGTAGATGTCGACAGCCGAAGGGTCGAGGCCGGCGGCGCGAAAGATCGGCGTCGACCAGGTCCGGACGGTGTTCTCAGTTTCGGTATCGCGAATGAGCGGGATGCCGGCGGCCCATGAAGATGCCGGCTGCAGCCCAAGGGACGCCGTGATCACCATAAGGACGAGCGAGCGGAGAATGCGTTGCAGCACGATGTATGATCCTTGTGGTTCATGGTTAGGTAATGATGCACGCGGCTGGCGTCAATTCGTCGCCATGGCGGCGGCCGTGCTCTGGCTTTCGGCGTGTGGCTCCACCGATGAGGAATTCGGCACGGTCGGCTATGTCGAGGGATTCTTCGGCGCAGCCGTTGCCGACGAACCGCACGCCGCGCAGACGGGTCGCGATGTTCTCTCAGCCGGGGGATCCGCCGCTGATGCCGTTGTCGCGATGTATTTTGCATCCGCCGTGACCTTGCCCTCGGCGGCGAGCCTGGGTGGCGGCGGTGTGTGCGTTGGCTTCGACAGCGCCGGGGGAGAGGTTCAGGCGCTGGAGTTTTTCGCCCGCCGGCCGGGGGGCATTCTCCCCGAAGGCGAGCGGCCGGTCGCCGTTCCCGGCAACGTTCGCGGTTTCTTCGCGTTCCACGCCCGATACGGCCGATTGCGCTGGTCGCAGCTGATTTCCCCGGCGGAGAATCTGGCGCGCTTCGGCTTTCGGGTTCCACGGGCCTTGAGCCGGGACATCGACCAGGTCGAAAGGGCTCTTGCCGCAGAGGACGAGACTCTCCGGACGTTCGCCAAGCCGGATGGCGGCGGCCTTGTCGATGAGGGGGATTTGCTGCGCCAGGTCGAGCTCGCGGCGGTGCTGGCGCGGATTCGCGCCGAAGG
>CAZRWU010000046.1:0-19515 GCA_964603915.1 uncultured Rhodospirillaceae bacterium
TACGGCCGGAAGGCCGGCTCTTTTTCGCCAATGCCCAGCAGGTCAGCGACCGGGTCCGAGGCCTTGTAGCGCAGCACAGGCCTCGCGTTCTCGTGCTCGACCTCAGCCGCGTCTTCGACATCGAATATTCAGCGCTCCAGATGATGATGGAGGGTGAACGCCGCTTTGCGAAGGAGGACGTCACGGTCTGGCTGGCGGGCATGAACCCGGACGTGCGCAACTACATCCGGGCTTCGGGTTTCGCTGACCGCCTCGGAAGGAGGCGCCTGTTCCCCAATGCACGCGCGGCCATCCGCCACTACCTGGATACGTTCGCGCCGGCTGCTCGGCTGTCAAGCGACCCGGCGGCTTCGTCCGGAGCGCCGGACGGGCCAGACCCAGAAAATTAGGGGCTTAAGAATGCGTCGCCCTGAGCGGCTCCGGCAGCAATAACGCGTTCTACCGCCGCGTCCACGAGGGACTTCGGAGCTACCAGGACGCTCCCTTCTTCTCCCACTTGGCCGACAAGTGTCAATACCGGGCGTACCCTTCCTGAATGTGCCGATGAAAATTCCCCGATTAGCCTTTGATGGCCTGGCCTTTCGAAGAAGCGGAGAGGTGCTGAGATGCCGGTATTGCGTGAAGGATGGTGCCCAGGGGCGGAATCGAACCACCGACACCATGATTTTCAGTCATGTGCTCTACCAACTGAGCTACCTGGGCATCCTCGACAAGCCGCGAGAGCGGTCGTCGCAAGCGTTATAGGAAGCTTTGGCGGTCGTGTCCAGACACCCGCCCGGCCTACCGCCCTTGTCATGCGCGGAACTCTTCTCATTTCTCGTCTTGTTCGCCAAGCGGGGCGCCCAGTTCCGGCTCTTCGTCGGTCGGGAACCGGTAGCTCTCCGTCAACCACCGGCCCAGATCAAGGTCCGCGCAGCGCTTCGAGCAGAACGGACGCCAGCGCGTCACCACCGGCTGGCCGCATTGCAAACACCCCCGCCGCCGCAATGGCACAACCACAGCCGAAGTTTTCTCGTCCCCGCTCATCGCTTTCCTTCCTGCTCCCTGTTCATTACCCGGTGGATCGCATAGCCCTCCAACCCACATCGGTCGCTCGTCACCAACTTCAATGGCCGGCCGATCCTGGCTTCCGTCTCTTTGCGCGCCTCCGTCGCCGCTCCGGTCAACGCCGCGATCACCGACGGCGCGGCTTCAATCGTCCAGATCCGTCCGGGCGCAGCACGATCCTCCGCAAGCACCTCTCGAAGCGCCTTGAGCGCCACAGTCAACGGCGACATGACACGAGAGCGCCCGTCGCACGCGGGACAGGCCTCCAACATCATTTCCGGCAGCGATGGTCCCTGGCGACGCCGCGTCAACTCGACCAAGCCCAGGCGGGTGAACCCGGCAAGCTCGACAGGGCAGGAATGCCGAGCGAAGGCGCGGCTCAACCAAGTCAGAAGCTTGTGTCGGTTGGCCCGGCGTCTCATCGGCACGAAATCGATGACGATATGACCGGCGAGATCGCGAAGACAAACCTGACGCGCGATCACATCCGCAGCCTCCCGATTCACGGCAAACGCCGTCGCTTCACGCCCCCCCGTGTCCGTGGCGCCAGCATCGATGTCGATGGCGACAACCGCGGCCGTCTCGGCAATCGATATCGTGCCGCCACATGCGAGATCGATGACGGGCAAGAGCAGCGTTTCGATCTGCTCGTCAACCCCGGAGTCCGCGAACACCGATCGCCCCGGTAGACACCTTTGAATTCTTGTGGACAAGTCGGGGAATGCCGAGCGGAGCTTCGCGGCCACTCGCGCGTCGTCGACCACGACACGAAGACGTGCCGACGGCAAGGTGTGCGCAAGAGCGGCGACAATCGGATCGGGACCGGCGGCCAGCAACGCGGGTGGCGTCATCGTGCGCGATCGCGCCAACGCATCTTGCCACAGCGCGCAGAGCTGCCGCGCCTCGTTGACGATCGTGCTCTCGGAGGCACCCGCGGCGGCGGGCAGAAACGTCCAGCTCCCTGCCTCATTCGGCACCCGGTGCGCGAATTTTTGAAGCCATTGCGGATCCACAGCCGGCGGAGATTCCTCGGACGGCGCGAGGTCGCCCGCGTAAGGGCGAAGGACAAGGTGCGCGCTCGCGAGAGCCGGCCGCAGCGTCAGCTTCGCGCCCTTCCCGCCTTGCGGTGTCCGCGTCACCTGCACAACAACACGATCCCCTTCATTCGCAAACTGCTTGATCGTGCCGCCGTAAAGGCCGTTCGGTCGCGCTTCCGTCAACGCCAAGAATCCCGCATCGCGAAACCCAATGTCGACGAACGCGGCATCGAGCGCCGCAACCGACTTGGTCACCCGGCCAAGGTATAGATCGCCGATGCGCGGGCCGCTTGAAGGGCGATCCAGGATGAAGCGTTCAACTTCGCCCCCCACCAGAAAGGCCGCCCGGGTCTCTCCAGGCGCAACGGAGATCAGGACTTCATCAACTGCCATTACCCGATGATCGGCCACTGCAAGGATTACTCGCGGCAGATGGGATACCCCAGGCCACGAAGAAGCGCCGCGGTTTCGAACAGCGGCAGACCGACGACATTGGAGTGCGAGCCGGAGAGATTCCGCACAAAAGCGGCCGCACAGCCTTGAATTGCATAGCCGCCGGCCTTTCCCCGCCACTCCCCGCGCGCCAAGTAAGCGTCGACTTCTTGTCGTTCGAGCCGCTTGAACGCGACAATGGTCGTCACGACGCGCATGACCGCGCGACCGTGCACATCCACAATGCAAACGCCGCCATAAACGCGGTGACGTCGCCCCGACAAATTCCGCAAGCACAAGCGGGCCAATGCCTCGTCATCGGCCTTCGGCAGGACCCGCCGCCCACATGCAACGACCGTGTCCGCGCCAATAACGAATGCGCCAGGCGCCGAACCGGCGATGGCTGTCGCCTTTGCATACGCCAAGCGTCCGGCAAGAACACGTGGCATCTCGCCGCCGAATGGCGCTTCGTCGATGTTCGCGGGAACAACGCTATCGGGTTCGACGCCGATCTGGCGGAGGAGTGCGAGGCGCCGGGGAGATGCAGATGCAAGGATGAGCCGCGATCTCACAGCAACACGTCGACCCACAGGCGATCATCATGCGATCGCGGTCGATCATTTGTAGCGGAACGTGATTCGGCCCTTCGAGAGATCATAAGGGGTCATCTCAACGTTCACGCGATCCCCGGCCAGAACACGAATCCGGTTTTTCCGCATCCGCCCCGCGGTATGCGCCAGAACCTCATGATTGTTTTCTAGCTTGACGCGAAACATCGCATTTGGCAGCAGTTCAGTGACCACTCCCGTGAACTCAATTATTCCTTCCTTAGCCATTACTTCCTCGATGCTGTTAATTCGTGGGTCTTACATGGTCTTCAACTGAAAGACGGTCAAGCGGATTCTGGCGAGAACTGGCAGCGTTTCAGGCAAACACCTCGTTCGTTGCGGATCAGCATGGTTAAAGATCGGCCATATGAGGCAAGGGAAACGTCCTTCTAATTTTCATGAGCAAGTCGTCCCGCACTTGCCGGTATGCAGCGAGCCGTGTTTCCCGATTGCCCTCGATACATGTCGGATCGAAGGTATTCCAGAACAGAGTCTCACATGCCATGACCCGCGTCATCTCCACCGCGCGATGCTGCGCCTCGGGAGACAGCGAAATAATTCGATCAAAAGAACCGTCGTCGAGTTCGTCGAATGTCTTCGGTCGGTGCTTGGCGATATCGATGCCGATCTCATCCATGACCTGTACAGCGAACAAGTCCAGTTCCCCCTCTCGCACGCCGACCGAGTCGACGAAGATCCGCCGTCCATGCAAGTGCTTGAGAATTCCCTCCGCCATCGGCGAGCGCACGGCATTATGCGTGCACGCAAAGAGCACGGCTGACGGCAGATCGCCCACTCTCGCCTCACCTTCGGATGTGAAGAACGCAAACGAGCGTGAACAACCGGCGCGCCGTGTCCAAGTCTATGTCCACCTTGTCGGCAAGCTTCGCGCGCAACAACTCCGCCCCTTGATTATGGAGAGCCCGCCGTCCCATGTCGATCGCTTCAATGCGGCTCGGACTTGCGGTTTTGATCGACTTGAAATAGTTATCGCACACTAGGAAATAATCCTTGACGATGCTTCTAAATATCCCGAGCGGCAGCACAAAACGAGTAAGGAAATGGTCTTCCTCATCGCAGACCCGAAACGTCAACCGCTCTCCGTCCGTGCCGAGGTGTAGAATGTATGGACCTCTCAGCCCCCCAACCGGCGCGAAATAATTCTCGTCAATAAGGTCGAAAAGGGCGGCTTTGCGCTCATGTTCGACTTGCGGGCTCAGCCGGATACGGTTTTGCTCCTCAAGGAGGATCTTTTTAATTCGCTCGCAACTCTCGCTGTCAGGCGCCGCCACGAGGGCTCAGGAGCCACGCCGACGGTTGAGGCGCACGGCAATCGACCGGGCATGAGCCCCCAGCCCTTCTTTTTCAGCCAGCGTGATCGCCGCTGGACCAATCGCGGCAAGACTGCCGGTGCCGCAGCCAATCAGCGTGCTGCGTTTCAAAAAATCGAGGACGCTGAGGCCAGAGGCGAATCGCGCGGCGCCGTCGGTTGGCAAAACGTGATTGGGGCCGGCCACATAATCGCCGATCGCTTCCGGCGTATGCCGACCAAGAAAAATTGCGCCGGCATGACGTACGCGTGCGGCCAATTGTTCAGGATTTTCAACCGCAAGCTGGAGATGTTCCGGCGCGACGAGGTCGACCAAGGCCGGAGCTTCTTCCAGATCCTCGACAACGACGACGCAGCCATTGGACCTCCAGCTTTCCGCTGCGATATCCCGGCGGGCAAGAGTCGTGAGATGATGAATAACTTCCGCGCAAACGGCGTCGGCGAAGTCGCCATCATCGGTAACGAGCAGCGACTGCGCCGCCACATCGTGTTCGGCCTGGGCCAACAGATCAACGGCGATCCATGAAGGATCGTTGCGATTATCGGCGACGACAAGAACCTCGGAAGGGCCGGCGACCGTGTCGATGCCGACCGCCCCAAATACATGCCGCTTCGCCGCCGCCACATAAGCGTTCCCTGGGCCGACAATCTTATCCACTGGCCGGATCGTCTCGGTGCCGTAGGCAAGCGCCGCGATAGCCTGGGCGCCGCCGATACGGAAAATTTCGTCAATACCGGCGGTCCGCGCCGCCGCCAAGACCAACGGACAAATATCTCCTCCCGGCGCAGGCACCACCATGACCAGCCGCGATACACCCGCGACCTTGGCGGGAATTGCGTTCATTAATACCGATGAGGGATAAGCGGCCGTTCCACCGGGAACGTAGAGTCCGGCGGCGGTGACAGGCGTCCAGCGATAGCCGAGCCGCACGCCGACATCGTCGGTATAATCGAGATCGTCCGGCATCTGGAGGCGATGAAACGCGGCGATGCGGCGCGCGGCAAGGTCCAGTGCCGCCGACGCATCGCTATCGCAAGCCGCCACCGCGGCATCGATTTCCGCCGGCGATACCTGAAATTGCTCGGGATTCAGCTCCACTTTATCGAAGCGCCGCGTGTATTTCGCCACCGCCGCATCGCCGCGCCGGCGCACATCGTCGAGAATCCCGACAACGACCTTATCGACATTGATCGCCTTCTCGCGCTTCTTGCCGACGATGGCGGCGAAGCGGGTTGCGAAGTCGTCGCTTCGCGTATCAAGCCGCACCGGCACAGACAACCTCCCGGAACCTGCCGATTAAACCGCTGATGACCACCGATTGAGTCTTCCATGCCGTTCGGTTGACGGCCAAGCGCGAGGAAATGTCGGCAATCGTTTCGATCTCCGTTAAACCATTCGCCTTTAATGTTTCGCCTGTCGATACGAGATCAACGACCCGCTGGCAAAGACCGAGAGCGGATGCGAGTTCGATCGCTCCGCTGAGACGAATGCATTCGGCCTGAACGCCGCGCCCGGCAAAATGACGACTGGTGATCATGGGATACTTGGTCGCCACGCGAACATGACTCCAGGCATCGGGATCGTCGTTTGCAACGAGTTCTGCCGATTCGGCGACAGCCATGCGACAGCGGCCGATGCCGAGATCGACGGGAGCATAGACCTCGGAGTAGTCGAACTCCATCAAGACATCGCTGCCCACGACACCAAGATCGGCGGCGCCGAACGCAACGAAGGTCGCCACATCAAAGCTGCGGACACGAATGACATCGAGTTCCGGCAGGTTCGTCGTGAACCGCAACTGTCGACAGTGGGGATCGTTGAAGGCATCCTCAGTTTCGATTCCGGCGACCCTCAACAGCGGCAACACCTCGGCCAAGATCCGACCCTTCGGCAAGGCGAGCACGTACTTTCGGCTTTCAGACAAACGTTTCCCCACATCCGGCAAAGCTCATGCGGCAAGCCCCTTGCGCTCCATGTGCCCCCAAACCTGGGCTGACGACAAAAGGGTCCGACCAGCGCACTATATCTACTCGTTGCTCTCTATCTAGTCCTTGAGGCGTTCGATATCCGCGCCGCAAGCGGCCAGTTTTTCCTCAAGACGTTCGTACCCGCGATCAAGGTGGTAAACCCGGTTGAGGATCGTCTCGCCACGCGCGGCCAATCCCGCCAAGATCAACGAAACCGAAGCCCGCAGGTCGGTGGCCATAACCGGCGCCCCCGATAAGCCGGAAACGCCTCGGACAATGGCGGAGGCGCCATGCACGTTGATATTCGCCCCCATTCTCAGCAACTCCGGCACGTGCATGAATCGGTTCTCGAACACCGTTTCGGTAATCATGGCTGCGCCATTGGCGACCGACATCAAGGCCATGAGCTGGGCCTGCATGTCCGTCGGGAAGCCGGGATAGGGCTCGGTAATGACGTCGACTCCGCAAAGCCCATTGAGGCGGGTAACGTGCAGACCCTGCCCTGTTTCCGCAATGTCGACCCCCGCCGCCGTGAGCGCATCGGCGACCGCGCCGATGTGCTCCAGGCGCGCGCCAAGAAGTTCAATCGACCCGCCGGTAATGGCCGCAGCCATGGCATACGTTCCGCATTCGATGCGGTCGGGAAGCACCGAATAAAGCGCTCCGTGAAGACGATCGCGGCCACGAACCCGCACGGTATCGGTGCCGATACCTTCGATGTCCGCGCCCATCGCGACGAGACAATGAGCGAGATCGGCCACCTCCGGCTCACGAGCGGCATTGGCGAAAACTGTCTCTCCTTGAGCGAGGACGGCGGCCATCAAAGCATTTTCGGTGCCGCCCACAGTCACAGCGGGAAAGACAATCTGGGCGCCCTTCAATCCCATCGGCGCCCGGGCCTCGATGTAGCCTTCGCGCAATTCGATCTCGGCGCCCAGCTGGGACATGACTTTCAGATGGAGATCCACCGGCCGGGTGCCGATCGCACAACCGCCCGGCAAGGAAACGCGGGCATGGCCGCACCGCGCGAGCAAAGGGCCCAACACCAGCACGGAAGCGCGCATTTTACGGACGAGATCATAAGGAGCGGTGGTGCTTCGGATGGCGCGGGCGGTAAGGTTCAGAACCCGCCCATCGCTCCCGCCGACGCCATGACCGTCCATGACAATATCAACCCCGAGCTCGCCCAAGAGATGCGCCATGCTTGAGATATCGGCGAGATGGGGAAGATTCGAAAGCACAAGGGTGTCCTCGGAGAGAAGGCTCGCCGCCATAAGCGGAAGAGCCGCATTCTTAGCGCCTGCAATCGGCAGCTTGCCGGACAGCGGCTTGCCGCCTCGTATGCGGATGCGGTCCATGGGGATCCATTCTTCTGATTGGCCATCGTGCTTCCGGAGAATAAAGCACGACCTGTTTTTTGAGATAGGCACTTTCGACGCGCGGGCGGCGCCGTTCCAGGACTGCTAGATTTCGATTTCAGTATCGTCGACAACACCCTCCGCCTCAAGATCAACCAGCGGCTGCCCTGTCGCTTGGCCTACAGCAACACGATCCTTGCGCGCGCGCGCCTGCGCCTTTCGCCGCATCAAGTTTTCACGCAGAGATGCGGCGAGCTTGGCTTCACGCACATTTCGTTTGCTCTGCTTAGCAAGTTTAGGCGGGTCGGAGTCGCGGAACATGAGACCAGGGTGCCGGGCATCCAGCCTGTCGTCAAGGCAGGCTTGCCAGAAGCGTTGTTGATATGGCATCGTTCGCCTTCCTTAAAGGGCAGCCGCCGTAGCTCAGGGGTAGAGCACACCCTTGGTAAGGGTGGGGTCAGAGGTTCAATTCCTCTCGGCGGCACCACCGTTTCGTTTGCACTCCGCCGCGTTCAACAGGCAAGCCAAGAGCATAGGATCGTGATCCTGCGCTGCGGATCGAGCGGTCCGCTCAGCAAATGCGTCGGGCGCACGATTAGCCGTACCGCCGAAAGCTGCAGAGCCAGGGTTATTGGTTGTACCTCTGATCGTTCTCGTTCCCACGCAATTTCCAACGACAGGTGGGTGATCCATCTGGCGGTGAGCATTCGCCGGGCCGGCTTGCCGTAGGGGCTGTTTAAGGAATTTATACCTTGCATAAGCGCTATATTTGGTGTATATTCCTGATCTCTACAAAAGCTCTATCACCTTCCCGGCGTTCGCTCGAACTGCCATCCTCAATGGAGAACTTTCATGGCGGAAGTGCATATCACAGAGTATCAGGGTATCGGTCAGGATCCGATGGGCAATCAAGTGCAAGTTGCCCATGGTGAACGCGCGCGGCAAGTGGTGTCATTTAGCGCCACTTCGCAGCAATCCGCGCCCTTTTGGGGTCACTACGTTCGACTTTTTTCGGATCGCCCGTGCCGGATTGCTTTTGGCCTCAATCCTGTTGCCGACGCTACCAGCACTCCCCTCGCCGCCGAAGCACCCGAATTCTTCAGCGTCACACCAGGTCAGCGCGTGGCTGTTATTGAGCGCTCTTAAGGAGATTTAACGATGTCAGCTGGAAACTTTGTTCCTTATTCGAATGCTCTTGAGAAGATCTTCTTGAACTTCCTGAAAATTTCCAACGGCGCCTTCTATGCGGCGCTTCTAAAGGACACCTACAGCTTCGATAAGAACAACCACACGACCTATCAGGATGTTCGACCCCATCTATGCACCGATTCGACCTGCTCGTTTGTTCCTGTCACAGGCATGGCAGTTACCCGTTCGGGTCCTTCCATTCAAGTCAATTGCGCCAGCCCGATTTCCTTTGGATCTTCCGTCACGATTACAGCCAAATATATTGTTATCGTCGCCGGTGAGGCGGCAAAGCCGGCCGACGGCGATCTTCTTCTCGGTTGCTGCGACATGAGGCCGGAAGGCGGGTCGGTCAGCAGCACCAACGGGCCTTTCTTGATAAGCGTCGATCCGAAGGGACTCTTTTCCGTCACCAATTGAGCAGCAGAAGGAACTGATTGATGTTCGGACTTGGCCAGCTCGGAAAAGACAAATTAGCGAACCAAAGTGGAAGGCCTGGCAAGCCGGGGGCCATCGTTACAACCAATGTTGCGCTTGCGGCTGGCCAAGTCGCTGTCATCGCCGGCCTCGCGACAGGAGCCGGCGGCGCCGCCATGGCCATGGAAGCAGGCCCCAGCCTGGTGGAAGGTTACCCGCCGCGTGTCGGGGCCAGCGCAGAACTCGTCCTTGGCCATACCTGCCGGCCCGTCGATGGCCATCCCGCTGTCGCATCGGCAGGCGCACAGTCGTCGTCCTTGGCCACCGCCGTGGCCGTACAAGGACATCCGTTAGCGGTAATCACGGACGGATACGCCGACCTGCGTGCAAGGGCGGGAAGTCTTGGTCACATTTACCAGTTGCGATCGTCGATCAATCCTTTGATCGATGGCGATTTCGTCTTTACCACCACGGACCCCTTTATGCTGGGAGAAGATGGCGGCACCGTGATCAAAGCGGCGAACGGATGGTGGGTGCGGCAGTTCGCTCACACGCAGACGGAGCCGATTGAATTGGATTGGTTTCAACTTTGCGAAGGCGCAAACATTACATCCCTTCTTGAGCGACTTCGCGATACGCATGGCGCAGCAAAGCACCTCCATGTTCGCGCTCCAAGCGTGCCAATGACACTGCGACTGGGCTTCGTTTCCTTCGCTGAATGGAAGACGTTTTCGTTCCTGGAGAGCGACGCCGCAGTGGCCATCAAGCTGCCAGAGCCATCAATCGACAATTTGCACTCGCTGAATTGGGTTCAGCGCGTCCAGGATGGGGCGCCTGTCGATGCATGGGAGGCGGTGGTGGAGAAACCAATCATGGATGTCTGGAGCTCGCCTCCGGTATCCGACGGCATTCCCGCGACCGAGGTCTTTCATTGGGGTTGTGAAGTTCTCGATTCCGAGAATGAAAGCAACAGCATCAATATCGTCAAGAACATTCCAAGTCGCGCCACGGCCAATTCAGCGCGATGGATGCGCTGGCGGTCCGATGCCGAAAACAACCAGACAAAGATCGTTCTGTACGCGACGCAGGATCCGCGAATCGAATACGGAACGCTTTCGGGAACCTCCGATAACCTCTCCGAAATGCTGCGGTTCGACGAGGTTTCACAGGTAATGATCGGGGGCGAAAAAGGAACCCTGACACTGGTTGGCGGGTATCGCCATGACCTTCCTGGCCGCGGCGAGTACAGCTCGATCGGCGTGTACAATGGAGTCGGCCGCGAAGTCCAGAAGGCCCTCATCTACCTTGGCGCCGCAAAGGGCGCCAGTTCGGTGGTGATTCAAGCAAACATCAAGGACACGTTTGCCCGCGGCCTCGTCACAAAAGGCGGCTGGTCAGAAGCCCATGCCAACAGGTTTGATACCCTTACCGTATCCGGCGTTTCATCGAACACTGGCCATTTCCTCTCCTACGGCGTTCGTATTTTGCACTTGATCGATTTTACTCACCAAGATCCCTATCTACGCCAGGTTCTATGGAACGGCAAACATGGGGCAGAGAGCGCGACAGATGGCGCTTACCGCTACGGCGACCGCCTTGCGACTATGACCACGAATTACGCCGACGATGTCCAGATCGACAACAGCGTTGTCGGCATTACAGCAACTCATGGCGTCGCCGGCTTGGCAACCCAGCAGTCCGACCTTACCTGGAGCGGCGCTGGCCCCGTCTATCAAGCCACAGCGAACAAGGGCCTTGATCCTGTCGTTTCGATTTGGGTTGAGGGCGCGCCCACAGGTCGCCGCCCTGCGGCATCTGTTGATGCGCTTTCACGCGATCACGACTGGTACTGGGATCCGCAGGCGCGGAAGCTTTATTACTACAACAGCAAGACCAACCCTGCTACATATGGTCGTTTCGCCGCTGTCCATCGCTTCCGGCATGCCAAGCGCGTCAACGCGGGATGGTCATCAACCGGCGCCCATGTCGACTTTTACAGTTACGGTGAGAAATTCGACGGCGTGGGTTCGGTAGGACAAGACAACCGCTGGATTATCTATGAATATCTCCATGGAGATTGGGGACCTGACGGAGCTCCATGGGCAATCGGCGGCAAACATATACTTCATCATGAAGCGACAAATGAGAACTTCAACACACAGGATATTCTCACGGATCAAGACTGGAGAAATCTTGGTAATAACCGCTGGGGGCTTGATATCAGTAATATTACGACCAATGGCGCTTATTCTGTTCTTCTGGTCAATGGTGAAGCATGGGACGGCATCTCAGGCTTGAAACAGTCAAGTCCTTACGACGTCAACCGGCCGAAAACTTGGCATTCTACTTCTAGTTACCTAACGATATACAGCCTTTCTCATCCTTCGACGGCATTTCGACAGATCATTGGCGCGACCGGAATTTATTACAATGCCGATATCAACTTCGTTATGAAGAACTGGCGAGTGCTCCCGGGGGGTAGCCGGGCTAATGTTATCGAGTCGCGCCTCGAAAAGGATAACGGCGGTGATTATTCACAGAGAATTGTATGGGCAGGTGCGGACGATGGAAGCGTTTCTCAGTGGGAACCCGAAGCCGTTCTTGCTTTACATGAGTTCAACGGTTGCTACAATTGGAAAGGCGGTACGATTGTTTTGCAAAGTTTGACGGGATTCTCCGCGACTTATCCACCGCATACGACATACGATCGTCCGAGTACTGGCAACCGGGGCAGAGACATCCAACTGGCTGGACAGCTCATTGTACAGGGCAATAGCTATAACAATGTTTTCGAGAATGTTGATTTCGGGAGCAGGAACCCGGCCACACGCAACGTCATCCGCATCACCGGTTCAAACGTTGAACTGGCCCTGAACAACATCACGGCGCCGCCGGGATCGTGGATCACCATCGATGACCTTTCCACAAGTCAGGTTTACCTGGACGGGAAGAAAATCACGCAGAGCCCCTATTTCCCCTTCGGCGCTCCGCCGCAGCGCAAATTTGAGCTGATAAGTACGGCGCAGGGAACGACAGGTTTGCCTTTCGAACCGTCTCCTTTACCCCCGCAGTACTTGTTCCACGCGCACCTCGATGGGGACGTCAAGGATTCGACAGGCCGGTTTTCAGTAAAAAGCGCCGTGGTCAACTGGATCGACCATGATCATCCTCTGGAGGCCTTCGGAAAAGCGCTGCGCGGACGGATCTCGCGATGGGGTGGTTTCGACCTGACCGGTTACACAAGAGGCATAACCTTGGATTGCCTGATCAAGCTGTACGAAACGCAGCCGGGAGGTCCATGGCTAACCTTGATCAACCTGCAGCATAAGGATGATGAATTTGTAGAACTACGATATAATACCGAGTACAAAAATGTATACTTGTCGGCGGGTCTTGGCGCAAACAAGGCAGAAAAAATTGTCAATATTGGAATGACGCCGCTTAAGGACCAAAATTTTCATCGCCTTACGATCACGTTCTCGCCGCATGGCGATCGCGTTGCGCGTCTTTATGTGGATGGCGCTCTATTTTTGGAGACGAATCCCATAGGGGGCACGGCCGTTTGGGGAGATGGAACGAAACCGAGCCGGCAGGGCTTCGGGTTCCTTGCGAGTTATACCGGGGGAAATGTCGCAGAGGGAGAACTCGATGAGTGCGCGATCCTCGATGGGATCTTTATTCCTGCCGCTTTGCCAACGGTCGGGTAGCGGAAACCAACAACTGAACGACCACGCATGACCCCGGGATCTTCGCGGATCGTCACCCGATCCCGAAGATCCCACCCTTTCTATGCCGTCAGCAGACGAGAACCGATCAGTGGCGTCGACAGATGCAGATGCCAAAGCTCGGCGTTCGAGATGCGGGTTGGAAAGTCGCGACAGAAGGGGGCGGCGAAGACTCGCCTCCCCAGTTCTCGCCCAAGCTGACGCAAAAAAGCCAGCGCAAGAACCCAATCGACGCGGCAAGGCTCAGAGACGTCGGCCAGTACGCCTTCAAGGGTATGGAGAACCTTGCGGAACATGATCGGATTGGCGGCAAACCGTGCTTTGGCTTCGGTGGCCGCTTCGTCCATCAGATTGGTGAGCCAAGCGAGCCCCGGCCAGGCGCCGCGCGCCAACCGCTGGACGTGGTTGCTGATGACGACCTGAAGCGCTTCCTCATCAACGCCGCCCTCGGCGAGATTGACGATGGCCGTTCCAATGCGTCCCCGGTCCAATGTCAGCGCGCCGAGAAGAATTTGCGACAGGTGATGGCGGTCGACATCGCTCAGGACGCCGACGAGACTCCAGTCGAGGATCGCAAGCTTGTTGTCTTCGGTGACGAACAAATTGCCGGCATGCGGATCGGCATGAAACATCGGGCAGTGTTCGCTTGACCACAGCGGATGCGCGATCATGGCGCGAACGATCAGCTCTGCAAGCTTCTGACGGCCAATCGTGGCGTTGCTGTCGGCGCTGGTGACCTTCACACCATCGATACGCTGCATGGCCGATACCCGGGGAGTTGAAAACTCATAGACCTCCGGCACCACCACGGAGGTCATCGACCGGTAGGCCCTGCGTGCCCTGATCAGGTGCTCCTGCTCTGCGCTGAGACAAACCTCCCGGATCAAGAGATCTCTCACCTGGGTGAAGGTAACGGCGTAATCGATGGCGGGAATTCCATACTCCTCGCAGCGTTCGTCCAACAGGGCGCCGATGTCCTGCAGAACGTTCAGCTCTTCCTCAAGTTTTTCCTCGATTCCCGGCTTGAGGAGCTTGAAGACGCCGCGCCGCCCTCTTCCGGAAGAAGACCCGGTCGTAAAGGGAATAACGACGGCAACGCTCGCCTCGGCCAACGGTTCTTCGTCAACCGTAACGCCGATCCGCGCCAAGGGCCCCAGTTCCTCCTCCAGCGCTGCCCGCAACTCGTCAAGTTCCGCTCGCGGCCTCATCGACTCCAGGCTCTGCAGGAGCCGCCTGAAATCAGGTGGGAGACGCCGGTCCCTCGCCAGCACTTGGCCGAGCTTGTGCAGCGCCGGGCAGTGGCGCGCAATGGCAACCAAACGCTCGCCGGCGCTTGCCGTCTCCGGCATCTCCGCTTGCTCGATAAACATCGCGAAGCGGCGCTCCGGCGACACATGCTCCAGAAAATAGGTGAGAGCGTCGATGATCGCAGGCTGGTACTGAGCATATTCGCCCGGCACAACGTCATCGAGACCCAGTGTGCGGAAATAGTCAATCCAATTCATCATGGCTGATGATGTGTTGACGACCGGCCGCGAAGGCAAGGCCGCACAGCAAGAGCAACGTCTCTATGCAGACGTCCAACTCCCAGTGCCGGCAACGCAAGTCGTGGCGACCGCTATGCGAGCTTCTTGCGAAGGAGGGCGTTGACCTGCTGGGGGTTGGCCTTGCCTTGGGTCGCCTTCATCACCTGCCCCACGAACCAGCCAACCACTTTATCCTGGCCCGCCCTGAACTGAGCGGCCTGCTCGGGGTTGGCGGCGATGACCTTGTCGATGGCCGCTTCAATGGCGCTTTCGTCGGTGATCTGCCGCAACCCTTTCTCGTTGACAATGCGTTCGGGATCGTCGCCCGTATCCGCCATGATTTCAAAGACATCCTTGGCGAGCCTTCCCGATACGGTGCCATCGGCAATGAGGTCAATCAGTTTACCGAGGTTCTGCGCCGAGACCGGCGACTCCTTGATGCCGAGGCCCTTCCTGTTCAAAACGGCGAACAAATTGGTGATGACCCAGTTGGCCGCCACCTTCGCATCCCGGTTCTCCGCGACCTTCTCGAAGAAGAGCGCCGTTTCCTTTTCCGCCACCAGAACGCTTGCGTCATAGGACGACAGTCCGTACTCGGCGATAAATCGCCGTTTCTTGTCGTCGGGCAACTCCGGCAGATCGGCGCGGATATGGTCGACATACGCCTGGGTCAGCTGCAACGGCAGAAGATCGGGGTCCGGGAAATAGCGATAGTCATGGGCGAACTCCTTGCTCCGCATCGACCGCGTGACGCCCTTGCCCGGATCGTACAGGCGCGTCTCCTGCGCCACGGCGCCGCCGCTCTCATAGACCTCCACCTGGCGAGCCGCTTCATGCTCGATCGCCTGCATGACGTAACGGATCGAGTTGACGTTCTTCACCTCGGCGCGGGGACGCAAGCTGTTTTCACCGAGCGGCCGCACGCTGATGTTGATGTCACAGCGCAGGGAACCTTGTTCCATGTTGCCGTCGCATGTGCCGAGATAGCGCATGATCGAGCGCAGCTTGCGCAAATATGCACCGGCCTCTTCCGGACTGCGTATATCCGGCCTGGAGACAATTTCCATCAGCGCAACGCCGGCGCGGTTGAGATCGACAAAAGTGCGCCGCGGATCCTGATCATGCAGGGATTTACCGGCATCCTGCTCGACGTGGAGACGTTCGATGCCCACTTCGCGCGTCGATCCGTCCGCCAGGTCGAGCGTCACAACACCCTCGCCGACGAGAGGATGCTGGTACTGGGAAATCTGATAGCCAGGAGGAAGGTCCGGATAAAAGTAGTTTTTCCGTTCAAACACAGAAATAAGGTTTATGCGCGCGTTGAGACCGACGCCGGTGCGCACAGCCTGTTCGATGCAATATCGGTTGAGCACGGGAAGCATTCCCGGCATCGCCGCATCGACGAACGAGACTTGGGCATTAGGCTCCGAGCCGAACTCCGTCGCGGCGCCGGAAAACAACTTGGCCTTCGAGATGACCTGGGCGTGCACCTCAAGACCGATCACGACCTCCCAAGGCCCCTCCTTGCCTTGAACCAAGTAACTCATGACGTCATGCCGAGATACAGCTCTCGCTTCTGACGGATGAACAATGTACCGGGAACATCAACGTCATGCGACTCGGACATTGGCGGTGTCGACAAGCAGAGCGTACAGCGCTTCTCGATCATCCGTACCCCGGAGCTTTTCACATGCCGCCTTGTCCCTGAGCAGCCGGGAGACCCGGGCCAGAGCCTTGAGGTGGTCGGCGCCAGCCGACTCGGGGGCGAGCAGAAGAAAGATCAAGTCCACCGGCCGCTCGTCAATCGCGTCGAAATCAATTGGATGATCGAGGCGCGCAAAAAGCCCGTGCATGCGGTCAAGGTTGGGGAGCTTGCCATGAGGAATGGCGATCCCGTTGCCGACGCCAGTCGTACCCAAGCGTTCCCGCTCCATCAGAACGTCAAAGATCGCCCTCTCATTTTGACCCGCAGTCTGAGCGGCGCGGCGCGCCAGATCTTGCAGCGCCTGCTTTTTGCTGGTGGCGCGCAAATGGGCGATCACCTGTTCGGGTCGAAGCAAATCAGCGATTTCCATGACCGCCTTTAACCTCAAGTTCCTTGTATGTGAGATGGATCAATCCAACCGATATTGCCATCGGTACGGCGATAAACCACGTTCAGCGCGCCATGCGCCCGATTGCGGAACATCATCGCGGGGGCGTCGGCCAGATCCAGCCGCATCACGGCCTCGCTGACCGTGAGCGTGGCGATCTCGGTCGGAAGCTCGGCAATGATCGCCGGCTGCGTTTCCGCGGGCAACTCCTCATCCGCGCTTTCGGCGGCGAGAATGTACTGCTGCGCCGGCGTCGTTTCTTCTGGTGTCGCGCGCTGATGATGGTTGCTGATCCGGCGCTTGTAGCGCCGGATCTGCTTGGCGACCCTCTCCAGCGCGGCGTCAAAAGCGGCATGCGGATCTTCCGCCGCTCCATGGCCTTGAACCAGAAGACCGGCCACGGGATGAACGGAAATATCGACACGGAACAGATGCGCTTCGCGCGATATGACGACAACGCCATCATGCGCGCGGGCGAAGTACTTCGTGACGCTCGTGCGAAGCTGATCGCTCACATATCCCCGCAAGGCATCACCGACGTTTAGATTCTTGCCTTTGACCGAAATATCCATGGATACACCTAATGTGGGAGTCGCGGCGTGTCTCCCGAGGCATAAGCGGTGCCGTCTTTGGGGCTCTTGACACGAGGGATGGCAAGCCGTGCAACATCACCGCCGGGCCAGCATCTGCAGCGAGCCAAGGACCGTAGTAGCCACGCCGACCTCTGTCAAGCAATCCCCACGGCTTCCGATCAAGCTGGCCTACAACTTGCCGCATTTCTGCCTCCGCCGCTGAACCGATGAAGGGATACCCAATGCTTCACGATACTTGGCTACAGTTCGACGAGCGATATCTATACCTTCTTTTTGCAACATATCGACAATGTTATCATCAGAAAATATTTGGCTTGCCGTTTCGGAATCAACCAGCTTCCTGATGCGGTGACGCACCCACTCAGCCGAATGACTCTCCCCGTCCTCCTTTACGCCGATTCCCTGACTGAAAAAATACTTCAACTCGTACGTCCCGCGGGGCGTGAGCATGTATTTATTCGATGTGACCCGGCTCACTGTACTTTCATGCAACTCAACGATACTGGCAATATCTCTTAAGATAAGCGGTCTTAACTTTTGTATACCATAAACAAAAAATCCTTCCTGCTGCCGGACAATCTCTGAGGAAACTTTCAGTATTGTATTAGCCCTCTGGTGAAGCGATTTCACCAGCCAGTTCGCTGTCTGAAAACACTCTGTTATATACTGTTTGTCCTCCCTTCTTTTGCTTTTGCTGTTGAGATAGACATAATAGTGGTTGTTGACGAGAACCCGCGGAAGAGTCTCATCATTCAGTTCCACCGTCCAACCCCCCCTTGGGTGGCGACGCATAATTACGTCAGGAATGATCGGCTGGACGGTCGATCCATCGTTGAACCCGAAGGCTGGTTTGGGATTGAGCGAACGGATCTCCGCGATGAGCGCGCTCAGAGTGAGGCCCGTCACGTTGCATGCCTTGGCAAGCCCCGCAAGGTCGCTCCTGGCCAGCAGGTCGAGATTATCCAACAACGCCTGCATGGGCTTGTCCAACCGCCCCCTCTCACGCAGCTGGAGTGAAAGGCACTCCGCGAGCGTGCGTGCAAAGATGCCGGTAGGCTCGAATTGTTGCACACGAAAGAGAACGGCTTCGACCCGGCTGAAATCACACCCGAGCATCGCGCAGACGTCATGCAGATCACCGCTCAGATACCCTGCCTCGTCCAGCATTTCGATCAGCTGGAAACCGATCATCCGGTCGACAGGATCGACGATATCAAGGGTCAGCTGCTGGGCAACGAAATCGCGTAAAGACAGTCTGCTGGCGACGCTGCTTGTGACGTCGGCCTCGCCGCCTTCATGATTCCCGGCGGCTGGCGAGGCAAGATTTAGGCCGCCGCTTCCTGCCGCGGTCGGCGCGAACGCCGCATCGCCATCGAACAGATTATCGTAATCGGCATCCAGCGCGCTGTCGGCAAGCATCCGGTTCTCCTCGGCGATCGCCTGATCCACACCGGCGAGAGCCGCTTCCGATGCCGCACTGGGACCCTACGCATCGTCGTCGTGTCCGCTCTCGCTATCCGAGCGGTCGCGCTCAAGAAGCGGATTTTCCTCAAGTTGCTGCTCGACATAGGCGGCAAGATCGAGATTGGACAACTGCAGCAGCTTGATCGCTTGCTGGAGCTGCGGCGTCATCACAAGCGATTGCGATTGGCGGAGATCCAGGCGCGGCGTCAGCACCATTCCGCCCACCAAGGCATCCTAAAGGCTGAATCGATCGCCCAGGTACACACGTCGAACGTCCGGGTTGCCCACAATATCGGCGGGCGTACCTTCCATCAACAGCATGCCATCGTGGATAATGTAGGCGCGATCGATGACGTCGAGCGTCTCGCGTACGTTATGATCGGTAATCAGGACGCCGATGCCGCGATCCTTCAAATGCGCGACAAGCGCTCGAATATCGCCCACCGCGATCGGATCGATGCCCGCGAAGGGTTCATCGAGCAAAATGAAATGGGGATCTGTCGCCAATGCGCGAGCGATCTCGACGCGACGGCGCTCGCCGCCCGACAACGCCAGCGCCGATGTTCGGCTCAAGTGCGTAATCGAGAACTCGGCAAGAAGCGCCTCAAGGCGCGCTTCCCGCCGCTCGCGCGAGGGCTCGACCACCTCCAGCACCGCCCGGATGTTGTCCGCTACGCTGAGACCCCGGAAAATCGACGCCTCTTGCGGAAGATACCCAATGCCAAGCCGGGC
>CAZRWU010000047.1:0-18831 GCA_964603915.1 uncultured Rhodospirillaceae bacterium
GGATTGTAGACCGGCATCACCACCGAGATCAGCGGCTTGACCGCAAGCCGCGCCGTCGCCTCCCCCAGAACCGCGCGATCACCCGCGCCCAACGTGTCGTAAAGTCGGATCCAGCGTTGATAGTCGTTGCGGCGGCGCCCCAGGGAGCGGATGGTCAACAGTCCGCGCTTGATCCCGTCAAGGCCTTCGCAGCGGTAAAGGCCGATCGCCTTTTTCGTGATGTTCCGTAAGCCGCCTGCCTGCTGCACAACCGACGAGGTAATGCGGAAAGGCGGCTTCCCATGTCCGATCCAACGAGCCGGCATGCGCAACAGCGTTGGCAGACGCCTTAGGATTGCGTTTTGAAAAGAAAAAACGGTTTGTTTCAAAGTCTCGTTGGAACGCTTAAAGTCGCTCAATTGGCGGTCCTGCCGTCATGGATCGCTTCATGCTGATCTTAGGGCGGTTGATTTAGACTGCGAGGCTTACGGAAAAACGTCGGCTTCTTGCAACGTCGCGCCAGCCTTGTCCTTGTCGGAAAGCTGCGGATCGCCTGAACATGGCCATTCGATGCCGACGCTCGGATCGTTCCAGCGAAGGCAGCGCTCGAACTGAGGCGCATAGTAATCGGTTGTTTTATAGAGAACGTCGGCCGTATCGGAGAGCACGCAAAAGCCGTGGGCGAAGCCTGCGGGAACCCATAATTGGAGGTAGTTTTCCTCGCTTAAATTTATACCGAACCATTGCCCAAAATATGGCGACGATTTACGAATGTCGACAGCGACATCAAAAATAGAGCCTCGTACCGCGCGCACCAGTTTTCCTTGAGGTTGCTCAATTTGGTAGTGCAAACCACGCAAAACGCCTTTCATGGAGCGGGACTGATTGTCCTGGACAAAGCTTACGTCAAGCCTCGTCACCTGATTGAACATTTTTTGATTGAAGCTCTCCATAAAAAAGCCACGAGAATCGCCAAAGACTTGGGGCTCAATAACAAGGATATCGGGAATAGAGGCTGGCGTGGCTTTCATGGTTGCGCTCCTTCTTTGAGCAAGCGCAACAGGTACTGACCGTAGCCGTTCTTGGCCAAAGGTTGCGCCAATCTTTCCAGTTGCAGGTCGTCGATCCACCGTTGACGCCACGCAATCTCTTCCGGGCACGCCACTTTCAATCCTTGCCGCTTTTCCAGGGTGGCGATGAAATGACCGGCTTCGAGCAGGCTTTCATGGGTGCCGGTATCGAGCCAAGCGTAACCACGGCCCATGATCTCTACCGAGAGGAGGCCTTGCGCCAGATACATGAGATTAAGATCCGTAATTTCGAGTTCGCCCCGCGGCGACGGCTTGAGGGTTTTCGCCATTTCGACGACTTGATGATCGTAAAAATAAAGCCCGGTCACGGCGTAACTCGACCTGGGATGCTGTGGTTTCTCTTCCAGGCTCAGCACCTTGCCGTTGTGATCGAACTCCGCGACGCCATAGCGCTCGGGATCTTGCACATGATAGGCAAATACGGTGGCGCCGCTCTCGCGGGACATGGCGCGCCCAAGTTGGGTGTACAGATCGTGGCCATAAAAGATGTTGTCGCCGAGGATCAAGGCGGAGCAACTGGCGCCAAGGAAGTCCTTGCCGATAATGAAGGCCTGCGCCAATCCATCTGGACTCGGTTGCATGGCATATTGCAAGTCGAGGCCCCACGGGTTGCCATTGCCGAGAAGTTGTGCGAAACGGGGCGTTTCCTGCGGCGTCGAGATGATCAGGATATCGCGGATGCCGGCAAGCATCAGCGTGCTGAGCGGATAGTAGATCATCGGTTTATCGTAAACGGGCAGCAGTTGCTTGGACACCGCCTTGCTGACCGGATAAAGCCGGCTGCCGGAGCCGCCGGCGAGAATGATGCCTTTACGTTGGGTCATGGATTATTTCTCAAGAATCTCGGTAAGCATGCGAGCCACGCCGTTTTGCCAAGGCGGCAAGACAAGATTGAACGTCTCGCGCAACTTCCTGGTGTTGAGTCGCGAATTATGGGGACGCCGGGCCGGGGTCGGAAAAGCGCTGCTCGGCACTGGCGCAATCGCATCCGCGGCCACCGTGAGGGGAATATTGCGTTGGCGCGCGAAGTCAATCACGAAGCGGGCGTAGCCGTGCCAGGAGGTTTCGCCGGCGGCGGCGAGGTGATAGAGACCGCCAGCCTCGGCATGGCGTTGCGCGGCGCGAATGAGATGAGCCGTGACGTCGGCGATCAGATCGGCTCCGGTCGGCGCCCCGATCTGATCGTCGATGACCGTGAGACGGTTTCGTTCGCTCGCCAGTCGCAACATGGTCTTGGCAAAATTGTTGCCGCGCGCTCCATATATCCAGCAGGTGCGAAGAATGAGGTGTTTTCCGGCGACGGCGCGGATGGCTTGCTCGCCTTGCCGTTTGGTCAAGCCGTATACGTTGAGAGGACCGGTAGGGTCTTCTTCCCGCCACGCTCGCGTTCCATGACCATTGAACACGTAGTCCGTCGAGTAATGCACCAGCCAAGCGTCAAGGCCTTTGGCGGCGCGGGCGAGGGCGCCAGGCGCGTCGGCATTGATCGTCTGGGCGAGATCTGGCTCGCCTTCGGCTTTGTCGACGGCGGTATAAGCGGCGGCATTGACGATGACCTGGGGAGCAACCCGACGAACGGTATCGGCAAGACCATCGAGATCGGCGAGATCGCCGCATAGACCGCTGGCGCCACGCCGATCCAGAGCCACGACTTCGCCAAGCGGCGAGAGAGCGCGTTGAAGCTCCCAACCGACCTGGCCTTGCTTTCCGAACAGGAGGATCTTCACGACTCGCGCCTCGCGTAGTTTTTTTCTATCCATTCTCTGTAGGCGCCGCTTTGTACGTTCCTGACCCATTGAGGATTATCAAGGTACCACCGCACGGTCTTCGTGATGCCGGTCTCGAAGGTTTCAAGCGGCTTCCAGCCAAGCTCGCGTTCGATCTTACCGGCATCAATGGCGTAGCGGCGATCGTGACCAGGACGATCGGCGACGAACACGATCTGCTCGCGGTAAGATCGGCCATCGACGCGGGGCCGCAGTTCGTCCAGCAGGGCGCAGATCATATGCACGATGTCGATGTTCGTCTTTTCGTTCCAGCCGCCGATGTTGTAGGTTTCGCCGAGCCGGCCATGCTCGAGCACACGGCGAATGGCCCGGCAATGGTCTTTGACGAAAAGCCAGTCGCGCACTTGCTTTCCGTCGCCGTAAACCGGCAATGGCTTGTCTTCCAGAGCATGAACGATCATCAGCGGGATAAGTTTTTCGGGAAAATGGTAAGGACCATAGTTATTCGAGCAGTTGGTCGTGACCACCGGCAGGCCGTAAGTATGGTGCCAGGCGCGGACGAGATGATCGGCCGCCGCTTTGCTTGCCGAATATGGGCTGTTTGGTTGGAAGGGATGAGTTTCGCTAAAAGGCGGATCGTCCGGACCGAGAGCGCCGTAGACTTCGTCGGTGCTGATGTGATGAAAGCGAAAACGTCTTCTGCCTTCTTCTTGGCTCATCTCCCAGTATGCGCGTGCCGATTGTAGAAGGGTGAAAGTGCCTTCGATGTTGGTGCGAATAAATTCCGCGGGACCGTGAATCGACCTGTCGACATGGCTTTCGGCGGCGAAGTGAATGATCGCGCGCGGGTGATGTTCGGACAGCAATCGATCAATCAATGCACGCTCGCAAATGTCTCCGCGTATGAAGATGTGACGGTTGTCATCGGCAAGTGCGCTCAAGGTCTCGAAGTTGCCGGCGTATGTCAGCTTATCGAGGTTTATGATTGTTTCGTTGCTGTGCTCTAACCAGTCGTGGACGAAATTCGCGCCGATGAAGCCGGCGCCTCCTGTTACCAATATGCACATTGTGCATCCTACCTGTTGGAAGCGGATGGCGTTTCTGTCGTGGAACGCATGCGGCGGCAAGCCTCCGCGACGAACTTCTTAGGGTTGTAATCGTTTTCGCTGCAAGCGAACAGTTTGGATGAGCTTCGCAAAGTAGAGGCCGCTTCCTCTCTTGAAGCAGGCGTTGATCATGCCAAGGCCCTCCGCTCGGCAAGGCCGTAAAGACTGTTGCTGAGATGGAGGTCGCCTTGGCGGGCGCGTCTGCTCATCGCTCTCAAGTAGGCCCCGGCCGAATGGATTTCTTGCGCTTTGGCGGCAATGATCGCGATGGCCGTGGCGGCGGCGGTGCGGCCCATCGCTTGACAAGCTTCGATCCAGGTACTGCGGTTGATGCCGAGATCGCCTCGCACCCAGTCGGCGGCATTGACGATATCGGACCAGTTGGGATTTCGGGTGGCGATATAAGGCTTGAGCGATGGGGAGAGCGTCAAAATGAAGCGGGGAGTTATTCGCTCTGTCGGGGAGTCTTCCGTTTTGTTGCGGGGGGAAAGGGGGAGATTCTTTCTTGGTTCGGTTGGCATATCGGCAGGTTGGGCGGCATGCTTGTGGGCGGGTGAGAAGTTCAAGTCGGTTCTACGTGTAGCTGATTGATCAGCTGGAAGTTCATTTGTAGTTGTTATAGGGATGCAATCCGTTGCGCCCGAGGGTGCACTATTCTCAGGCGCCGCACAAGGGAAGGCGGTTGTTAGGATGTTTTCTGCCTCTCGGCGGCGGCTTTCCAACTCGGCGACGGCTTTTTGCAGAACAGGGAGCGGAGCATCAGCGCCAAGGCGCTTGGCAATATGTGCGGCTTCTTCAACCCGGCGTTGCCAGTCTTCTTGAGTCAAATTCTTTTCCATTGCTGTTTCGGCGATCTGCCGGATCGCCTTGCGTGCGATCGTCAGTCGCCGACGCAATTTGGCGCGTGCTTCTCGGTTTTCGCGCGCTTGGTTGGCCGCCGTCACGAACTCGTTGTAGCGAACCGCCAGGGGAGAGAGATCAAAGCCATAGGCTTCAACGATCTTGCCCGTCGTCGAATGACGCTGTCCCCAGCGCCGTCCTGTCGGGCTATCGACGACAACGATGAGCCCCTTGTCGATAAGAGTGCGGATCAGATACTGCACTTGACGACGGCATAAACCGAGTTGCTCCTGCAAGGTGCTGTTGCTCGGCCAGACGATCGGTCGGCTGTCAGGCGTCCAGTCTTGTGGCTGACTGTAAGCCATCAGAACGTCGATGGCGTCACGCAGGCGTGGCGCGATGCCGAGTTCGGGCGCTGCCCGCTTGAAGGCGGCAAGAATCTGGCCGCGCGACAAATCGACCGACAATCCCCCGAATCGCTCGGCAAGAGCGCTTGCATGAATGGATTCCGGTCTCAGCCGCCGCAAGCCCGCGGCAAGTCGCGTGTGCAAAAACGCCATAGGTCCCTCCTGTGGTGGGACCGCTCAGGCACAAAAACGCCACGTATGCGCTCCTGAGCGCTTTCAGGCTTGCGTATTCTCGCGAAAGAACTTAGCTTTATGACCTCTTGGTCGTGAGGTCATGAAAGACCAGATCGGTGGTGTGTGTCCGTCCTGGTTCTTTTCTGGCTAGTATCTTTCTGGGAAGGCCCGGCGGCTCAGCAGCCGGGCTTTCTTATGCCTTCACGGTCATCTCTCCTTGTGTCAATCCCATTTTGTCGCCGGCATTCAGGGCGCCGTCCCTACTTATCGATGGCCTCAACCGCTTCCGATAGCCGCGATGCGGCCACGGCCGCCGTCGGCTCGCTGCCGCTATCGGAAGCAATTTCACGATTCTTGCGGCTGAAGACGACTCTGACGCGCGAGAGCGACAGCGCTCGGGAGGACAGCGGGTCGCCTTTCCCATTAATCAGCGAAATCTCATGATCGGGTAGCCGTCTTGCCTTGCTGATCGCCGCCACTTGGGCGCGGAACTTGGAAATCTCGCTGTCGGAGCCGACCAGATCTTTCAAGGGACCGAGTTCGATGGTCCAGATCGGGGCGTCGTCGCAATGAATGCGGGCAAGGTCGTAGAGGCGGCGCTCGATCGGTTTCAAGTCGAAGTATTCATCGCAGTACTCCAGCATCTTTCCGTCGCGCAGGATGGCGCGGAAAAGCCATTCGCACAGAACCACCCGAATCATCTTGAGGCGCTTCTCGCCAGTGGCGGAGTCGCGTTCGTAGTGCAAGGCCGTGCCCGAATCGAACCAGTTGAACCAGCCGTCGAACCCCTGGCCGCCGGTTTCGATGTTGGTCTTGATGAGCGTCCCCTTGAGCCGCTCGATGGTCTGCTCGAGGTTGGCGTAGGAGCGTTTGGAGCGATCGCGGCCGGCGACGCGGAAGAAGTCGTGAGCGGAGAAGCGATATTCGCGGCGCAACTTGCCGCCCTTGGCGAGATCCTGGACGATCAGGGAGGCGACGTAGAGGATCATGTCCTTATCGTAGATGGTCGCGATGCCGGAGCCCTCGATCGCCTTGATCTCGATGGTGATCCCCCGTTCCTGATCGGAAAAGATGAGACGCTTGCGGCGCGCTCGTTTGGACAGGTCGAAGAACGGGAACTCCATGATGTGACGTTCTCCTCTCACCTTGCCCTGGAGCGGGCTGTCGAAGAACTCGAGTTGTCCAGCCACCTTCAACTCCTGCCTAAAATCCCGAATCCCCTGGCGTTCCCTGCTTCAAATCACGTACCTGCCGGAGCCGCTTTGCGGCGAGCGACGATACCGGCGAAGACCGCGTCGTGAACTCCATAATTCACGCTAAACGCTTAGCGTGTCGAGGTTTTTGGCACGTGATTTCAGGCAGGACGGGGGCTGATTCGACAAAAAATTGATGGCGGGGATGCCCCCATTCGTGATTTCAGGCAGGACCCATTCGTGATTTCAGGCAGTTTCGAGCAACGATTCCGATCCGCAACGCCCGTTCAACGGGTGGCCATGGGGTGATCTGAAACTTACGATTCGTGTTGGCGGCCTCATCGCCCGCGCCGCCGAACGTTTCGTGATTACAGGCAGGACGCGTTGCGGCGATTGGTCGCGACCGCCGCCCTTTCCGGTTCGATATCTGTCGCCGTCAGGCGAAACGGACGCGGGGAGAAGCGCAAGTCTGCAGCGGCGTCGGCATGATCGAACACCAGATCGCGATTCATCCGCTCCGCCATTGCCGCCGACCAATGGCGATAACGCGGCAGCAGCCGCGCGCCGACGAGCGCTCCGCGGAAAACGCCGAGCGGCACCTTCAACAACCGGGGACGTCGCTTCAAGACGACGAAGATCCGATTGACCATTTCGCAGTAGGGCAACGTCTCGCCGCCGGAAAGATTGTAGGCGCGGTTGGCCGCGGCCGGCGTATCGACAGCCGCAAGGCAGGCGATCGCCAGATCCTCGACATGCACCGGCTGGCGCAATCCCCGAGCGGGCCCGAACAGGGGGAAAAAGCCAAAGCGGCGGATGAAGCGCGCGATCTCGCAGACGTTCTTGTCGCGGCCCCGACCGTAGATCAGCGTCGGCCGCAGGATCACCCACTCACGGCCGTTCTTCTCGGCCCAGGCCCGCAGGCGCTCTTCGGCCGCGGCGAGCCGCCGCGCGGTGGCTTGCTCCGCCGCGTCCGAGGACTTCTCCTTGGTGAAGCGGCTGGTCGAAGACAGCGCCACGATCCGCCGTGCGCCGTGCGCCTCGAGAAGATCCAGGTAATCCGGCAGCGCCCAAAGCGGAGCAACGCACAGCCAGCGGGGAATAGCCGCCTCGGCGCCGCGATCAGCGCTGTCCTGACGCCGCGGCAGGCCAAGCTGCCGCCATTCCACCCCGCCGGCCGGCGGCGCGGCGACGGGACGGCGAGAGAAGGCCGTGACCCGCCATCCCGCCGCCGTCAGCAGCGGCAGCAGGCACTCGCCGAGCGAGCTGGTCGCGCCGAGAAGGCCAAGGCGCGGCTCATCCACGCCCGATCCCCATCAAATGCCCGGCGCGCCGCACGCTGGAGTATCCGGCGCTCAGCGCGAAGCGCGTCCATACGGCAACCGCGACCAGTCCCATCAAAATGCCGGGGTACTGGTCCCTGAAGAACTTGCGATAGAACCGCATCATGCCTTTGTGCTTGTGCCAGGCGACGAAGACCGGACGGGCGCGGCTGCACGTGCCCTGGGCGTGGGTGATCCGGGCGTCCGGCACGAACATGATCCGATACCCCTTGCGCCGGAAGCGCATGCACCAGTCGAGATCCTCGCAGTGAAGAAAATAGCCTTCATCCCATGGCCCGACGTCGGCCATGGCCTGGCGGTCGACGAGCATGCAGGCGCCGGAAATCGCCTCCACCTCGACGGGGCGCTCAGGCAAGGGCTGCTTGTGCAGATGAAAATCGAAGAACAACCGGGGACAGGACTTGGCGAAGCGCGACAGACCGACGGCCCTGACGAAAGAACGCCACGGCGTCGGAATCGCCCGGCGGGCGCCGCCCTGTTCCGTGCCGTCCGGGTTGACCAGAAGACCCCCGACCATGCCCACCCCGGGATCGGACTTAAGCGCCGCGCGCAAACGGCGAACGGCATCGGCTTCAGGCACGCAATCGGGATTCAAGAACAACACCTCATCCCCCGCGGCCGCCGCCGCTCCTTGATTGCAAGCCGCAGCGAAACCGAGGTTCCGGCGATTGCGCACAATCCGCACGCGGGCGTCGTCGGGAAAACGCCTGGCTACCTGCGCCAAGCTGTCGTCGGACGAGGCGTTGTCGACGATCACCAGCTCATCCACTTGCGGCAAGGCGGCGGCAACGCCTTCAGCCAGCAGGGAGCCGGCGTTGTAGTTGACGACAACCGCGGTAATCATCGGCGCGCCGCGCCGACCGCGGCGGCGAGGACGCCGTCGCTAGGCTCTATGGCAAAGAAAGAGCCGTTCGCTCTACAGACGCCCTTGTCAGCCCGGAACAAGAAACTCCCCATTGCGCGCGAAATACGCCCGTAAAAAGCGCGGCAGGGCCACACTCTCCTTACTATCCTATTGATTTTTCTTTCTTCTTCTTTGGAGATGCGGAAAAATGTCGGCATTTATCATCTTTTGTCGTCATTTCCCCGTCCGCAAAGGACGTTCATCCGAAACATCGTCGTCAATAAGGTTATTGCGCCCGTGTCGCCGGTATTATAGGACCGTCGGCGGAAAAGAAAACGCGCAACCGGCGATGCTTGCCGACGGCGGCGGCCGCCGTCCGTTTCACCAACCCCATCGCGCGGCGGCTTTCCTCCGCCACGTGGGACGGATCGGCTTCAGAGCGCCGCATCGAGAAGACGCCGGCGGCGAGGCGCTCGGCGATCGATAGGGCCTGTCGGCTTGCCAAGACGGCGTTCATTGGCGCGCCAGCGCCAGGGCGCCGCCGAGGAGCATGCCGCCGACGATGAGGGTAATGACGATGGCGACGGCGCCAAGGGCAAGGCCCGACAGGGTGACAATGCCGTCGCGCTCGATCAGCCCGAACGCGGTGACGAACAGAGCCAGCGCCGGGATGAATCCGCTCAGCGGAATGGGGAAGAAGAGAGCGAGCGACACCGCCAACAGAAACACCCCGAACAGCCGCTCGTTCTTTGGCTGGAACAGCCAGACATGCCGGGTGCGCACGATCCTCTCGATCGGTTGAATGATGGGCTTGAGCCGGAGCACGACCCGCTGGAAGCCTTTGCGGTTGATTTGACGACGGGTGACGACGGCGGGCAGGCGCACATGCGCGAAGCCCGCGGCCATTTGTCCGGTCAAGAGGAGGAGAGGCAGCGCGGTGACCATGTTCGATCCGATCGGCATCGGAATGAGATTGACGAGCGCAAAGAGAAGAATCGACCAGCCGAAGGAGCGGTCGCCGAGGCCGGCGATCAGCTCGCTGATCGAAACCAGGTCCGTTTCCGCCCGCCGCCGCGCCGCGCGGAACAGGGTGCGCGACAGGCGCCGCCGGATCAGGTGGGGCCGGCGTTGCACCAGGAAAATCCGTTGTTGTGCCGATCGTTCACGAGATGGTTATGGATCTTTGCGTCGCCGTGGTTGTGCGGTCATGGTGACAGGCGCCATCACCGTTACCGGCAACAATGTAGAGACGGCGCGCGCTTATCAACAGAGCGAGCGTGCAAAGGCATGGCGCGCCGTCCCTCCTTGCGCCGCAACGCTTACGTCGATCGCGCGGCGGCGACAAGCGGGACGTGGCCGTTCTCGCTCGCCGTCGACGCTCCCCGTTTCCGCATCGGCGATGGCGAGGCGGGGCTATCGCCCCAGCTGAAAATGAAGCCGGCCCGCGTATCTTAGGCGGCGGGCTTCCCCGAAGCGAACGACGCTCGCCTCGCTTCGGGGATTTGCGCAACAAAGGAGGGCGCGCGATGTTCGAACGAGAGACCGTGGCGGAAGCGGAGACCGGCGCATCGACGCCGCTTTTCGACGGCGCTGAAAGACAGTCGACGACGGCGCTGCATCTCGACGATCTGCGCAGGGGCCAACGGTTCACAAGCGGTTCGCTGAGGGTCGAAGAGGCCGTGATCAAGGCGTTCGCAACGCGGCTTGATCCGCAACCGTTCCATCTCGACGAGAATGCCGCCCGGACGAGCCTGTTTGGCGGTCTCGCCGCCGCCGGCGAACTCGCCTGGCCGCGTCCCACCCGTCCGGGGGACGTGCTGACGATGGTTGGCGGTTCCAAGGCGACCAGCGCGAGCGAGCGTCAGCGGGTCGGAAACCGCGTGACGCCACCGCGCGCCCGCTTCGCAAGGAGGGAACACACATGCCGGGCGTAACGCAGCGGGTGATGATCTCCGGTGTCGTCTGCCTGATTCTGGCGATGGGCATCCGCCAGTCGTTCGGGATCTTCCTCACGCCCATCGCCATCGACCTGGAAATCGGCCGGCAGGCATTCGGTCTGGCGATCGCCGTACAGAACCTGCTGTGGGGCTTGGCGCAGCCGTTTGTCGGGGCCATCGCCGACAACTTCGGCGCGATGCGCGTCACCGTCGTAGGCGCGCTCCTCTACGCGGGCGGACTGGCCCTGGCCGCGTCGTCTTCCGACCCGCTCGGACTGAACGTGTCGCTGGGCGTGCTGGTCGGCTTGGCGCTGGCCGGGACGACGTACGTCACGGTGCTGGGCGCGGTCGGCCGCGTGGTGCCGCCGGAGCGGCGCAGCCTCGCGTTCGGCCTGTGCACGGCGGCGGGATCCTTCGGCATGTTCGCCGTGGTGCCGGGCGCGCAGGCGCTGCTCGATCATCTCGGCTGGCGCGACGCCTTCCTCGTCCTGACGGTCGCGATCAGCGCGCTCATACCGCTGGCGCTGGGCTTCCGGGCGAGCGATCGGCGGATCGCCGCGTATTCCGGAACCCAGAGCATAGGCGCAGCGATTCGCGAAGCTCGCGAGCACTCGGGCTACTGGCTGCTCAACGCCGGCTTCTTCGTTTGCGGCTTTCACGTCGCCTTCGTCGCGACGCACCTGCCGGCATACCTCGCCGACAACAGCCTGCCTCCCTCGGTCAGCGCCTGGTCGCTGGCCATGATCGGCCTGTTCAACATTTTCGGCAGCTATCTGTTCGGCGCGATGGGCGGCCGCTTCCGGCAGAAGTGGGTGCTCTCCGGCATCTACGCGGCTCGCGCGGTGGTCATCGCGTTGTTCATGCTGGTGCCGCTCTCGGGCGTATCCGCCGTCGCCTTCGGGGCTGGGATCGGGTTCCTGTGGCTCGGCACGGTGCCGCTGACCAGCGGCATCGTCGCCCAGGTCTTCGGGGTCCGCTATCTGTCGATGCTCTACGGCGTGGTTTTCGCCTCGCACCAGGTGGGGGCGTTCCTCGGCGCCTGGGGCGGCGGCTGGGCCTATGACGCGCTGGGTTCGTACGAAAGCATCTGGCTGGCCTCGATCGCGCTCGCCATCTTCGCCGCCCTCATCCATCTTCCGATCAAGGATCGGCCGCTGGCGAGACTGAAGGAGGCAATGCCGTGATCGGGCTGAAAGGGGCGTTTTTTGCCGGTCTGCTCATCGCGGCGGGCTTGGCGCTGTGGTGGAACTACGGACTGCTGGTCGTCCTTGCCGAACCCACGTGGTTTTGCCTTCCCCGTTGAGCCGCAGCCGTGGGCGGGGCGCGCAAGGTGCGGCGCGCCGTTCATCCTTGCGTCGCAGGGGTTGCGTCGATCGCGCGGCGCCGACAGGGCGGACATGGCCGTTGTCGCTCGCCGTCGACGCTCCCCCGTTCCGCGTCGAGGATGGCGCGGCCGAGCTAATCGCCCCAGCTGAAAATGAAGCCGGCGTCGCCCGGGATGCCTTGCGGATAGTCGAGGATCTGCACGCTCAGACGGTAGCCGGCGGGTTTCAACCGGCTGCGCCAATAGGCGTAGATCTCGCGCGGTTGCCCGACCAGCGTGTCCGGCCAGTTCGGCAGGTTGTTGTTGATGGCGCGACCTTCATCGGTGCAGATCTCGCTCGGGAAGCGGTAGGCGAGGACACGGGTTTCTCCCCGGCGCGCGGCGTCCATGACGTGATCGACAAACGCCGCGATGTCGGCGGGCCTGAGCGGCTCCGTGCGCAGGCGATCGAGGCGGCGCTTGCGCTCTTCTTCCGCCGCCTCGCGGGCGCGCGCCGCTTTGTCCTTTTCTTCCTCCTTCTCGCGGCGCGCCAGGCCCAGCAATTCGGCGGCCGAAGGAATCCGCGGCGGCTGGGGTCCCAGCGCCGCCGCCAGCGCCTGGCGTTCTCCCGGCGGCAGCGAGGTCCGCATGATCTCGCCGGGATGATTTTTCAACGCCTCGATCAGCGCATCGGTCGCGGTCTTGCGCACGAGCAGGAACAAGGCCGACGCGCCCGGGGAGAGGCTGTCCGCGGCTTGCCGGACGAAGCCGTAGTCGAGGCCGATCTCGGGCGTGCGCCCTTCCGAGGGCATATGCCGTTGGCCGTGATGGAGAATGTGCGCGATCAGGCGATGCCAGAAGGGCGGATGCAGCGCCGTGACGAGCCGCTCGCCGATCGCCTGCTTGAGGTGCAGCGCGCCGTTCGTGTCCCGCTCGGCGACGCAGGCGTCCTCGAGTTCGACGAGATTCTCCCGCCGCAACCGGCGCAGCTTGTGGAGAACGTCGTCGGCGCCGCCGACATCGGCGAACGCGACGGCGAGAAGCTCGCTCATGCCAGGGGTCCTTCGCTCACGGATAACGGACAGGCGGCGGCTGCGGTTGCTCGGGCAGTGGAATGAACTCGCTCTCGCCGGGAACCCCGGGGAAACGCCCCTCCTTCCAGTCCGCCTTGGCCCGTTCGATCCGCTCGCGCGAGCTGGAGACGAAGTTCCACCAGATGTGCCGCGGCCCGTCCAACGCCGCGCCGCCGAGCAGCATCAGACGCGCCGGCGCCGGCTGCGCCGCGGCGAAAACGATCTCGGCGCCGGGCCGGAAGACGAGGAGCTGGCCGGCGGCGAAGACCTCGTCGCAGCCGGCGAGGGCGAGCGAACCGGCGACAAGATAAGCCGCCCGCTCTTCGTGTTCGGCGCCGAGAGCGAAACGGGCGCCGGGGGCGAGCCGGAGATCGGCATAGAACATCGCCGAGAACGTCCGCACCGGCGCGACCGCATCGCCGAGCGCGCCCGCGATCAAGCGCAGGCGCGCGCCGTCGCTGTCGCGGACAGGCAAGGAGGCGCGGGGATGATGGGCGAAGGCCGGCTCGGTCTCCTCGTCGGCGCGCGGCAGGGCGACCCACGCCTGGATGCCGAACAGCGGTCCGCCGCGAGCGCGGGTCTCGGGGCCGGTGCGCTCGGAATGGACGATGCCGCGACCGGCCGTCATCCAGTTCACCGCGCCGGGCTCGATCGGCTGCACCGTGCCGAGGCTGTCGCGGTGGAGGATTTCGCCCTCGAAAAGATACGTCACGGTGGCGAGGCCGATATGCGGATGCGGCGGCACGTCGAGGCCGCGCCCCGGGGGCAGCGCGATCGGGCCCATCTGGTCCAGAAAAACGAAAGGGCCGACCATCCGCCGTTGCGCCGCCGGCAGCGCCCGCCGCACCTGAAAACCGTCGCCGAGGTCGCGGCTGCGGGGCGCGATGACCATCTCCAGCAACGGCGCGGCGGTTGCCGACGGCGTCAGGACGGGCTCGTCGTCGTGCTGATCGTTCACGCCTTACGTCCTCCCCCGTGGTCCGCCGGCGCCCATCTTGGCGACGAGCGGCGGCGCCGGCAAGTGTTCATCGCCGCCGTTTTTCCGCCGGCGACCGCCCTGCGGCCTTGGCCGCGCCTTGTCCGCCGTCTTTCGATTCGAAGTGCGGGGACCGGGGAGCGATTGTTCGACCGGCGCAAGCGCGCCGTCGCCATGACTGGCCGGCGAGCCGAGGATGTCGGCAAGAACGCGAACGCCGGTGTAACGCTCGCCGAGCCAGGCAAGAGCCTCGCCGACGCTTCGCCCGAGCAGCGGGCGATCGTCGAAGAACAGGTCGGGAAAGGGCGCGATCGCGGCGATCCAGGCGCCGCTGCCGCATTCGCACAGGACATGCACGCGCATCTCCCGGGTCAACCCGACAAACTCGGTGCGCACGCGGAACACGCGCGCCGATGCATGAACCGCCGAAACCATTCGCTTCCTCCTCGCGCTCGCCCGTAGGCGGCCGCTCGTTTTTCAAGCCGGCGTCAAGCCCTTTTACTTCTACACGATGTATTTTGTTAATCCTACCCCAAAGCATACCAAGTCTAGGGGCTGGCGAGCCGGGCGGCGGTCGACGCGGCGGGCGCGCAGCGATGTTCTAGGCGCTCTGCGCGGCCTTGATGCGCCGGGCAGGCGACGGCGATGGCGGCGGCGGAGCGCGGCTGGGCGACGCTTCCGGCCCGACCGGCCGACTCTCCTTCACCGTCAACAGCCAAACGCCGCTGCCCTGAAGGAACATGAACAGGCAAAAGATGGCGTTCCAGAAGTGCACGCTCGCGCCGGCGATGATCAAGGCGACGATCGCGATCAGCCAGCCGGTGCGGTACGCCCGCAGCCGCCGGTCCCGGAAGCGGCGCCGGCCGACGGCGAAGCACAGGAACAGCAGGGCGGCGGCTTGCAGCAGAAACGCCGGCACGCCGTAGCGCATCGCTTGCACCACCCAGAACACATCGAGGCTGGCGCTCATCCAGCGCTCGCGCACCCAGTCGTTGAGGCCGATGCCGAACACCGGGTTCCGCCTGATGTTGAGCATTCCCCAGGTCCAGTCGCCGATCCGGTCGTAGGCGGTATGGCCGCTGAAGGTAAAGTAGGTGGCGAAGACCCGGACCGGAGAGCGGGTCGAGATCATATCGACGGCGACGTAGGCGGCGACGAACAGCCCGAACAGGATCCACCACCGGTAGGGAATGCGGCGGGTGACGAAATCCCACGCGCTCAGCCCGATCTGCACGGCCATCGCCGAAAGGGGGCCGGAAGAGAGCGAGAAAAAGGCCGCGGCGAAAACCACGAGGATCCGGTACGCCGCCTTGAGGGTGAAGCGCCCTTGTCCGAGGACATAGAAAACCAGGGCGAGACTGCAGGCGGAGAACACGCCAAAGAGAATGGGATGATCGAATCCGCCGTAGGCGCGGCCAAGGCCCCACCGCGCGTCGTGCGATCCCGGCACCGTGCTCCCGACGAGATTGTAGATGAAATTGTATCCGGTCACGCTTTCGATGAACGCGAAGGGCAGGAGGATCGCGATCACGAGGAAGTGGAAGCGGACGGTGGCGGCGAAGTCATCGGCCGTGCGGATGAAGCAGCGGGCGATGAGATAGGAGCCGAACGTCTCGATGATGTAGCGTCCGGCGAACGGGATCTCGCCGGCACCGTGCACCGCCATCAGCGCCGTCGCCACGCACAGGGCGTGCAGCAGGATCAAGATATCGGGAACGCGGATCCGACCGGCGCGACCGGACAGCCAGACGATGGCGCACGGCGCGATCAGGCAAAGGAGGACGATGCCGTACGGGGTGAGACGCACCGGCCCGGCGAACAACTCGATCGGGATGACGAGGCTGACGAAGAAGAGATAGATGGGCCATCGCGCCCATGAGCGGCGGCGCGGCGCGGCGCGCGCCTTTCGCGCCGCCGGCCGGAGCGAGAGCGGCGGCGCCTTCAAAACAGGGTGGGGGCGAACTGTCGTGCTGGATGGCATGGCCAGGGTCTCAGCGCACATGGGTTGTCGCGGCCGAGCCGCTGATCCGCAAGGGATGACGATGCTACTGAGTTAGCCCTTAAGTTTCTACGGCGCCGCCGTCAAACTCTGCAAAAACAGGGGGCGCGGGAGCTTGGCTCGACGGCGCGCAGCGTTGCGCCAGGCGGCGCGCGGCCAGCTCGCGCAAGGCCGGCGCGACAACGAAGCACTGGCGTTGCCGAGGACCGGCCGCCACACCAACCGGCATGTCCAGGCGATCTCCCTGGAGCGCGCGCAATACCCAGCGCACCATGCCTGCTGCGCCGGCAAGGACGAGCCGCTCCCGGAGACTCTCCAGCGTATCTCCGGCGGCGGCCGGCACGTCGACGAATTCCAGCGCATGTCCGGTGTCGATGCCTTCGTCGATCAGATGGATGGTCACGCCCGTTGGCTGGCCGAGCAGGACGCTCCATTCCAACGCATTCATGCCGCGCACTGCCGGCAGCGGACCGGAATGCGCATTCAGCACGCGCCTTCCGACGGCCTCAAGCAGACCGCGGCGCAGAATGCCGCCGCCGGTATAAGCCGTCACCTTCGGAGCCAGCCTGGCTGCGGCCCGCACCGCACGTTCGCCGTTGAGGTCGCCGACGATCACGAGAGGAACGTCGTACCGGCGCGCCCACGCCTTGAGTGAAGGCTTGCCGATGCCGAGCCCGCGGACGGCGGCGCGCATCGGCGAGTCGGGCGCGGCCTGCTCGCGTCCGGCCAGGTAAGACAGCACCGAGCCGACGCCGCGACTGCGCAAGATGGTGCGCATTCGTCCCATCGAGGCGGGATAGGCGAGCAGAATAAGCGCCGGCGCCTGCCCGGCGCGGCGCAGGCGCTCGGCCACGTACACCGAGTGCCAGGCGCGGTCATACCCGGCGGTGAGCAAGACGCCGCTCATTGGAGGCCTTCTTGGCGCAGGCGCCGGGCGAGCAACATCAGCGCGTCGGCATGGTACTTGGCTGCCCAATTGGGATAGCGCATGAACATGTATCTTCCCCAGAGCGGAGCCGATCCGGCGACGGCCCCGCGCGCGTCGGCGCGGCCGCGGGCGATGTTCTGCGTGCCGCAGACGTGATCAACCAGTTTGGCCGCAGCATTGACAAGGCGCAGATCCGGCGCGCGCTCATCCAGGCGGAGCAGGCACAGAGCAACCTGAGCATTGCCGGTAAGACAGGTATACCAATTCACCGGCCGCCAGTCCTCGTAATAGGCCCCCGGCAACCGGCCCTGGTTGAACTCGGCCTTGCGCGCCAGTCGCTCCAGCGCCGCATTGCACGGCGCGCCAAACGTGGTCCAGTCGTTCAGGAGGGCGGCGCTCTCGATAAAGCCGCGAAGGGTATAGGCGATCGTATGCGTGAACGCCGGCTTGTCCGGATCGAACGACCAGCCGCGAAAGGCGCCCTTTTCATCGCGCAACGCAACGATGCGGCGAAGCACCCGCACCGCCGCGGCGCGAACGCCGTCGTCGGCGCCCAGCTTCCAGGCCATCAGCATCGGCCAGGCGGCCTGCGTGTAGTAACTCGGATCGGCGCCCTTGCGATAGCCGCCTATCGACCACGCGCCATGGGCGTCGACGCCGTCGGCGAGCCATAGGGCGGCGCGGATCGCGGCGTCGCGCCAACGTTCATCGCCGCTGTGATGCGCCAGGGCCGCCATGCCGTCGATGATTTGCGCGGTATTGAACACGCTCGGCTCGCCCCCGTGTTCCGCCCGATACAAGCCTCCCGGCCACCAGCCCTGCTCATGCTGAAGCGTCAGCAGCCACTCGCCGACGTTCAGCGCCGCTTCTTTCAGGTCGGGATCCCGCAGTTCGCCCGCGCCTTCCAGCAGCGTCGGCACGATATAGCCAGAGGTCTCTGGATAAGGCGCCGACCAGCCAGACAGGGGCGAGAAATATGCCGCCGAGCCGCCGCCGCCGGCCTCGATGGAGCGCAGCAGCCACTCGAACGTGGCGCGAAGGTGGTGGCGGTAGCGTGTCAGCGATTCTGATGTCATGGCTGGATGCCCCCCGGGGTTTTTTATGCGCCTGCGACGTCTTGAAGTCGACCCATCGGAGGCGGGGGCTACGGCAGGAAATCAAGAGGGCGGCTTGCCGGCGCAAGCCGCCCCGAAGTCGATCGGCGTCGATCGGCAGACCAAGACCGGGTTAACTCAGGAGAAGGAACCCGTCGCTTCCGGCATCGCCGCCCGCCGGCTCCTCGTACAGGGCGACGCCGGCAATGGCGCCGTTGAAAAAGTCTTCAAGAGGATCGGCGACGCCGTCGCCGCTTCTGGTCTGGCCGGCGCCGAGCACGATCGGCTCGGCGTTGCCCTCAAGGCCGCCTCGATAGCTGTCGCTGTCCGCGAGCACGCCGTTCAGGTAGAGTTTCAGCCCCTTCTCGCCGAATTTGACGGCGGCGTGATGTTCGACGCCGGCGGTGACGGCGTTGTCGGCGCGCACCTCGAACTCTTCACTGGCGCTTTGCAGGCGCGCGATGAAGGCGCCGTTGTCGATGGCGACGGTAAGGTGGCCGCCGTCATCCAAGCCAAGGGAGTCCTTCGAGAACAGCGCCTGGCGGGCGGCAACGCTCTCTGGCGTGAAGGCCAGCTCGAGAGTGCCGTCCGTCAGCGCGAAGGACGACTGATGCGGGACGATCACCTCCGATCCCTTGCCGGTGAATGCGCCCGGCGCGGCGATCAGCGCCGGACCGCCCGCTCCCTCATCGGCAACCACTCCCTCACCGGCGACCATCGCTTCATCGGCAATTGCCTCCTCATCGTCGACCATCGCTTCGTCGGCGACCATCGCTTCATCGGCAATTGCCTCCTCATCGTCGACCATCGCTTCGTCGGC
>CAZRWU010000048.1:0-18829 GCA_964603915.1 uncultured Rhodospirillaceae bacterium
CAGCGCAAGTTCAGCTTAGGGAAATGCTGACATATTTCTCTTGAGTGGGTCAGGCAAGGCCCCCTCGACCGCTGTGTCGCGCCTGGAACGTTCACGTGCCACCGAGACTCACGCCTGTACAATTTCACCGTTCAACGCACAGCGCGCTTCGGCAAGATCGACAAAGGCATCCGTTACCGCCTCCGGCGTCTTCACGGTTTGTGGATCCTCGCCCGGGTATGCTTGCGCCCGCATCATGGTGCGCGTCGGACCGGGATTGATCAGGTTGGCGCGAACGTTCGACTTGGCCATTTCGGCGGCGTAAGTTCTCACCAATGTCTCGAGAGCGCCCTTGCTGACTGCATAGGCGCCCCAATAGGCGCGCCCGGCAGATACGCCGGAGGTAACACAGATCAACCGGCCCGCCGGGGACGCTCGCAACAACGGATCAAAGCTCCTGATCAACCTCCAGTTGACGGTCACATTGACGGCCAGAACCTGGTCCCAAACCTCCGGCGAAATATGCGGCAGCGGGCTCAGCACCCCGAGCACGCCGGCATTGCAGACAAGCACGTCGAGATGGCCCCAGCGCTCGAAGACCGCCGCGCCCATCTGGTCGATCACGGCGTACTCGGTCAGATCGGCCGGCACCAAGGTGGCGGATCCCCCCTCGGCGCGAATTTCATCGTCGACCTCTTCCAGTGCCGCTTCAGTCCGCGCGACAAGGACGACATGCGCTCCTTCACGCGCGAAGCGCCGCGCCACGGCCCGCCCGATGCCACGCGAAGCGCCGGTGACAAGGGCAACGCGGCCGGCGAGACGGCGGGCGTCGGAAGGCGCGCCTTGAGCGGAATGAGAGGACGTCTCGCTCATTCCTCAAGCAGCGACAACTGCTCGTTGACAGGATACTCTTCGTAGTCGGAGAGGCCGATGGGATAGTCGCCAGTGAAGCAGGCGTCGCAAAACTGGGGCTTGACCGGATCGCGCGCCGCTTCACCGACCGCCCGGTAAAGGCCGTCGATCGAGATGTACGCCAGCGAGTCGACGCCGATATAGCGGGCCATTTCCGAGACGTTTCGGCTCGAAGCGAGAAGCTCGGTGCGCTCCGGCGTATCGATCCCGTAAAAACAGGAGTGCGTCGTCGGCGGACTCGAAACCCGCAGGTGGATTTCGGTCGCGCCAGCGCTGCGCACCATCTCGACGATCTTGAGCGACGTCGTTCCGCGCACGATCGAGTCGTCGACGAGAATGACCCGCTTGCCTTTGAGGCGGGCCGCGTTGGCGTTGTGCTTGAGCTTGACGCCGAGGTGCCTGATGCGATCCTTGGGCTCGATGAACGTCCGCCCGACATAATGGTTGCGGATGATGCCGAGTTCGAACGGGATGGCGGCTTGCTCGGCGTAGCCGATCGCCGAGGGCACGCCGGAGTCGGGGACAGGCACCACGAGATCGGCATCGACATGGCTTTCGCGGGCGAGTTCGGCGCCGATGCGCTTGCGAACTTCATAAACGTTGCGGCCTTCGAGCGTCGAATCGGGTCGAGCGAAGTAGATATGTTCGAACACGCAAAACCGTCGCGGCACCTTGGCGAAGGGCCGCACGCTGCGCAACCCGCACTCGTCGATCACGACGATCTCGCCCGGCTCGACGTCCCGCACGAACTCGGCGCCGATAATGTCCAGCGCGCACGTCTCAGACGCCAAGATCGACGCGCTGCCCAAACGGCCCAGCACCAACGGTCGGACCCCGTAAGGGTCGCGCATGCCAATCAGCTTTCGCCGGGTGATGGCGACGAGCGAGTAGGCTCCTTCGAGCTGGCGCATGGCGTCGATGATGCGATCGACGACCGTCGAGTAATGGCTGGTCGCAATCAGATGAATGATGGTTTCGCTGTCGGTGGTCGACTGAAAAATGGCGCCGCGACGGACGAGGGCCTTGCGCACGCCAAGCGCGTTGGTGAGATTGCCATTGTGCGCGATGGCGAGGCCGCCGAACTCCAGATCGGCGAACAACGGTTGCACGTTGCGCAACACCGTATCGCCGGTCGTCGAGTAGCGAACGTGGCCAACGGCCGCGCTGCCGGGAAGGCGACGGATCACCGATTGCGAGCCGAAGTTATCGCCGACCAAGCCAAGCGCCTTGTGGCTGTGGAAATGCTCGCCATCGAAGCTGACGATGCCCACAGCCTCCTGGCCGCGGTGTTGCAGCGCATGTAGACCGAGGGCGGTCGCCGCAGCGGCGTCGGTATGCTCGTAGATGCCGAAGACACCGCACTCGTCATGGAAGTGATCGTCATCGAACGCCGCCGATGTCATGCGCAGATCGGAGTCAATTGACTTCGTCATGTTCAGTTCGGGCCCTCGCCGCTTTCGAGCAGCCGCTCAAATTCCCGACGGTCCTGAGCGCTGTATCCCATTGCCGATGGTCTTCCGTTTTCGGTAGTGCGCCTGGGCTCAGGACTCATCATGTCGCGAAGCATCTGGTGCGTTTCAAGCGCTTTCCTGGCGTCTTGGACGACTCCCTGCGCGCGCGCCGCTTCCTTTTCTGAGTCCGTGTCCGGGATGACCGAGCGCAGCATATCGGCAGCGCTTTCCACCAACGGCATGGAGCGGGCATCCCTGATCCAGGCAGGCTGATTTTCTGGCGGCATCAGCCAATCGACGGCGATGTACAGAATGGCGATCAGCACGATACCGCGGACCACGCCGAAAACGAAGCCGAGCGACCGATCCAGCGCGTTGAGTTGGCTTTCGCGAATGCGCTGCGAAAGAGCCCGCGTGATCAGCGACAGGATTACCAGGCTCACCAGGAACAGGATCAGGCCAGCGCCGATATCCGCCGCCGCGTCGTTGTCGACGAGCGTCCGCGCATAGGGGCGGACGTAAGGCAGGCCGTAGATCGTCGCGAAAATCGCGCCGATCCAGCCGACGACAGCCAACACTTCATGCACGAAGCCGCGTGCAAAGGCGAGCAGCGCCGAAGCCACGAGCACGAGAAGAACGATAACATCGGCAAGCGTAATGGGCAGGTCCCAGTCAGCCATGTCCAATCCTTTACACCAGATCGCCCGCCGGCGGCACACGATCAAGCATGACGAGAAGATCAGAAACCCGGGCGACCTCGATCACATCCAGGCCGCTGGCCGGCGCCGACGCGCCTCCATTGCGACGCGCCGGCACGAATCCCTGAGCGAAACCCAGCCGCGCCGCTTCTTTCAAACGGAGATCCTGACGGCTGACGGCACGAACTTCACCGGCCAGACCGATCTCGCCGAACACCACCGCATCGGCCGGAACCGGCTGTCCACTCGCCGCCGACGCCAACGCCGCGACAACCGCCAGATCGACCGCCGGCTCATTGATCTTGAGTCCCCCTGCAACGTTCAGGTAGACATCGAATCCGCCGAGCGCCAAACCGCAGCGCGCCTCCAGAACCGCCAGAACCATCGCCAAGCGGGCATTGTCCCAGCCGACGGCGGTACGCCTCGGTGTCGCCAGCGAAGTGGGTGCGACCAAGGATTGGATCTCCACGAGGATCGGCCGGCTTCCTTCAATGCCGGCGAACACACAACATCCTGAAACGTTCCGTTCCCGATCCGCGAGAAACAGCGCGGAGGGGTTGACGACCTCTTCCAGCCCACCCTCGGTCATCTGGAACACGCCGATCTCGTCGGTGGCGCCGAACCGGTTCTTGACCGCCCGCAGGATGCGGAACTGATGACTGCGCTCACCCTCGAAGTAGAGAACCGTGTCGACCATGTGCTCAACCACGCGCGGACCCGCGATCATCCCTTCCTTGGTGACATGTCCCACCATCAAGAGAACGAAGCCGCGGCGCTTGGCCAGTCGAACAAGTTCCTGAACGCAGGCCCGCACCTGGGCGACCGTGCCCGGCGCCGAATCGAGGGTATCGACGTAAAGGGTCTGAATTGAATCGATCACCACCGCCTGCGGCGCTCCCCCGCTCTCCAAGGTCGCCGCGATATCGCGAACGGACGTGGCGGCGGCAAGACTCACCGCGGCATCGCCGAGACCGAGGCGACAGGCACGCAGACGCAGTTGATCAAGCGCTTCCTCACCCGAGATGTAGAGACACGTCACGCTCGCCGACAGCGCCGCGGTGACCTGAAGCAGCAGCGTCGACTTGCCGATTCCAGGATCTCCGCCGATCAACAGCGCCGAGCCGGCGACAAGACCGCCACCGACAACCCTGTCAAATTCGCCGATGCCCGTGTCGCGCCGCACCACTGGCGCTGCATGGCCCGCCAACATCGCCACCTCCAGCGGCCGGCCGCGGCGACGACCGAGACCACGGGGCGCGGTTTCGGGGGTCGCTTCCTCAACCAGGGAATTCCAACCGCCGCACGCCTCGCATTTGCCGGTCCACTTGGGTTGGGCCGCACCGCATTCCTGACAAACGTAGCGAGTCGCGCTACGCGCCATGGCGCCCCCACCCCGCCTCATTCATGGCGCACCGCCGCTGTGGCGCCGCCGATCACGCGCGCACCGCCATTTTGATCGGCCCTTCGGCGCGGCCGTGAATGAACTGATCGACATGCGGATCGTCGCAGCGATCGATCTGCGCGACCGGACCGATCCAGATGATCCGCCCTTGATAGAGCATGGCGATGCGGTCCGCGATCTTGCGCGCGCTGACCATATCGTGCGTGATCGACAACGTCGTCGCGCCCATCTGGCGGGTGGTTTTCACGATCAGGTTGTTGATCACATCCGACATAATCGGATCGAGTCCCGTCGTCGGTTCATCGAAGAAAATGATCTCCGGATCGGTCGCAATCGCCCGGGCAAGCGCCACCCGCTTTTGCATGCCGCCGGACAATTCCGCCGGAACCAGATCCGCCACCTCGGCCGTCAGTCCGACCTGCGCCAGCTTTTCGATCGCGGCTTCGCGCGCCGCATGACGGTTCATTCGCGCGGCCGCCAGCAGTCCGAAGGCGACATTTTCCCAAACCGGCAGACTGTCGAACAAGGCGCCGCCCTGGAACAGCATGCCGAACTTTCTGTTGACCTGCTCGCGGGCGTCGCCCCTCAGCCCGATGACTTCCCGGCCGTCGACCAGAATGCTGCCGTCGTCCGGCTCCAGAAGACCCAGAATGCACTTGATGAGCACCGACTTGCCGGTGCCCGAGCCGCCGATCACGACAAGCGACTCGCCGCGATGAAGATCGAGATCAAGGCCATCGAGCACAATTTTGTCGCCGAACGCCTTGCGCAATCCCCGTATTCGGACTTTCGGTTGCAGATCCGTCATCGGGCAAAGAACAACTCGGTCAGGATGTAGTCAAAGCAAAGAATGAGGATGGCCGCCGAAACCACGGCGTTGGTGGTCGCGGCGCCGACTCCCTGGGCGCCGCCGCGCGAGTGATAGCCGTGGTAGCACCCCATCAAGGTGACGATGAATCCGAAAACGGCTGCCTTGACCAGACCCGAGACAACGTCCATCAACTCCAGGAATTCCCAAGTGCTTTGGATATAGTTCGCGGGATTGAAGCCAAGCTTGAAAACGGCGACCAGGTAGCCACCGAAAACGCCGATGATATCGGCGATAATGACGAGAAACGGCAGCATCAGGATGCCGGCGACAAGGCGCGGCGCCACCATGTACTTCATCGGATTGGTCGACAAGGTGGTCAGGGCGTCGAGCTGTTCGGTCACCCGCATCGTGCCGATTTCAGCCGCCATCGCCGCCCCGATTCGTCCGGCGACCATCAGGCCGGCCAAGACCGGGCCGAGCTCGCGCGTGATCGAGACGACGACAACGTTGGCTATGGCCCCTTCCGCGGAAAAGCGGGCGAAGCCGGTGTAGCTTTGCAACGCCAGGACCATTCCCGTGAAGATCGCGGTGAGGCCGACGACCGGTAGCGAGAAATAGCCGATCTCGACCATCTGCCCGAGCAGATTGCGGAAATAAAACGGCGGCTGAACCGCCGCGGCAAGCCCCCTGCCGGTAAAGATGACGAGCCGCCCGACAGTGCCAAGAAAGCCGAGAAACAGCCGCCCGACCGGTTGCAGCGGGTTGATCACCGCTCAGGCGCCAATATACGCCCGGCGATACCGGGAGCCGAGAGCGGTAAGAATTTCGTAGCCGATCGTCCCCGCGTCGGATGCGATGGCATCGACCGGATAGTGTGGACCGATAAGTTCCACCATGGCGCCAGGAACGGCGTGCTCTTGCGGGACATCGGTGACGTCAAAGGTGATCAGATCCATGGAAACACGGCCAACCAAGGGAACGCGATGGCCGGCAAGATATCCGCTTGCACAGTTGCTGAGCGCTCTCAAGTAGCCGTCGGCGTATCCCGCAGCAACAGTCGCAATCCTCTCGGGCCGATCAGCACGGTGCGTCGCACCATAGCCAACGGTCCACCCCCTGTCAATTTCACGCACCTGCAGAACCCGCGCTTCCAGCCGAACCACCGGCGCCATCGGATTCGACTGGCCGCGCGCCGGCGCCACGCCGTAAAGAGCGGCCCCCGGGCGCACCAGATCTGCGTGATAATCCACGCCAAGAAAGATCCCCGAGGAGTTGGCGAGAGACGCCGGGATTGCCGGCAAACGGAAGCACGCGCTGCGGAACCTTTCCAGTTGCCGCCGATTGAGCGGATGATCGGCTTGATCGGCGCAGGCAAGATGGCTCATCAGGCAGGTTACATGCAGATCATCCAGCCGCTCCGGCTCGACCACCAGTCGGTCAAGCTCAGCGGAAGGCAGGCCGAGCCGCGCCATACCGGTATCGATATGAATCGCGGCGGCGAGTGAACGCGCGCGGCGCCGTGCGAACGACGTCCACATCGCAATGTCATTCAGCGAGTTCAGCACCGGCCGGAGATCGTGCGCCGCCAGTTCGGCCTCCGCATTTGCGGGACCATTGAGAACATAGATCACCGCTTCGGGATATTCCGCGAGGGCGCCGCGTACGGCGATTCCTTCGTCAACGCTCGCCACGAAGAACGTGCGGCAGCCTGCTCGCGCCAGGACGCGAACAACGCGTTCAGCGCCGAGGCCATAGCCATCGGCTTTGACTGCGGCCCCGCACTCTGCAGGGGCGGCGCGGGCGCGCAACATACGATAGTTGGCGGCAAGAGCGGCGAGATCGATGGTCAAGATCCCGCCGGCGCAGACGCTTCCAGCCATCGAGCTTCAGGAGTCGGGATCGGCTCGCGTCTCAAGATCGCCGAAGCGGGTAAACTCGCCCTCGAAGAACAGCTTGACCGATCCGATCGGCCCGTGCCTCTGTTTGGCGACGATCACCTCCGCCGTGTTGTGCGTCTGCTCGCAGCGCTCTTTCCACCTGTCATGACGCGCCAGGAACTTCGTCAAGTCCTCGTCCGGGCGTTGCATCGGCTCCGACCGCTCAAGATAATACTGCTCGCGGAAGATGAACATGACCACATCGGCGTCCTGCTCGATCGTTCCCGACTCGCGCAGGTCGGCCAGTTGCGGCCGTTTGTCCTCCCGCTGCTCCACCGCCCGCGACAACTGCGAAAGGGCGATTACGGGAATCTCGAGCTCCTTGGCGAGGTTCTTCAAGCCGCGCGTAATCTCCGACAGCTCCTGAACGCGGCTGTCGTGGCGGCTGCCGGCCGACGATGAAATCAACTGAAGATAGTCGATGATAATCAAGCCAAGTCCGCCCTGGCGTTTCAGCCGTCGCGCCCGGGTCCGCATCGCATTGATCGTCAATGCCGGCGAATCGTCGATGAACAGCGGTATCTTGTAAAGATCGCCGCTGGCCTGTACGAGCGATAGAAAGCGGTCTTCGTTGAGCATGCCCCTGCGAATTTGATCCGAAGGAATTCCCGCTCTCTCGGCGAGAATGCGGGTCGCCAGCTGCTCTTCCGACATTTCCAGAGAGAAAAAGGCAACCTTGGCTCCCTCCTCGCCATTGCTCTGTTGCCACGTGTGCGCAGCATTGAACGCGATGTTGGTCGCAAGCGCCGTCTTGCCCATCGACGGACGACCGGCGAGGATCACCAGATCCGATGGATGCAAACCGCCGAGCTTGCCATCAAGATCGCGAAAGCCGGTCGGCACGCCGACAAGCAGGCCGTCTCGCTTGTAGGCCACTTCCGCCAGTTTGACCGCGCGAATCACCGACTCTTTAAAGGAGCTAAAGCCTCCCTGGTAGTCGCCGGTGGTGGCAAGCGTGTAAAGCTGCTGCTCCGCTCGCTCGATCTGCTCCGCCGCCGTCTCGTCCAGTTCGCTGTCATAGGCGCGGTCCGTCATCGTCTCGCCGATCGCAATCAATTCCCGGCGGAGGTAATGCTCATGGACGATTCGGCCGTATTCCCCGGAATTGATGACCGTGACTGCGCAGTCGGCGAGCTCCATCAAGTAGTCGGCGCCGCCGATCTCTTCCAAGGCGGCGTTCTGCGCGAAATAAGGACCCAACGTCGTCGGATTGGCGGTCTGACCCCGCTCAAGCATCTTGACGCAGGCTTCGTAGATGCGCCCGTGCTCGATCAGCGCGAAGTGCTCGGGCTTGAGAAATTCGGCGACCATCTCGTACGCGCGGCGGTTATCGAGAAAAATCGCCCCCAGCAAGCCGCGCTCAGCCTCGATGTTGTGAGGCAAACGGCGGCCGGGCGACCTCAACTTGCCCACCTTCGGCACGGATGGCGACAGCAGCGACGTCATGGTTACGGCCTCCCCGCTTTGATCATGCGTTGGACGATAGCGGATAACGTCTTTCCGCGGTCGCCTCGTGGCCTGGGGATGAGCCATTCCAGCCTGCATCACTTTGGCCAAACCGGCACAACCTGTGGAAACCGGGGATAAGTTGGGGATAAGCTTGTGGACAAGGAAGGGGGGCGCGAGGCTTCGCGGAGTCGCGGCCTCCGCGCCGAAAAACCGGACGTTCGCCTTCCCGATCCAGCGTCTTGCAACCTTCCTGTTCTATCTCTTCGATTCGCTGCGATCGTTTTCAATATCGTCGAAGGCTTCATCGAACGTTTCCTCGAAGCCTAACTCGCTTTCTTCCAGTTCCCCCGACTCCGCTCCCGCCCGCTCTTCCGGCGGAAAGGCCTCCAGTGGCTCCTCGCCGGGACCGACAACCGCTCGCCCACTTTCAGCCTGAATGGCGGCTTCCTCGACGGTACGGGCGACATTGACAAGCACATTCACGATAACTTCCGGATGCAGAGCGACTTCGACAGTGTGCAAACCCAGACTTTTGATCGGCTGTGGCAATTGCACCTGCTGCCTCAGCACTTGGATCCCGGTCTCGGCGGCGGTCGCTTCGGCAATATCGCGCGCGGTCACCGAGCCATAGAGCTGCCCGCTATCGCCGGCCTGCCGCACCAAAACAACCGAGCTTCCCTGCAGCTTGTCGGCGATCTGCTCCGCCTCGGAGCGGCGCCCCCGGTCGAGCTCCTCCAACTCGGCGCGTTGCCCCTCGAACTTGTGACGGTTTTCCTCGGTCGCCCTTACCGCCTTCTTTTGCGGCAGAAGATAATTGCGGGCATAACCCGGCCGGACATTGACCACTTCGCCCATCCGGCCCAGCTTGGCAATTCTCTCGAGAAGGATCACTTCCATCATTCATTCCCCTGACCGGGCGGTACAACGCGCCAATGTCGCCGCACGCCAACCCATTCTTCGATGACTCCGAGCGCGGCCACCACCGCGCCAACTCCCGGGAAGGCAAACCCGAGAATCACATAGAAACTCGCCAACAAGAAAGTGGGGGCCGGCATTTTCCGCGCCAAGCCATGGATGACGGCCAACCCAACAAAAAAATAAGGGACAAGAAAAACAAGGACAAGGTTGCGGCCAAGGTAGCGCAGATCGCCGTCGCCGACGATTCCGACAAGCGCCGCGGCGACCAGGGCCCATGAGATCCAGTCGGGCAGACTCAAGGCGGACCACTGCGGCGAGGGGCGCACGTTCCATCCTCTTCGGACAAGCAAAGCCTGCGCCAGGACACCATTGATCGCAATCATCGTTACCCACATCATCCCGGTTCCACCGAGAAAAACCGGCGCGATCTGCGCCACCAGTTGTTCGCGATCGGGCGCCTCGAGGGCAGGCGCGGCAATGGTGAGCGCATTCTCCAAAATCTCCCGGACGGAACTCTCGACATTGCCCCAGGCGCCGATCGCGCCGACCAGCACCATCACCGCAGCGAGCACCGCAAGCCAACACAGGACCGCTCCTGGCGGATGCCATTCGACGTTTCCAGCCGGGCCGATGGACTTCCTTGCAAGCGCGACCTGGACTACAACCCAAGACGGGAGGGCGTGAAGCCCGCCATAGACCCCGGCGGCGGCAATACCGGCGGTTGCTGCGACGAGCATGATGCCGACTATGGCGGCTATCGGCAACGCCGCCGCTCCCAGTCCGAGCCCGACCATCAGCAGCGGAAGCGGCGCGAGATAGGCAAGGATCGCTCCGCCGGGATATCCCGTCAACGCCAGAAGCGCGACAAGCGCGCTGACGGCCCCGCCTCCCGCAGCGATCATCGCGGCCTGCAGCATCATTCCTCCTGGCGCTTACGGCCGTTCACCGCTGTAATCGCATGCGCCCGCAGCCGGCCGACTGTCACCGGCCGGAGCCGCAGATCGGCCTACGCAACGGCCTATTTAACGATATAGGGCAGCAGCCCGATGTATCGGGCCCGCTTGATCGCCCTGGCCAAGGCGCGTTGCTTTTTCGCGGAGACGGCGGTGATGCGGCTCGGCACCATCTTGCCTCGTTCCGAAATGAACCGCTGGAGCAACTTGACGTCCTTGAAATCGATCTTCGGAGCGTTCGGCCCCGAAAACGGGCAGGTTTTTCTGCGCCGGAAAAACGGCCTACGCGCGGCGTTCATCACGATTCATCTCCTCCGAACCCGCCCACTTCACTGTCAGGTTCACCGTCCCTCGAACGCGCCGGCTCCGAGAAAGAAGGCTCGCGCGGACCTCGCCCCTCGCCGCCTTCTCCTCCGCGCGGGGGCCTTCCGTCACGCCGTCCGCCGCGCTCCTCACGACCGTAGCGGTTCTGCACCATCGCCGATGGGCCTTCCTCAAGTTCATCGACGCGAACGGTCAGATAGCGCAGGACATCTTCATTGATGCGCATCTGCCGTTCAAGTTCATGGATCGCGGGTGGCGGCGCATCGATGTTCAGCAGAACATAATGGCCCTTCCGGTTCTTCTTGATGCGGAACGCCAGCGCCCGCAGTCCCCAGAATTCGCGCTTGGTGACGCGCCCTCCAAGATCTTCAAGCACCTTGGCAAAGGTATCCGCCAAACTTTCAACCTGCGAAGAAGCGATGTCTTGGCGGGCGATAAAAACGCTTTCATAGTAAGGCAACGGCCTTCCCCTTTCGGATTGTCTCAGCCCGGGTTCGGGCATAGCTGGCCTCGCCAGCAAGGGAAATAAGCACGGCACTATACACACCCTGCCTCTCCGCGCAAGGGAAGGAGCACGCCCCGCCGCGAATCGGCGCCGGGGGGAATGATCCGCGGCGAAGGCTCAGAGTTCCGCTTTCTTCCCCCGCGCGCCTCAGAACGAGGATCGATAAACAATTCCGACAGCAACGACGGTCATCATTCTGGAGACGAAATGCTTTGTTAAACAACGGCAAACGCTCCGTCGCGAGGGGCGTCGAGCAATACAACGACAGCGATGCTTTACCCTGATGCTTGACACAAAAGCTTCAGCCGTTATCTCTGTCGCCGAATCCAAAACGTAGTGGGGGATCCCTCATGAGCCATGTTTTCGTTTTCCCCGGTCAAGGGTCGCAGGCCGTCGGCATGGGCCGTGAGCTTGCCGAAGCCTTTCCGGAAGCGCGTCGTGTTTTTGACGAGGTGAACGAGGCTCTTGGTCAGGATTTAACTCGGTTGATGTTTGAGGGGCCGGAAGACGAATTGACCCTCACTGCGAACGCTCAGCCGGCTTTGATGGCGGTTAGCCTTGCAACGATGCGTGTCCTCGAGAGCGAGGGCGGTATCAATATCAGGCGCGATACGCGCTTGGTTGCGGGCCATTCTCTGGGTGAATATTCCGCCTTGGCTGCTGCCGGCAGCATTTCAATCGGCGATGCGGCGCGGATATTGCGCGTGCGCGGTCGGGCCATGCAAGAAGCGGTGCCGGTCGGCCTCGGCGGCATGGCCGCGGTTCCGTTGGACCTGCCGGAAGCCAAGGAAGTTGCGGCTCAAGCCGCCGAAGGCGAGATCTGTGCTGCAGCGAACGACAACGCTCCACGCCAAGTCGTGTTGAGCGGCGCCATTCGAGCGCTGAAGCGCGCGCTTCAGATCGCTGCGAGCCTGGGCGCCCGGCGGAGCGTCATGCTACCGGTCAGCGCTCCGTTTCATTGTGAAATGATGGCGCCGGCTGCGATGCGGCTGCGTGAAGCTCTCTCCGAGATTCGGATCACGGCGCCGTCTGTTCCGTTGATCTCCAATGTGACCGCGTCTTCGGTGGCGCATGGTGAGGATATCCGGCGGCTTCTCGTCGACCAGGTGACGTCGATGGTGCGCTGGCGCGAGAGCATGCAGCGGATGATCGAACAGGGCGTGACGACGATCGTCGAGGTCGGAGCCGGACGAGTCCTCTCCGGCTTGGCGCGGCGGATCGACAAGAACATCACCGCTATTTCGGTCGGCAATCCAGCCGACATCAAAGCTTATCTCGCCAGCGCCTGATATCTCGCACAGCGTAATCCGCCGCAGGTCGATGTTTGACCTCTCCGGTAAGACAGCAGTTATCACCGGTGCGTCCGGCGGAATCGGCTCCGCTATAGCCCGTGCATTCGTCCGTCAGGGCGCAACAGTCGTGTTGTCCGGCACCCGGGTCGATGCGCTCGAAGCGACGGCGGCCGATGTTGGCCATCAGGCGCGGATCATTCCCGCCAATCTCGCCGAAGCGGGAGAAGCCGAGGCTTTGATCAAGGCAAGCGAAAAGGAGTTCGGGGGAGGCATCGACATTCTGGTGCACAACGCCGGCATCACGCGTGATGGGCTTGTCATGAGGATGTCCGACGACGACTGGAATCGGGTGCTGGAGGTCAACCTCGGCGCCGGGTTTCGCCTGATCCGGGCGGCAATGCGCGGCATGATGAAGAAGCGCTGGGGGCGGATCATCGGGATTTCCTCCATTGTGGCGGCGACAGGCAACGCCGGGCAAGTCAATTACGTGGCGTCGAAAGCCGGCATGATCGGCATGATCAAGTCGCTGGCACATGAAGTAGCGACACGAGGAATAACGGCTAATTGCGTCGCCCCGGGGTTCATCGAGACCGAGATGACGGCGGTGCTGGGCGAGGAACGAAAGAAAGCCATTCTCGCAACGGTGCCGGTGGGGCGGCTGGGAACCGCTGACGAGATCGCTTCCTGCGCGGTCTTTCTCGCCAGCAACGAAGCCGCCTACATCACCGGTCAGACGCTTCACGTGAATGGCGGTATGGCAATGATATGATGATGAAAATCACAATGCCAGCAGCCCGTTTCCAGCGCGCTTGGCTGCTGGTCAACCCTGCGGAACTGTGCTAGACCGCGCTTTGTCCCCGCTGGGGCGATGACGCGTTGAATCTCGCCGCGACGCAGATCGTCGGCGTTTCCGGAAGTCAATCAATCAGCTAAGGATTATGAACAATGAACGATGTTGCCGAGCGGGTAAAAAAGATCATCGTTGAACATCTGGGTGTGGAGGAATCGAAAGTCGTCGAGAACGCCAGTTTCATCGACGACTTGGGCGCCGACAGCCTCGATACCGTTGAACTGGTCATGGCCTTCGAAGAAGAATTCGGTATCGAGATCCCCGACGAAGCGGCCGAAAAAATCGGTACTGTTAAAGACGCGGTAGATTATATCAAGAACGCGACCCAATGATCCTTATCCCCTTCGGGCATCGAACGCGGGCAGTGGGGTTGTTTATCGTAAAGTTCTGTAGCGAACAGTGACGGGCCATTATGAGACGTGTCGTCGTAACGGGGCTTGGCCTCATCAGTCCGCTTGGGTGCGGCGTCAAGTTTAACTGGGATCGCCTGATCAACAGCGAATCCGGCATTCGTGCGATCCAATCCTTTGATGTCTCCGACCTGCCCGCAAAGATCGCCGGGCAGGTGCCGCGGGGAGAAACGTCGGAAGGCGGCTTCAATGCCGATGACTGGGTAAAGCCGAAAGATCAACGTCGCATGGATGCTTTCATCATCTATGCGTTGGCGGCGAGCGAACAGGCGCTCGATGACGCCGAGTGGAAGCCCGAGGACGAGGAATCCCTTGAGCGCACGGGGGTCATGATTGGCTCCGGCATTGGCGGTTTGGCGGAAATCGCCAAGGCGACACTGACGGTCGAGCATGGCGGCGGACCGCGAAAGCTGAGCCCGTTTTTCATTCCGGCCGCCTTGATCAATTTGGCGAGCGGTCATGTCTCGATCCGCTTCGGGTTTAAAGGACCCAATCATTCGGTGGTGACGGCGTGTGCGACCGGCGCTCATGCGATCGGCGATGCCGCGCGGCTGATTGCGCTCGACGATGCCGACGTCATGGTCGCGGGCGGCGCGGAATCAGCGGTCTGTCGCGTCGGCATCGCCGGTTTCACGGCGGCCAAGGCGTTGTCCACTAGTTTCAACGACACCCCCGAAAAGGCGTCGCGCCCGTGGGACGTCGACCGCGACGGCTTTGTCATGAGCGAGGGAGCGGCCAGCCTCGTCCTTGAAGAATACGAACACGCCAAGCGCCGCGGCGCGCGGATCTATGGAGAAGTGGTGGGTTATGGCCTCTCCGGCGATGCCTATCATATCACCGCGCCGTCGAGCGATGGCGGGGGAGCCTACCGCTGCATGAAGGCGGCGTTGCGACGCGCCCAGTTGAATCCCGAAGACATCGAATACATCAATGCGCATGGCACCTCGACGCCCCTTGGCGATGAAATCGAGCTCGGCGCGGTGAAGCGGCTGTTTGGCGATTCCGCCTACTCCCTGTCCATGTCATCGACCAAATCCTCGGTCGGGCACTTGCTCGGAGCAGCGGGCGCGGTCGAGGCCATCTTCGCGATCAAGGCGATGGAGACCGGCATCGTGCCGCCGACGCTTAATCTTGATCGCCCGAGCGAGGGCTGCGATCTCGATCTCGTGCCGCACACTGCCAAGGAGCGGACAGTGCGCGCGGTCATGTCGAATTCGTTCGGATTTGGCGGAACCAACGCCTCCCTCGTTTTCAAGGCGGTCAGTTGACGGTTGCCCGTGAGCCGCTTGAGACGAACTTTGGCGCGTCTGGCAGGGCTGTCCGTAACAGCCGGGGTGATCGCGGCTGGCGCGGCTGGTTTTTGGGGGCACCATCAGTACACCAGTCCAGGGCCACTGCAGTCCGAGGTCAGCCTCGTCATCCCTCCCGGAGCGAATTCCAGAGAGATTGCCCACCATCTCGCCGAGGCGGGCGTCATCTCTCAGCCTTCCATCTTCCAGATCGGCGTGCGCCTGGAGGGGGCCGGTGCGGCGCTGCGAGCGGGAGAGTATCTTTTTCCTCCATCCGTCAGTCCGCAGGAAGTCGCGGCGATCCTCAAGGAGGGTAAGACGGTCGTGCGCCGGTTCACGGTGCCGGAGGGATTAACCTCCAAGCAGATCGTCGCCCTGCTGGATATGGCGCCTGGGCTCAAGGGAGAAGCCCCGGCTCCCCCACCAGAAGGCACCTTACTGCCTGATACTTACCACTACTCGTACGGGCATGATCGCAAGGAACTCCTTGCCCGCATGACCGCGGCAATGGACAGAACACTCGGCGAACTATGGGCCACGCGCGCGGCGGATCTTCCTTTTGAGTCAAAGCAGGAAGCGCTTGTTCTTGCCTCGATCGTCGAAAAAGAGTCGGCGGCGCCGCAGGAACGGCCCCGGGTTGCCGCCGTCTTTATCAATCGGCTGCGCAAGGGCATGCCTTTGCAAGCCGATCCCACCGTCATCTATGCCGTCAGCGAGGGCGACGGCGTGCTGGCGCGGCCGCTGACGCGAAGAGATCTGCAATCGCCCTCCCCCTACAATACCTATGTCAGCGGTGGCTTGCCTCCCGGGCCGATCTCCAATCCCGGACGGGAATCGATCGAGGCGGTTCTGAGGCCTGCCGATACCGACGAGCTTTACTTTGTCGCCGATGGCTCGGGGGGGCATGCGTTCGCTCGCACCTTGGAAGAGCACAATCGCAACGTCGCGCTGTGGCGTCAGCTTCAGGCGGAACGGCAAGGCGAGGCTTCTCAAGAAGGCAAGCCGGAACAACAAAGGCAGGCCGACTGAAAGAAGCAGTGGCTTGGGGTGTTTCGCAAGCGGCCGAGAGATGCTTGGACTTGAACCCGCAACATGCTTGTTGCAGGAGGTTACGGACCCTATAAGGGTAAGCGTCGTGAGTTGTTGGAAGAACGTGCCTTGCCCATCTCATCCATGACCGGTTTCGCGCGCACTGAAGGCCACGCCATCGATCGGGGCTGGACGTGGGAAGTGCGCAGCGTCAACGGTCGCGGCCTTGAAATCCGAAGCCGTTTGCCGGCAGGCTATGAAGGGCTGGAGATCGCTATTCGCGAGCGGATTGGCCGGCGCTTCAAGCGGGGGAATTTTTCGCTTACGCTGACGGTAGGCCGGGCCGAGGGTCAGAGCAGCGTTCGCATCAATACCGAAGTCCTTGACCAGGTACTTACACTGGTTCCCGTTCTTCAGAGTCGGCTTCCTGATTTCCGTCCCGCCAGCGCCGATGGCTTGTTGGCGTTGCGCGGCGTGCTCGAGCCTGTCGACGACGCGCTGAGCGAGGAAGATCGGGCGGCGTTCGAACGCGCAGTCATCGAGAGCCTTGATCAAGCCCTCGAGTCCCTTGAGCGTATGCGCCAGCAGGAAGGCGACCGCCTGATGGTCCTGCTGCGCGATCACATCAACCGGATAAGCCATCTTTGCGCCAAAGCTGAAAAGTCCGCAGCGGCGCAACCCGCAGCCATCTTCCAGCGCTTGACCGATCAATTGGCTGCTCTTGGCGATGTTGTTCCTCCCATGTCCGAAGAACGCCTTCTTCAAGAAGCCGCCTTGCTTGCTTCACGGGCCGATACCCGGGAGGAAATTGACAGACTGAAGGCGCACGGAGAGGCCGCGCGCACGCTGATCTCCGGTCAAGGACCCGCCGGCCGCCGGCTTGATTTTCTGTGCCAGGAGCTCAACCGCGAAGCCAACACGCTCTGCGCGAAATCGTCAGACGTGACGTTGACACGAATCGGGCTCGACCTGAAGACGACGATCGACCAGTTGCGCGAGCAGGTGCAAAACATTGAGTGACGATGCCGGGCATTGTCCGCGCATCACCCGCCGCGGCATGATGCTTGTGCTCTCGTCCCCGTCAGGCGCCGGAAAAACAACCATTACGCGGAAACTTCTGGATCGTAACGATCATCTTCTCATGTCGGTGTCGGCGACCACGCGGCTGCCGCGTCCCGGTGAAGTCGATGGCGTCGATTACCACTTTCTCTCCGAAGAGGATTTTGCAGCGCGCGTCGAGGCCGGGGAGTTCCTCGAATACGCCCAGGTCTTTGGCAATCGCTACGGGACTCCCCGGCTGCCGGTCGAGGCAGCGCTGGCTCGCGGCGACGATGTCCTGTTCGATGTCGATTGGCAGGGCACGCAGCAACTGAGACGGAGCGAAAGCACGGATCTCGTAACGGTTTTTGTGCTGCCTCCGAGCTATGCCGAGCTTGAACGTCGGCTGAGGCAAAGGGCTCAAGACCCTGAGGACGTCGTGCGCGCGCGGATGGCCAAGGCGGCCGGCGAAATCAGCCATTGGGTTGAGTACGACTACATCGTGGTCAACAGCGATGTGGAAATAACGGTCAGGAAGGTCGAAGCAATATTGATCGCCGAGCGGTTGCGACGGCGCCGACTGATCGGGCTCGATTCGTTCGTCATCTCTCTTTGCGAGTCGGCCCGTCCTTGGTCGTTTTTTGGCTGAGCCATGGTCCGTCGCGGGTCGTCAAAACAATGCCCATCGCGATGAACCCGACGCCGACGAGGTGATAGGCGCGCAGAGTCTCGCTGAGAAGAATAATCGCGAGGCCGGTTGCGAACACCGGCATCAGATGCAGGTAGAGCCCCGACTTGTTGGCGCCGATCTCGATCACCGCCCGGTTCCAACAGATGTAAGCGATGACCGAAGCGAACAGCGCGACGTATCCGATGGCGAGGATAGTCTCGACGGTTACGTCGATCGCGCCAGCACGGCTGACCTCAAGTACGTAGAGCGGCGCAAGAACAACCACTCCAATGGCGACGATGACCACAAGGACGGTCAGCCGTGGAAGGCTGGACGGCAACCGGCGCAACAGTACGGAGTACAGAGCCCAAGTTGGCACCGCCAGAAGAATCCACAGATCACCTGGATTGAGAGTGAGGGAAGCGATCAGATGCAGATGGCCGCGCAGCACGATGACGGCGACTCCCAGCAGCGAAATCATGATTCCGAAGCCTTGCCGCAAAGTAATCGGCTCCTTGAGCAACAACAGCGAGAACCCTGGGATCAAAACCGGCGTTGTCGCCAGCATCAGCGCGGCATTGGTCGCGGTCGTCGTATGCAGGCCGGTGTAGACGAAGAGATGGAACAAGACCACACCAGTCAGAGCCAGCATCAACAGCAACAACCGCTGCCGGCACAACTCTGCGCGCCATCGCCAAACCGAGGGCGCGGCAAACGGCAACAGAACGCAACCCGCCGCGCTCCAGCGCCAGAACGTGAGAGTCACGGGCGGGATGTCGGCGTGCATGGCGCGACCGACCACGAAGTTGCCCGCCCAGCACAAAGCGGCAATGACCAGAAGCAGAGAGGCCGGAAGCGTAATACCAATCTGCGTTGATTAGAACTCATGTGCCCACTGACGGCGCCCGATAG
>CAZRWU010000049.1:0-18630 GCA_964603915.1 uncultured Rhodospirillaceae bacterium
GCCGCGAAGCGGAACGCCCGCGTCGGCTCGAAACCGGTGTGAGACCACAGCAGCACCGCCGTCAGCGCGATAGCCGAACCCAGCACGGCAAAAAACCACTGAACCTGGCTGTCCCGCGCCAGCTCGCCCGCTTGCCCTTGCACCACCCGGAGGTAGAGAACGAACGGCAGGCTTCCCACGATCATGCCGACGGTCAGGATGGCGTCGATCAAGGCGCTGTCGAAGTAGCCGACGGAGGCGTCGTGCGTCGAATAGCCGCCGGTGGCGAGAGCGGTCATGGCGTGCGCCACGGCGTCGAACACGCTCATTCCGGCCATCGACAGGGCGGCCGCGCAAACCGCCGTCAGAACGATATAGATGACGCTCAGCGCCGCCGAGATCTGCGCCGCCCGCGGCATCACCTTCTCGCCCGTCTCGAAGGCCTCGACGCGGAACATCTGCATGCCGCCGACCCGCAACAGCGGCATCACGGCGATGCTCATCACGATGATGCCGAGGCCGCCCAGCCATTGCAGCAACGCGCGCCACAGAAGAAGGCCGGGCGGCGCGTCGTCGAGCCCGACGATCACAGTCGATCCCGTTGTCGTCACCCCCGACATCGCCTCGAAGAACGCGTCGGTGTAGCTCAGCGACAGTTCGCTGAAGGCGAACGGCAACGCCCCGAACATGGCGGTGGCCAGCCAGCTCAGCGTGGTGACGACGAACGCCTGGCGGACGGTGATGCGGATGTGTTCGGTGCGGCAGGTCAGGATCAAGGCGATCCCGATGAACATCGTCACGCTCGCCGCCACCGCGAAGACCTGCCAGTCGGGATGGCGATAGTACACATCGACCAGCGCCGCCAGGCACATGCCGAACGCCAGGGTGGTCACGAAAATGCCCACCATGAAAAAGACCGGGCGGAAGTCCATCGAGCCGGCGAAGCCCCAACGACGCGGGTGCGAGATCGAAGACGCAATCAACCCTGTCGCCGACGGGCGGTCAAGGGGCTAACGCCACAAGGAGGCGGTGGCGCCGCCCGTTCAGGCCAGCGGCACCTCGGCGCTCGCCGGCTTGCCGATCATCGAGAGGAACTCGCGGCGGGTCGCCGCGTCGAGGCGAAACGCGCCGAGCATTCGGCTGGTCACCATGACGACGCCCGATTTGTGAACGCCGCGCGTGGTCATGCATTGGTGGACCGCCTCAATCACCACCGCCACGCCCTGCGGCTCCAGAATCTCATTGATGGCGTTGGCGATCTGCGCCGTCATTTTTTCCTGTATTTGCAGGCGACGGGCGTAGGCGTCGACGATTCGCGCCAGCTTGCTGATGCCGACGACGCGCCGATGCGGCAGGTAGGCGACGTGAGCGCGCCCGATGATCGGCGCCATGTGATGCTCGCAGTGCGATTCGAAGCGAATGTCGCGCAGCAGCACCATCTCGTCGTAACCGTCGGTTTCCTCGAAGGTGCGGCGCAGCAGCTCCTCCGGATCGGCGTCGTAGCCGCTAAAGAACTCAAGATAGGAAGCGACCACGCGGCGCGGCGTATCGACAAGTCCCTCCCGGGTCGGATCGTCGCCGGCCCAGCGAATCAGCGTCCGCACGGCCGCTTCGACGTCTTCGCGATCCGGCTTCTTCTGCGCCAGCATCCGGGGCGCGGCGGCGTCGGCGAGACCGAGCGGTTTGGACGTGCTCACGGTGTCACAACCTGTCAGTGAATTTGCGGGGTTCCGTAAGGGCTGTCGAGCGAGAACGCCGGGATCGTGATATCGAATTCCTCGCCGTCCTCGGTCGTCATCCGGTAGGAACCGGCCATGATCCCGGACGGCGTCTGCAACGGCGTGCCGCTGGTGTACTCGTAGGCTTCGCCCGGACGCAGAACGGGCTGCTCGCCGACGACGCCTTCTCCACGGACTTCCTGGAGATGGCCGAGCGAGTCGGTGATCCGCCAGTGACGGCGGAGGAGTTGCACCGTCTTGGGTCCGTTGTTCTCGATCCGGATATGGTAAGCCCAGACGAACTGGCCCGCTTCTGGCGTCGACTGATCCTCCAGGTAGATCGGCAAGACGCTTACGGTGATGCCGCGCGTCGTCTCGGCGTATCGTCCGGCAGAGTTTGCAAACGAGTGCGTCATCGCTTCATTCCCGGCAGCGTCGCCCGCAGGCGCGCGGCGGCGCTGATCTGCGTTCAGCTCCAGCGGCGCATCGAGCCGCCATACCGATCTTGCGGTCCCGTTCACCAGGCGCCTGTCGACGGCATGAGGGGGACCGCCGCATGCCGCCTGTAAACATGAGGTGGCGGCGCCCCTTTGTCCAGGTCGGGCCGTTGCCGAACGGCTGCTCGCGGCGGCGCGCGCCGGGCGCGAGCGCTGCGCGCTCCGCGTCGCCGCTGGCCGCCGTGGCCCTACTCGTGATGATGGCCGTAGGCGCGCTTGATCTGAAAAAAGTTGAACAGGACGGCCCCGATGAACAGGGCGAGGCCAGTGTAATACATAATGGCCTCGTCCGCCTGCGAGGACAGATAAAGGCCGAACAGGCCGATGACCATCACCAAACCGCCAACAATCCATCGATCAAGATGAGGCATTGATCCCTCCACTCACGCTCGCCGGCGGCATAACTCGGCCATTCGCGCCTTCCGCGCAAGCTTTTTTCGCGCCGCGCCGCGCTTCTCGCGGGAGCGGCGGCGCGCCGCCGGGGCTCTTGCGAAAAACGGCGTTGATCAGGAGACGAGAGAAGCCGGGACTGACGGCGGATCGGATCGATCTTCACGTTCTTCCCGACGGGCTTGCCGCCCTGGACCTGGAGCAAGCGACCGAAACCTGGCGACGCGGAAGACGATCACGGCTGAATGGTTCGCCTTGCGCGCGCCGGATTGGGGTCACGACACGCAACGCGCCAATCAGAGCGCGCAAGGCGAAAGTAAAAATCAGAAACTGGTAATACGGTTCTCAGTAGGCTATTGTTTCGTGCCTTTATCTTTTGCTTGAGCCTCTTGATACTCCTTCATCGCGTCGTCGAGGCACTGATTTCTCTCGTCGGTATTGCCAATATTTTGGCACTTGTTGACTTGGTCGTCATATTTCTTTTCGGCTGCGGATTTTTCCGCGGCAAAGCCAGCGGACGCCACCGCGAGAAGGCCGGCGCCGAACGCGATAGCAATCATAGAACTGAAAATTCGTCTTGTAGTCATTTTTTTCCTCCCACTGCGGACCCACGCCCTCTGCTAGCATGCTCCATGCAAGAAGTCAATGAAAATTATTCGAAAATAGAAAGGCGCAGTGATGTCTCTACAATGCTGCAATGCCCTGTTATGAATAAAGATTTTTTTTGTGATTCTAATACAACATGCTATTAAAGAAATTAACGAGATGACCGCAGAGTGTACTTTTATATGATCAAGTTTTTGATAATCTGTTATTCGACATCTGTTTATACTCCTATGTGCGAGGGGCGTCGCGCCGCGTCAATGATCCTGTTCGGCGCTTTGCCTGCGGCGCGTTCGCGGGTGCGCGCAAGCACCGCATCCGGCCGTGCACACTTGACCCTGCCATGATCGACTCTGGGCTGTATCGCCAAAAGCGCGGAGCCAGACCATGATGGAGGCGAGCCGGACGAAGGCGGGGTCATGCGGGCCGGGCTTGCGGTCGCGGGCCGCCAAGCGGCATCGCTGGCGGTCGAAGTCGGGCTTCCGGGGCTGGCTGGACCGGCTCGGGATGACGGGACGATGCGCGTGCGGCGCCGGGCGTCGAGCAGCCATGCGGCGGGGTACGCCTTATCGGCGACGACGCTCACCCTCGAGTCACGCCCACCGGCCAACCTGGCTGTCGCCGCCGATCGGATTGGCCGGTCAGGTTGGCCGTCGCTCGATACCTGCTGTAACCTTATAGGGCGCGTCATGCCGGAAGACCCCCCTCTCACGCCTCATCCCGATCGCCATCGCGCGATGCTCGCGCGCTATGGCTTCGGGCTGTTTCCGGTTCCGGCCTATCGCGATGCCGCCGCGGGCGAATGGCGGGTGGCGCGCTACGGGCCCGGCCCCGTCGAAGGCTACGTCTCGGGCCTCGTCATGGAGCCCCGCCGCCACGTCCTCCATCAAGGCCGCGCGGCATGGATGTCGACCAGCCTGATGGAGCAGGAGAGCCATGCCTTCCACGTCCACCAGGCGCGGGGCGTCGTGGTCGTGGCCGGACTGGGAATGGGGTTGTACGCCTATGCCGCGTCGCTCAAGCCCGAGGTGGAGCGTATCGTGGTCGTCGAGCGGTCGCCGGAGGTGGTCGCGGTGGTGCGTGACGCGACAAGTTCGGCATCCTGGCCTGGGCGCGAGAAAGTGGCGATCCTGCAGACCGATGCGCTCGGGCCTGAGTTGCCGGCGCGCGTGTCCGCCGCGACCGGGGGACAACGGCCAAGCTATTTCTATGCGGACATCTGGCCCGCCTGTGGCGCGCCCGAGGCCCCCGCCGAGACAGCGCACATGGTGCGCGCTCTGCGCCCCCGAGCCGCCGGCTGGTGGGGTCAGGAACTGTCGTTCGGCCTGTGGTGCCGGGATCGGGGATGGGAGCCAAGCGAGGCGTCGTTGCGCGAGTACGCCGGCCAAACCGGCGTGCCGATACCGGTCACCGCCGGTTATGCCGGCTTCTGCCATGACGTGATCGTGGCGCGGCTGCCCCGCGGGAAGTGGCCGAGGCTGGGCCAGCTCTGGCAAATGGTCCGCCGGGCACGACGGTTGTAAGTTGCGCCACGCCCGCGGCTTGATGGGCCAATAGTCGAGAAATCTGAAATCGTTGCCTTGCGAATGGAATGGGTACTGGATTTGTATATTCATTCGAACCGGGTTATACTACGAAAAAAAGAAACAAGTCGTGTTGGAGGAAAAGGGAGATTGAGTCGCGTAAAGACGGTAGAGAACATTCCCAACTGGGTTAGAACAAAATTTTATTGAGGAGGTTTTGATGCGAGGGAAACGTTTGCTTGCTTTTTGCAAGAATCTGGGCGTTGCCTCGGCGCTGGCGCTCGCCCTGTCGCTGACGGCGCCTGTTGAAAGCGCACAGGCGCAAACGGGTGTCACCGGGGAGGCCATGGTTGGCGAAATGGTCACGGCAACAGCGACGGTCGAGAAGATCGACCTGGACAAGCGCCTGGTGACTTTGAAGCCGGCCGACGGCGAGGCGTTCACGGTCAAGGTGGGCGAGGCGGTGCAGAACCTGCCGCAGGTCGAGGTCGGCGATACCGTTGAAGTCGATTATTACGAAGCGGTCGCGCTCGACGTCAGCGAGCCGAAGGCGGGATCGGCTCCGGGCGAGAGCGTCACGGAAGAAGCGGTGCGGGCGAAGAAGGGTGAAATGCCGGCCGGCGCCGAGGCGGACGTGGTGACCTACACCTCGGAAATCGTCGGTATCGATCGGCCGCAGAATACCGTGACCTTGATGGGGCCCGACGATCACATCCACACGGTCAAGGTGAAAGATCCGCAAGCTCAGGAAATGCTGGACCAGTTGAAGCTGGGCGAAATGGTCCAGATCTCGTTCATCGAGGCGGCCGCCGTCGCGGTCAGGCCGGAGGAATAATCGCTTCGGCGGGAACGTCGATTTTTCCCGCCAATGGGGAGCCGCGGGAATGTCTCCACCGCCGCGGCTTCCCTATCACGCCGTTCCATAGCGCGGAGAAAGGCCCGACGATTTCTCTGTGTCCCACGTCAATGCGGCAGCAAGGTCACCGTTTGACCGGCCGCTTCCCCGGAGGGGCGGATGCCGCGTCAGCGGGCCGCGGCCGAGCGCCTCTTGACCGCCTTGTACGCCACCGGCAGCAGCGAGAGCATCGCCAGCCCAAGGATGGGAAGAAGGATTGCCGGATCCAGGATGACGGCGAGGTTGGGCCGCTGGCCGGCGTCGATGACGGCGCCGAGACCGTTGCCGATCGAGGCGTAGACGAGGCTCCAGGGAATGGCGCCGAAAAACGTTCCGACGACGAAGGTGCGCAAGGGAACGCCAAGAAACGCCGGCACGAGATTGACCAGCCAAAACGGAAATATCGGCATGAGGCGCAGGAAAAGCAGATAGCTGAGGGCGTTTCGGCGGAACCCGCCCTCCATCTTGCGGATCATCGGCCCCGCTTTCCTGCGCAGGTAATCGTTGAAGGTATAGCGGGCGGCGAGAAAGATCAGGCTGGCGCCGATGGTGCCGGCGACAACAGCCGAAAAAGCGCCCAACGTCGTCCCGAACAGAAATCCACAGCCGATCGTCATCCATATCGCGCCGGGAAGCGAAATGGCGACCAGGGCGGCGTAAACAGCGATGAAAATCAAAAGAGCGGCAACCTGATTTCGATCGCGCCAGGCAAGGAGAGTTTCCCGGTTCTCGCGTAAGGCTTCGAACGATAGATATTCATCAAGATCGAACGCGAAAAATGCTAAGAACCCAACGGCGATGACCGCCAAAGGCAGCAGCCGGCGCAGGTTAAGCCCTCCGCTCTCGTCGGCGGGTTCCGGCGCTTCGGCGCACGTGTCGATCTTCCTGCCGCACTGCACTTAATCGACCTCGATTTTCATGGTTGCGATCCCATACCCTTATGATGATCCTTCACGCTCTCCATATAGTGTGAATATGGTGTGGCGTCGCCGGAAGCACGAATCGCGAAGCTGCATCGCCTCGTGAGCGGCCTCGAGGCGCGATCCGAGACGATTTCGATGGAATTGTGAAGATGGCCGCCGGCCGCGATGCGTTGACTCGATCCCGGCGAGCCCGTATACAGCGGTCCGATTGCAAACAGGAGCCGGCACGTGAAACGTACGTTTCAACCAAGCGTCATTGTCCGTAAGAGACGGCACGGCTTTCGCGCCCGCATGGCGACAGTAGGCGGCCGGCGCGTCATCGCCAACCGGCGGAGAAAGGGGCGCAAGCGTCTCACCGCTTGACACGCTGTTGCGCGCGACCACTTCGCGCTTGAAGCAGCGCTCTGAGTATCTGCGCGTCGCCGGGACGAAGCGCCGCTGCGTCATGCCCGGGGTCGTGGTGCAGTTCTATCGGAGACCCTCGGGTCAATCGGATGCCGGCGAAATTCGCTACGGCATCACCGCGAGCCGCCGTGTCGGCAAGGCGGTTGTCCGCAACCGCGTGCGACGCCGGCTTCGCGCCGCCGCCGAGCAGGTTCTGCCGGAGTTGGCCGCGCCGGGCTGCGATTACGTATTGGTCGGGCGTCAAGCAACGGCGGGGCGTTCCTTCGGCGACCTGATCGACGACCTGAAAACAGCTCTCCGGCGGCTTCGCGCCTGCCGTCCCCCGCCGGAGACGAGCTTGAGCGACGCGGCGGAGGGAGAGCAACGGGAATGAGGATGGCGACGGAATTCCTGCGGGCCGTCATTCTGTGCTATCGGTACGCTCTTTCTCCGGTGCTTCCGGGAGCCTGTCGGTTCGATCCCTCGTGTTCCGCCTACGCGCTCGATGCGGTTTCCCGTTTCGGCGCCTGGAAAGGCGGTTGGCTGGCGCTCAGGCGGCTCGGCCGCTGTCATCCCTGGGGCGGCTGGGGCCATGATCCCGTGCCGCTCGAAACCGACCCGCGGCGTCGAGAGCGATCCGCCCGCCACCGCGCCGCGCCGGGCGCGCCGCCGCGACCGACGCAACAATAAAACACGATTTCATCTGACGGGGCACGATCATCCATGATCGACAACAAGAACCTGATCCTGGCGATCCTGCTGTCGGTCGCGATCCTGTTCGGCTTCGAGTACTTCTTTGCGACGATGTATCCCAAGGATGAGGTCGCGCCGCCGCCGCCGACGTCCGATCAAACCGCTCCGGCGGAACCGGGGGCGCCATCGGGACCGGGAGTGGCGCCCGTCGCCCCGCCGACGGACAGGCTGACGCCGGGGGCGCCGACGGCCACCGGTTCCATCGCGCCCGGCCAGGATCGCGAAGCGGCGCTCGCGGCGGTCCCGCGGGTGCGCATCGAGACCCCCAGCATTTCCGGATCGATCGCGCTGGTCGGAGCGCGCATCGACGACATCAAGCTCAAGAACTACCGCGAGACGGTCGATCCGGCGAGCCCTCAGATCACGTTGCTTTCGCCGCCGCAGGCCCGCGACACGTATTTCGCGGAGGTCGGCTGGGGCGCCGCCGGCAGTGGCGTCGATGTTCCCGGGCCGGACTCGCAATGGACGGCGGACCGCGATACGCTGACCCCGGACGATCCGGTGACCTTGACGTGGACGAACGACGCCGGCTTGCGGTTCTCGCGGACCGTGGCGATTGACGACAATTACATGTTCACGATCATCCAGAGCGTCGAGAATACCGGCGACGACGCCGTCACGCTGTTTCCCTACAGCCTCGTTTCCCGCCATGGAACGCCCCGCACCAGCGGGTTTTTCATCCTGCACGAGGGGCCCATCGGCGTTTTCAACGGGACCTTGAAAGAGGTCGATTACAGCGACCTGCAAAGCGAAGGCGTCATCAGTCAGACAAGCACGGGCGGCTGGATTGGGATCACCGACAAGTATTGGCTGGCGGCGGTCATTCCTCCTTACGACGCGGCGATCGAGGCGCGCTTCGTCCACCACCGCGGCGACAACATCGACATTTATCAAACGGATTATACCGGCGCTCCGATCACCGTCGCTCCCGGCGCGACGGTGGAGGCGAGCAGCCGGATCTTCGCCGGCGCCAAGCGGGCGCGCTTGCTCGATCACTACGCCGAAACCTACAACATCAGCAATTTCGACCGCGCCATCGACTTCGGCTGGTTCTATTTCCTGACGAGGCCGTTGTTCTTCTTCCTGATGTACATTCAGGACTACGTCGGCAATTTCGGGGTGGCGATCCTGGTGCTGACGGTGGTCATCAAGCTGCTGTTCTTCCCGCTCGCCAACAAATCCTACAAGGCGATGAGTCAGATGCGCCGCTTGCAACCGGAGATGTTGAAGCTGCGCGAGCGTTTCGGCGACGACAAGATGCGCCTGAACCAGGAAATGATGGCGCTCTACAAGCGCGAGAAGGTCAACCCGGCGTCCGGATGCCTGCCGATGCTGATCCAGATCCCGGTGTTCTTCGCCTTGTACAAGGTGCTGTTCGTCACCATCGAGATGCGCCACGCGCCGTTCTTCGGCTGGATCAACGATCTGTCGGCGCCCGATCCGACCTCGATCTTCAATCTGTTCGGGTTGATCCCGATCGACCTGCCGCAGTTCCTCACGATCGGCGTCTGGCCCTTGATCATGGGCCTGACGATGTATCTGCAGCAAAAGCTGAACCCGCAGCCGCCCGACCCGATGCAGGCGAAAATCTTCATGATGCTGCCGATCATTTTTACGTTCATGCTGGCGCATTTTCCGGCCGGCTTGGTCATATACTGGACCTGGAACAACGTGCTTTCGATCATTCAGCAGTGGGTGATCATGCGGCGGACGGGCGGCCTTACGGGCGGAGGGGTGAAAACCGCCTCTCAATGATCGTGCCCGGCGATGATCGTGACGGCGGCGCCGACGACGATGCCGCGAACGCGCCCGAGGCGGACGCGGCGGCGCGTGAAGCGGGCCGGCGGCTGTTCGCGCTGCCGTGCCGGTTCATGATCTCGGCGGCCGGTCTCGACCAGATCCCGGAAACCGAGCTTCCGGAAATCGCCTTCGCGGGCCGCTCCAACGTCGGCAAATCGAGCCTCCTCAACGCCCTGGTCGGCCGCAGGATGCTCGCCAAGACATCCAATACGCCCGGCCGCACCCAGCTTTTGAATTTCTTCTCGCTCGCCGACCGGCTGATTCTGACCGATCTGCCGGGCTACGGATATGCCCAGGCGCCGAAAGCGCAGGTCGTTCGCTGGACGCGTTTGGTCAGGGATTACTTGCGCGGCCGCGTCCCGCTGCGCCGGGCGTTGTTGTTGATCGACGCGCGCCACGGCATCAAGTCCATCGACCGCGAGGTCATGGCGATGCTGGACGAGGCGGCGGTCTCCTTCCAGGCCATTCTGACCAAGAGCGACAAGGTCGGCGGCGAGCAGCTGGCGGACCGGCTCGCCGCGGCGGCGCAGGAGTTGGCCCGCCATGCCGCCGCTCATCCGCACGTGCTCGCGACCAGCGCCCGCACCGCCTTCGGCATCGCCGATCTCCGCGCCGCGCTCGCCGCGCTCGCCGACGGCCCGGCGTCGTGATGCGGATGATCGTCAAATTGCGGTGGACAAGCCGCGCCCGTCGTTATACTCCGCGCTCATGACGGAGCAGGCATCGATCACGCGAGAGGAGGGGTTGGCGCGGGCCCGGGTTCTGTCCGAAGCCCTACCCTACATGCGTCGCCACAGCGGCGAGACGTTCGTCATCAAGTACGGCGGCCACGCGATGGGCGATCCCGAGCTGGCCAAGCTGTTCGCGCGCGACATGGTGCTGCTGAGGCAGGTCGGCATCAACGTCATCGTCGTGCACGGCGGCGGCCCGCAGATCGCGCAGATGCTGCAACGTCTGAAGATCCAGAGCGCCTTCGTCGACGGCTTGCGGGTGACGGACCAGGAAACCGTCGAAGTCGTGGAAATGGTCCTCGCCGGCTCGATCAACAAGCAGATCGTTTCCGAGATCAACGCCGCGGGCGGCTTCGCCGTCGGCCTGTGCGGCAAGGACGGCAACCTGATCACCGCCACCAAGCTGCGCCGGACCAAGTGCGACCCGGGATCGAACATCGAACGAATCCTCGATCTCGGTCTGGTCGGCGAGCCGACCGAGGTCGATCCCCACGTCCTCGATTGCTTCACCCGCTCCGACGTCATTCCGGTGATCGCGCCGATCGGCGTCGGTCCGCGCGGCGAGACGCTGAATATCAACGCCGATACCGCCGCCGGCGCCATCGCCGCCGCGATGGGGGCCAAGCGCCTGTTGATGCTGACCGATGTCGACGGCGTTCTCGATCGGCGCGGCAACGTCATTCCGATGATGACCGCGCAACAGGCGCGCGCGCTGATCGACACCGGGATCATCCACGGCGGCATGATTCCCAAGGTCGAGACCTGTCTCGAAGCCGTCGACAGGGGCGTCGGCGGCGCCGTCATCGTCGATGGCCGCACGCCGCACGCGGTTTTGCTCGAGCTGTTCACCGAGCACGGCGCCGGCACCCTGGTGATCGCCGACCCCGAGGACTGATCCGCGGTTCGCGGTTCGGGTTACCGCTCCTCGCGGCGCGGCGCTTGCGGGTTCACGCGAAAAGCCGATTCGGGACGAGGCCGGCAAAGGCGTCGATCTCCGCCGCCGGTTCGCCGAACAGATGGCCTTGCGCGTATTGCACGCCGCACCGGCGAACGAAATCGAGCGCCGCTTCATCCTCCACCATCTCGGCGATGGTGGCCACGTCGAGTTCCTGGCAAAGCCCGACGAGCGCCTTGAGAAAAGCCGCGCCCTTGTGGCTCCGCCGGGCGTTGCGGATCGCGGTTCCATCCAGCTTGACGATGTCGACCTCCAGGCGCGACAGATACTTGAAGTCCGCCGCGCCGGCGCCGAAGTCGTCGATGCAGACCGGATAGCCGCCGCGGCGCAGACGCTGGATGAACGCGTTGGCCTGGCCGAGCCGCTCCACGCGCGCCGATTCGGTGATCTCGAACATCAACTGACCGCGCGCCCAGCCGTTGCGGTTGAGCAAGGCGTCGAGGCCGGCGAGGTAGGACAGCGATCCGACGGAAACGCCCGAAACATTGACCGCGACGCAGGCGCTCTCGCCGGGCGGCCTCCGCGACAGCCATTCGACCACTTTCGTCGCCATGGCCAGATCGAACTCCGCGATGAGGCCGTTCTCCTCGCCATAGGTGATGTGCTCGCAGGGACCGCGTGAGGTATGGCCGGTGCGAAACCGGGCCAGCGCCTCGTAGTGATGAATTCTGCCCGCCCGGATGTCGATGATCGGCTGGAAGGCGATGTCGAATTCGGATGCGGCGATGGCGCGCCGGAACGCGCCGACGGTTCCCACGGCTTCGCTCGCCAGCTCGCCGATGACGGTGCTGAGGCTCCGCGTCGCCAGGTCGCCGCTGTCGAGATGGCGAAAGCGGTTGATCATGTAGGTCAGCGCGTTCACTCCGTCCTGGTCGTTGAGGACGGCGTGGTCTGTCGCGATCGTGGCGACGTGGATCGGCAGGCCGCGATGCTCCGGATCGGCGCGGCGGACGAGGTCGAACACCTGCCGGCGCAAGGCGCCGACATCGACGCTCGCGGCATGAAGCACGCCGTAGCGATCGCCGCCGATCCGGCCGGCGGTGTCTCCGTTCAGCGAGGCCGCCCGCAGCAACCGGCCAATGGTGAAAAGGAGTTCCTGCTCGGCCGCCTTGCCGATTCGTTCGCGCAGCTCCTGATAGCCGTCGACGAGAACGAAGGTGATCCATCGATCCCGCCGGCCCTTCGCCGCGTACGCCCCGGCGACCACGTTCAGGAGGGAGTCGGCATCGTAGAGACCGGAAGCGGCGTCCCGGACGAGCGCCTTGGCCCGCCACTCCAGCCGCAGCGAGCTGGGACGGCGCATCGCCAGGAAGTAACGGGCGTCGCCGTCGTCGAGGCGATAACCGACAACGGAAAGCGGATGGGTCCGTCCGCGCCGATCGAGAAGGCGCACCGCAATGTCCTCAACCTGGCCGTGCTTGCTGGCGATCTTCAGAAGCTGCTCGACCACCAGGCTGTCTTGGGGCGCGACGAGGCTGGCGACGGGCCGTCCGATCAGCGATCCGGCGCTCTGACCGGTCATCGCCTCCAGGGCGCCGGCGGCGAACACCACATTGGTGGCGGAGTCGAGCTCGAGCAGAATGTCCGCCCAGCAAAACGCCAAAGCCACGAAGCGGTCCCGCTCGGCGCTCGCGCCATCATGAGGCGATGGCGGCTGATCCGGCGTTCCTCTTCGGTCGCTTACTGGCCTCGCCAAGGGCACCCCATGAATCTCCTTGATTTTTTTTTACATTGTGGCGAAGACCATCTCCGGAAACAAGCACTCGTTCATGTTAATCTTGATGTTAATCTTTTTCGACATGGCGCCTTGGTCCTTGCCAGAATTGACTGGCCGACCCAAAACTTAAGCCATGATCGCCACGGACAATGCCAAGACCTCTCCGCCCACGGAACCGCCGGCGCGTCTGCGCGACGTGGAGGCCTGGATTTTCGATCTCGACAACACGCTTTATTCCGCGACCATCGACCTGTTCAGCCAGATCGATACGCGCATGCGCAGCTACATCGCGGCGTTTCTCGGCCTGCCGATCGACAACGCGTACGCTCTGCAAAAGCAGTACTTCAGGGAGTACGGCACATCGCTTCGCGGTCTGATGCACGTCCACGGCATGGAGCCTGGGCCTTTTCTCGAACATGTCCACGATATCGACGTCTCGGTGCTGCCGGCCGACCCGGCGCTCGAGGCGGCCCTTGCGGCGCTGCCGGGGCGCAAGCTGATCTACACCAACGCCTCGACGTTGCACGCCGAGCGGGTGATGACGCAGCTCGGGGTCGCGCATCATTTCGACGCGATCTTCGATATCGTCGAAGCCGACTACCAGCCAAAGCCCGAACCCGCTCCCTACGCCAGTCTGGTTTCCCGCTTCGGACTCAACCCGCGCTCCACCGTCATGGTCGAGGACATGGCGCGCAACCTTGCTCCCGCCGCGGCGATGGGCATGGTCACGGCGTGGGTCCGGACCGGATCCGAACTCGGCGAAGTCGGCGCAACGACGGTTCGCATCGACCATACCGTCGACGATCTGGTTGCTTGGCTGGAGGAAGTCGGCGCGAGCCGGCGATAATCCTCGCCTCGGCGGTTGACACGCCGGAAGCGCTCCCCCATCGTCCGCCTCCATCTCGGACAGGTAGTCAGGCGGGCGCAAGAGGATGACGACGGAACTTGAAAGCACCATCGACGCGGCATGGGAGCGCCGCGACAGCCTTGGCTTCGACGCTCCGGCGACGATCCGCGATGCGGTCGACGCCGCCCTCGCCCTTCTCGATTCGGGCGAGGCGCGGATCGCGGAGAAGGTCGACGGCGCGTGGCGGGTCAACCAGTGGCTCAAGAAGGCGGTCCTGCTGTCGTTTCGAATCAACGACATGGCGCCGATTTCCGGCGGGCCGGGCGGCGCCTCGTGGTTCGACAAGGTGCCATCGAAGTTTCGCGACTGGGACGAGGCGCGATTCCGCGCCGCCGGTTTTCGCGCCGTCCCCAATTGCACCGTTCGCTATTCGGCGTACATCGCGCCGGGCGCGGTGCTGATGCCGTGCTTCGTCAACCTTGGCGCCCATGTCGGCGCCGGCTCGATGATCGACACATGGTCGACCGTCGGCTCGTGTGCCCAGATCGGGCAGAACTGCCACATTTCCGGCGGCGCCGGCATCGGCGGCGTGCTCGAGCCGTTGCAGGCGGAGCCGGTGATCATCGAGGACAATTGCTTCATCGGCGCCCGGGCCGAGGTCGCCGAAGGCGTTCTCGTCGGCGAGGGTTCGGTGCTCTCGATGGGCGTCTATATCGGCGCCTCGACGCGGATCGTCGATCGCGCCACCGGCGAGGTGCATTACGGCAAGGTGCCGCCCTATTCGGTCGTCGTCTCGGGAGCGATGCCGGGCGGCGATCTTCCCGACGGCCGGCCGGGGCCTTCGCTGTATTGCGCCGTCATCGTCAAGCGGGTCGACGCCAGGACGCGCGCCAAGACGTCGATCAACGAGCTGCTCAGGAATTGATGGTGCCTCGTTGAGCGGTCGATCGCCTGCGCCGGACCCTCTCCAGCTCAGCCAGGCGCTGATTCGCTGCCCCAGCGTCACGCCCGCCGACGAAGGCGCTCTCGGCGTGGCGCAGGATGCGCTCGCGGCGATCGGCTTCGCCTGCGTGCGGCTGCCGTTCTCCGAGCCTGGAGCGCCGAGCGCCGACAACCTTTACGCCCGCATCGGCGCCGCGCCGCCCAATTTCTGCTTCGCCGGCCACGTCGATGTCGTGCCGCCCGGCGACGCCGCGGCGTGGTCCGCCGATCCGTTCGGCGGCGAGGTCCGCGACGGCCGGCTGTACGGGCGCGGCGCCGCCGATATGAAAACCGCGATCGCCTGCTTCATCGCCGCCGCCGGCCGCTTCATCGCCCGGTATGGCGTCGATTTCGGGGGCTCCATCAGTCTGCTGATCACCGGCGACGAGGAGGGTCCGGCCGTCAACGGCACCCGCAAGGTGTTGTCCTGGCTCGACGCGCGCGGCGAGCGCCTCGACGGCTGCCTCGTCGGCGAGCCGACCAATCCCGCGGAACTCGGCGAGATGATCAAGATCGGGCGGCGCGGCAGCCTCAACGCGGCGCTGACGGCGCATGGAGTGCAAGGGCACGCCGCCTATCCGCAGCTTGCCGACAACCCGATCCCCCGGCTCATCGAGATCTTGCGCGCCCTGACCGAGACGCCGCTCGACGACGGCGCCGAATTCTTCGACCCCTCGCGGGTCTGCCTGACCTCGATCGATGTCGGCAACGCCGCCGCCAACGTGATTCCGGCGCAAGCCCGCGCCGCTTTCAACATCCGTTTCAACGATCGCCACAGTTGCGCCAGCCTGCGCGCGTGGATCGAGCGCTGCTGCGCCGGCGCCGGCGGACGCTATGCGCTGGAAACCGAATGTTCGGGCGAGGCGTTCGTCACGCCGCCGGGGCCGCTCAGCGCCGCCATCGCCGACGCGGTGGCCGCGGTGACCGGACGCGCGCCGGTCTTCAGCACCAGCGGGGGAACGTCGGACGCGCGCTTCATCAAGAACGTCTGCCCCGTCGCCGAGTTCGGCATGGTCGGGGCGACAGCCCACAAGGTCGACGAAAACGTCCCCGTCGCCGATCTCGCCCGCCTCACGGCCATCTACCATGCGGTGCTCGAGGCGACTTTCCGGGTCGGGCGCTGATGTCGCTCCCCGTGGAAGCGGCAACGTCGCTGTACGGCGCCTATCGTCTGGCGCGCTTCGATTCCCGCGGCATGACTTATTTCGCGGGCGGACCCCGCGCCTTCTGGCGGTCGTTCTCGGCGGCGGTCATCATCGCGCCGTTCTACGCGTTGCTCCTGGCGACGGCGTATCCCGAGCTGGAAACCGTGTCTCATCCGGTGCGATTCGCCCTTGCCGAGGGCATCGGCTACGTGATGGCCTGGGCCGCGTATCCCCTGGTCATGGCCTGGATGACGCAACAGCTTGACCGCTTCGATCACTTCATCGGCTATATCGTCGCGTACAACTGGGCGGCCGTCCTTCAGAACGCTGTTTTCATTCCGGTCAACATGCTGTGGATCACCGGCGTTCTCCAGCCCGAGGTTGGTTTTATCCTCTGGCTGATCGTCTTCTCCCTGATCCTCGCGTATCTGTGGTTCATTGCCCGGACGGCCCTTGCCCTCGATCCTCTGCCGGCGGCGAGCATTGTCGGCATCGACATCGTGCTCAATCTGATCATCAGCGCCGTCGCCCAAAGCCTGCGCTGAGCGCCGCCGCGAGCGCGCCCCCCTAATAAGCGACTCCGATCAGGCACAGCCCGTGCGCTGGCGCGGTCGGTCCGCCGCGGCGACGCGCGCGCGCCGCAAGCGCCGCGGCGACGTCCGTCGGCGTCCACCGCCCCTCCCCCACCCATTTCAAGGTCCCGACCATGTTGCGGACCTGATGATGAAGAAAAGAACGGGCGACGGCTTCGATGGCGATCTCGTCCGCGCAGCGCGCGACGTGAAGCCGATCGAGCGTTTTCACCGGCGACGATGCCTGACAAAGCGCCGCCCGGAACGTCGAGAAGTCGTGGCGGCCTTCCAGGCGGCGCGCCGCGTTCGCCATCGCTTCCACGTCGAGAGGCTTGGGCACCCACCACACGCGCCCGCGATCGAGCGCCGGGGGCGCCCTGCGGTTCAGGATGCGGTAGCGGTAGAACCGTTTCCGCGCCGAAAACCGGGCATGGAAATCGGGGGCGACGCGCGCCGCGTCGAGCACCGCCACCGCCGCCGGCTTGAGATGGAAGTTGATGGCGTTGCGCACCGTCTCGGGCGGGAAATCGCGCTCGAGATCGGCATGGGCGACCTGCCCGCTGGCGTGAACGCCGGCATCGGTCCGCCCGGCGGCGGCGATCCGAATATCCTCGCCGCAAAAGCGGGCGATCGCCGTCTCGATGGCCTCCTGAACCGACGGCCCGTTGTCTTGACGCTGCCAGCCGACGAAGCCGCCGCCGTCATATTCGATCGTCAGCTTGTAGCGCGGCATGACGGTTCCCTTGCTTCCCTCTTCCGGTTCCGGCGCTTCGATGGACGCGTTTTGTCATTGTTAACCGTGCTGCTCAATACTGCTGCGGCGATGCCAGGACGCATCGGGAAACAGGGGACTAAGGTCAGGATGACGTCGGGGAGCGAAGAGCCGCAAGACTGCGCCCTGCCCGGCGGAATGCGCGACATCGACCGCGACTCGCTGCATATCCTGCCGCTCTCCATCATTCCCTTCCGGACGCCGGCGCTCACCCGGGCGCGCATGATCAAGAACGTTCGCCTCGAGAGCGTGGTCGAGCTGTTCGACGATCCGACCACGGGAAGCGGGCAAGTCGACATCGAGGATCTGCCGCGCGCGTTCGGATGGAGTGAAACGGCGATCCATCCCGACCTGCGGGTCATCCGCAAGCTTGCGCTGCTGCCGAGCTTCGATATGTACAGCCTGCGCGTTCTGCTCCGCGAGCATGGCATTCCCGTCAACGACTTGCGCGCGCTGCGCCTGTCGCGGCGCAAGAACGCCGAACTGACCGCCTACATGACCCGCTTCACCCGGCCGCTGATCATGCACATCTATGGCGCCGCCGGCGAGCGGTCGATCGACAGCTTCGAGGATCTCGTCGCGCTGTTTCGCGACCCGGACGTCGGAAAAGCCCTCAGCCGGCTCAAGCTGATGGCGGCCCGCCTCGAAATCCGGGTCGATCAGGTTCCCAAGTTCCTCGAAGACTACGGCGATATCTTCCTTTCGCTGTCCTACTACCGGCAGGCGCTCGACGGCATCGAGCCGATCGTCGCCGACTACCGCGCGGTGATCGAGCAGCTTCGCGACCACTGGCAGTTGCGCAAGGACGCCAACCTGATGACGACCTGCGCGATGATGCAGGACGTGCTGGAGTCGGCGATGACCACCTTGAAAATCCGGTTCGACCGTTTCGACCGGAGCACGGCGGACTTGTGGCGCAACATCTCGGCGGATCGGTTTCGCAAGGTGCAGAACCTGATCGCCAGCTATCATACCACCATCGGCGGCGTTCTTTGCGCGCTCACCGTGAAGATGGACGCCTGGAGCCGGAAGTTTCCGAGCAAGGACGCCGGCGGCCCGATCAAGCGCGCCGACTTCATCTTCACCGAGATGCGACCCGGATTCGACCGGATCCTCCAGATCGAGCAGGCCGCGCCAAGGCTGAGCGATTTCGTCCCGTAAGGCAGGCGTAAGGCGGGAGCCGGTCAGCCGAGCGTGGTTCCGGGGGGGAGCGCATAGCCGCGCAGGAAATCGCCCGCATCGGCGGGCGTCCGCCCCTGACGCTGAAGGCGGAGCAGCCTGAGGGCGCCCGCGCCGCAGGCCACCGTCAGGGCATTGTCCACGACGACGCCCGGCGCGCCGTCCGCGTCGACCGTGGCCGCCGCCAGCACCTTGATCCGCTCCCCGTCATGGTGAAACCACGTGCCGGGCCACGGATTGAGCGCGCGCACGGCAAGGTCGATGCG
>CAZRWU010000050.1:0-15902 GCA_964603915.1 uncultured Rhodospirillaceae bacterium
AACGGCGCCAGATCGCGCAGCGCCGTCGCGATCATGCGCAGAAGGTGGCGCGCAAATATCCCCATCGACGGACTTCAAGTCCTTTCGGTTCCGGTTAAGCGGAATTGGCGGCCGGGTTCGCGACCGAAGGCAATTTCCCCCGAAGCGGCGCATTCTCGCGGACTTGCGAGAAAAAATCCATGCCTCAGGCTCCGCCTCGCCGTTCAGGAGATGCGGCCGCCTGCCAGGGTGGCGGTGCGGGTGGCGAGGCGGCCGCGGAAGGCGTGGTCGTGGGAGACGATCACCATCGCCTGAGGCAAGCCGAGCAGGACGGCGGTGAGCCGCGCCTCGGCCGCTTCGTCGAGGGCGTTGGTCGGCTCGTCCAGCAAAAGGACTTCCGGGTCCATCGCCAGCACCGTCGCCAGCGTCACCAGCCGCTTCTCGCCGCTCGACAACCGGTGGGTGACGCGGTTCTCCAGGCCGTCCAGGCCGAGCTGGGCCAGGGTGCGCGCGACGATGGCGCCGGCCTCGGCCTCAGTCTTGCCGAGATTGAGGGGACCGAACGCCACATCCTCCGCCACGGTGGGACAGAACAACTGGTCGTCCGGGTCCTGAAACAACAGCCCGGCCCGCGCCCGGACGTCGTGGAAGTCGCGCTCCGCTCGCCGCGCCCGACCGAACGCGACGACTTCCCCGGCCTGCGGCTTCAGCAAGCCGACCATGAGGTGCAACAGCGTCGTCTTGCCGGCGCCGTTGCCGCCGACGAGGGCGACCCGCTCCCCCGGCGCAAGGGCGAAGTCGGCGCCGTCGAGAACGGGGCGGAATCCGTCATAGGCGAAGCGGATGCCGCGCAAGCGGAACAACGGCGGACTCACGTATGCTCCCAGACCAGCAGCGCCGCGCCAACAAGCGCCCACGCCGCCGCGAACGCGACGTCAACCGGCCGCAGCGCGAACGCATCGAGGGCGTGGAGGCGGCCGTCGAAGCCGCGGCACTTCATCGCCTTGAGAACGCGTTCGGCGCGCTCCAGGCCGCGCACCAGCAGCATGCCGATGAGATAGCCAAGGCTGCGCCACGTGTGCAGATCGCTCCGCGGCCGGAAAGCGCGCGCCTTCATGGCGAGGCGGCTGCGCTGGTACTCCCGGCTCAGCACCTCGACGTAGCGGACGGTGAAGAACAGCAGGTGAATGAGCGCCGCCGGAACGCCGAGGCGGCGCAAGGCATGGCCGAGGACGGCGGGGGTCATCGTTCCGACCAGGGCGAGCAGCAGCAGCATGATCGCGTTCGCCTTGAGGCCGATGGCGATCGCCCGCCACAGTCCTTCCCGGCTCGCCGTCAGCGGCCCGACGGTGACGAGCGGCTCGCCGGCGACGGTGAAGGGCAGCATCAGCAGCATGACGAGAATGAAGGCGTCCATCGTCGCCGCCCGGCGCAGCGTCGCCGCCATGGGGAGCCGCGCCGCGACGACGCTGGCGACGGCGCAGGCGAGGGCGACGGCGAGGCTCCCGAAATCGTCCAGCGCGACGACGACGATGGCGAAGCCGGCGGTCACCGCGATCCGGATCCGCGGATCGATGCCGTCCACGCCAACGCGGGCGGCTTCAGGCGCGGCGAGGCCGGTCGACGGCGGGAAGATCATGGCTCCGCTCGCGCATCGGCGGCCCGGCGCGGGGCGCCGCTCGCGCCGCCGCATCGGAAGGTTCTCCGGCGATGGCCCGCAACAGGGCGATCAGGTCGGCGCGCGAGCGCGGCAACGGCGCGCCGACGCCGCACAGACCCAGCTCGCGCGCGGCAAGGCCGATCTCCAGCGCGATCGGCTGACGCAGGCGCGCGCGGCGCAGCAACGCCGCGTCGGCGAGAACGTCGTCCGCCGCGCCGAAGGCGGCGACCCGCCCGCCCGCGAAAACCGCGACGCGATCCGACCAGGCGCAGGCGAGGTCGACGTCGTGCGTGGTATAGACGATCGTCGTCCCGCCTTCGACCAGACGCTGCAACGCGGCGATAAGGTGGGTCTGAGCCAGCGGATCGAGGCCGCCCGTCGGTTCGTCGAGCAGGAGAACGCGCGGCTGCATCGCGAGGACGCCGGCGATGGCGACGCGCTTCTTCTGGCCGAAGCTCAGCATATGGATGGGCCTGTCGGCGAGATCGGCGATCCGCAGCATCGTCAATGTCGCCTCGACGCGCCGGCGAACCTCCGCCTCGTCGAGACGCAGGTTCATGGGGCCGAACGAGACGTCCTGCCAGACGCCGCCGGCGAACAGCTGGTCGTCCGGGTCCTGCAAGACGAGTCCCACGGCCGCGCGCCACGCGGCGAGAAAGCGGCGGTCGTAGCGGACCGGACGGGCATCCAGGGCGACCTCTCCGGCGTCCGGACGCAGCGTGCCGTTGAGATGAAGAAGAAGCGTCGTCTTGCCGGCGCCGTTGGGGCCGAGGATGGCGAGGCGCGCGCCGGCCGGGATGTCGAGGTCGAGGCCGTTCAGGGCAGGAACGCGGCCCGGATAGGCGTAGCTCAGCCCGCGCGCCGCCAGGATCATGGCGGCAGGACCCCGCCGCGGCCGATGACGATGCTGATCGCGGCGAGCCCCGCCTGCAACGCCAGGGCGCCCGAAAGGAACGCCGGAGAAGGCCGCGGCGTCGCCGACAGCACGCCGAGTTCGCCGTCGTAAGCCCGGGCGGCGAGGCCGATCTCCAGGCGGCGGCCGCGATCGAGCGAGCGGGGCAGCAGCGCCGCGGCGAGCAGGCCCGCCGAGCGGATGCTGCGGCGCAGGCCGACGTAGCCAAGCCGGCTCGCTTGCGCAACGCGAATGACGCCGGCGACGCCGATGACGAGCATGATGAACCGGTAGACGAGCAAGACGACGTCGACCACGGGCGCGGGGATTTTCAGCGCCCGCAACAGCCCGAGCAGATCGGCGATGGGAGTCGTTGTCATCAGCAGCAGCAGCGACGCCGTCGCGCCGGCCGCGCGCAAGGAGACATCGGCCGCGAGCCGAAGCCCCTCAGGCGAGAAGGCCAGCGCCGGGCCGCCGCCATCCAGGCGCAGCGAGAGCGCCAGCACCAGCGCGCCGCTGAGGATGAACGCGACCGGCCCCGCCATCAGCCGGGCGAAGCCGGCGGCGGGAACCCGAGCGCCGAAAACAGCCGCGGCGAGCGCGGCCGCCAGCACCAGCGCCGCCCCCGGCATGGGCGGCAGCACGATGCTCAAGAGCAAGAGACCGCCGGCGAGAACCATCTTGTCGAGCGGGTGGCGGCGGCTCCACGCGTTGTCGTGGGCCAGCCGGTCAACCGCGGTCATCGCTGCCGACAACCCTGCGATGGGATCCGGCGTCCGTGGCCGCGCGCCGCTCCCGTCCGCGCGCCTCTCCCCGGCGCAGGCCGAGATAATAGCCGAGAAGGCCGGCGCCGAGGCCCGCCTGCAGCATGAACAACAAGGACTCGATCTCGGCGCTCGGCGGCGTCCACGGCGCCGCGGCCCACGGCGTGTAGTCGGGCCTGATCTCCTGCGCCAGGGCCGTGGCCCGCTCGTCGGCGCCGGCGAAGGAATCCGCGCCTGTCCCCGGCATGAACAGCGGAAGCGCGGCGATCAAGGCGGCGGCGGCGAGCAGGATGGCGTTCCGACGCGTCATGACCCCGCCTCCCGGGTCAAGAACCTCAGCCGCGTCAACTCGGGTCGGCTGTAGGCGGTCAGCGTATTGACGACGACGACGGTGACGAGTCCCTCGATGATCGCGAGCGGCACCTGGGTCAGCGCGAAGATCCCGGCGAATTTGGCAAAGGAGCCGGCGATGCCGCTCGCCGGGTCGGGAAACGCCAGGGCGAGTTGAAGAGACGTGGTCAGATACGTGGCGACGTTGGCGATCGCCACGGCGGCGAAAACCGCGATCGCCGTCGACGCGCCAAGCCGCTGCGCCGAGCGGAACAGCGCGTAGGCGACATAGGGGCCGACGACGGCCATGGCGAAGGCGTTGGCGCCAAGGGTGGTCAGGCCGCCGTGCGCGAGCAGGAGGGCCTGGAACAGCAGAACGATGGTGCCAAGAACCGTCATCACCGCCGGGCCGAACAGAATTGCGCCGAGACCGGCGCCGGTGGGGTGGGAACAACTGCCGGTGACCGACGGGATCTTGAGGGCGGACAGCACGAAGCAGAACGCGCCCGACGCGGCAAGCAGGAGCTTCGTCTCGGGATGATCGCGGATGACGCGCGTCAGGCGATAGCCGCCGTAGCCGATGAACGGCGCCGCGACAGCCGACCACGCCAGGGCGTGCGACGCCGGTAAATAGCCTTCCATGATATGCACGGGACGACCTCCGCTCGCTTGTCCGTATGCCCGTTGGCCGCGCCGTCGCGAACGAATGAAGCCGCGAGAAGAAATCGTCGAAGATCCCCCGCTCCCGGTCCTCACCGCCCGGAAGCGTCGCGCCGACACGGTGACGGCAGGTCTCCTGGCTCGCGGATCTTCGCGCCGGTCCGGCCTTCCCGGTCTCCCAGTGGCCGCATCGGGACCGGCACTCGCCGCTCACAGTTGCGGGGGCAGCCACGGCTGAAGGTCCCCTTCGTGGGTCGACCTCTCCCGTGTTCTCTTTTGATCCCCAGGCCTCGTCGCCTTCGCGGGGAACCGTCGTAACCGACTATAAAAGCGCCTGGCGCACAACGTCAACGCTCCCGGCGTTCGCCGTGGCGACGGGCGAGGAAATAGAAGGCAAGGCCGGTCATCCCGACAATGTAGCCGATGCCGCCAAGCATGTCGCGCCAGCGGACCCTGTCTTCATAGGCGGCGATCTGTTCGCGCAGCGGCCCGACGTGCCGCGCAACGGCGGCGTCGACGAGCGCCTCGAATGCCTCCGGCTCGGCCGGCGGCATGGATTGCGGGACATTGCCTGTTGCGCCGCCCGCGTGGGCGTCGGCGGAGAGAGAGGGCTCTGGCGGTGAAGGCGGGGGCAAGGACTGCGCGAGCTGCGCGGCGGGAACCACGAATTCGGCGCGATGGCCGTCGCCGAGGTCGACGACGAGGCGATGATCGACCCGGCGCGCGGCGGGAAAGGCGAAGCGGCCCTGGTCGTCGGTGACGACGGTTGTCAGGATCGCGCCGTCAGGATCGAGCACGGCGACGGGCGCGGCGCGAACGGGAACCATACCCTGGTGATAAACCAAGCCCTCGATCGCGGCGCCGTTGGCGCGGGCGAACACGTTGAGCCGGTGCGCCTGCGCCGCAAGAGGCAAAAGCGCGGTCGGCAGCGCCAGAAGCAGGACAACAACCGGAGGCCACCGCCTTCGCCGGCGGCGCGGCGCCACAGGGCGCTCAGCCAGCGGAGGGCGCTCAGCCATCGGCGGCGGTCGCCAGCGCCGGGAGCGGCGCGGCGAGCACATCGGGCCGCACCTTCTGGAGCAAGGCCACCACCGCGCCGGTCACCACCGCCTCGACGCCCATGAGCGGGACATGGGTGGCGAGCACCAGTTTGGCCGCGGGGATGAATTCCCGGCCGCTGAGCGCAAGGGCGAGGCCGAGGGCAATGCACGTCAAGGCCACCGATGCCGCTCCGGTCGCGGCGCCCCAGCCGAAGGCGGCGCCGCGGCCGAGCGCCGGTCGGACGGCGTAATAACAAATCATCGCCGGAAGAGCCATGATCACGACATTGACGCCGAGCACGGTCAGGCCGCCGTAGCCGAAGAACACCGCCTGAAGCAGCAATGCGATCAGCATCGCCGGGAACACCGCCCAGCCGAGGACAATTCCGGCAAGACCGTTGAGCAACAGGTGCGCACTCGACGGACCCAACGGCACGTGGACCAGAGAGGCGACGAAGAACGCCGCGCTCATCAGCCCGACCTGTGGAATCCGGTCCGGCTCGATGCTGCGCAGGCCGATGCCGACTCCGACCGCCGCGACCGCCGCGCCGCCGATCAGGATCGGCGCGGCCAGCGCGCCGTCAACGATGTGGACCATGCCTTCCTCCTACTGCATGTCGACGGTCTTGACCCAGAGCACCGCGCCGGTTTCGACCGGCGCTTCTTCTCCCTCCGGGCTCGTCATGGTTTCCTCCCCCGGGACAAGGGCGGCGAAGCCCCACCAGCCCGCGCGAGGCATCACGTAGGTGAACACGCCATTGGCGTCGGTCTTGACGATCTGGGTGACGAAGGGATCGGCGGGGGCGGCGATGGAGCCGTCGTTGCGCCATTCGACCTCGACTTCGGCGAAGGCGGCCGGGGCGCCGTCCTTGCGCACGATGCCGGTGAACGCGTTGCCGGTCCACAACCCGTAGGGGCGGACCAGCGGCTCGATCTCGACCGGGAAGCCGACCATCGCGTCCCAGCCGTCCCCGCCGCCGAAGGCGTCGACGACGACCTTGGCGTAATGCACGATCATGATTTCCTCGGTCGGCTCCCAGTAAGGCGCCGGCTCCAGGTGGAAGACGTAGCTGCCTGGCTGCGCAACCGTGTAGGTGGCGGCGTAGCCGGTCTTGCCGTCGATGCTGCGGGCTTGCAGCCGATCGCCGAGATCCTCGACGGCGCCGCCGGCGAGCACGGCAAAGCGGACCGGCGGCGCCATTTCCATCGCCGGGCCGCGCTCGAACGGATGCGTGAAGGCGATCTCGAACGTCAGCGTCGCATCCTCGGCCGAGGCGACGATGTTGCGGGAGGGAATAAGCTCTTGGAAATGCGCCTGGGTAGCGCAGGGCCACGCGGCCGCCAACGCCACGGTCGCCGCGAGGCGGCCAACGCTTCTCCTATTTATCATAAGATTTATTATCATATCCGGTGAACGGAACAAAACCCAACCAAAATTGAGCCCGCGATTCAATCCTCTGTCATTCAAAAGCTATTTTGCGTCTGAAACAAGCGTCAACATCGTTTCGCCTTTTTTTGTTCTCTAAGCTCGACAGGCCCGCCAAGCCGCGTGATATCCTCTTTTAAGGACGAGGAGACGAAACATCGCCATGACCACCATGACAACCATCGCTCTCGTCGATGACGACCGCAACATCCTGACTTCCGTCGCCATGAGCCTCGAAGCCGAAGGATACGCTGTCGACATCTACAAGGACGGAGCCGAGGCGCTCGACGGCCTGCTGCGCAAGCCGGTCGATCTCGCGGTCCTCGATATCAAGATGCCGCGACTCGACGGCATGGAGCTTTTGAACCGGCTGCGCCAGCAAAGCGATCTTCCGGTGATCTTCCTCACCTCCAAGGACGACGAGGTCGATCAAGTCATCGGCCTGCGCATGGGCGCCGACGACTACATCACCAAGCCGTTCTCGCAGCGGCTGCTGATCGAGCGGATCCGCGCCGTCCTGCGTCGGCGCAGCGCGACGACGGTCGCCGGCGAGGACGAGGACATCATGCGCCGCGGCGATCTTGTGCTCGAGCCGGCGCGCCACCTGTGCACGTGGAAGGCCATGCCGGTCAACCTGACCGTCACGGAATTTCTCCTCGTTCAGGCGCTGGCGCGGCGGCCCGGGCACGTCAAGAGCCGCGATCAGTTGATCGACGCCGCCTATGGCGAGCACATTTACGTCGACGACCGCACCGTGGACAGCCACATCAAGCGGCTGCGCAAGAAGTTCAAGGACGTCGATCCCGAGTTCGCCCACATCGAGACCCTCTATGGCGTGGGCTACAGGTATCGCGCCCCTTGACGGTGTCTTGCATGATCGATCGTCCCGTCAAACCGCCCGAGAATTTCCGGCGACGCGCCGGTTGCCCGGGCTTGGCCCATCGGCCGGTTGCGCGACGATCTTGACCATTCGGTCGTCCATCGGCAGAATCCGACGGCGGGCGACGGGATGAACAGGAACCAGACGGAACTGCGACAGTGTGGTCGGTCTTTCGATCGAGAAGACCCGCCACGACGAAGGTTATGGCGTTGACGCTCCGAGCCATCCGCCAGCACGCGATGTCGCCGATCACGCGGCGCATTCTCGCCGTCAACATCCTGGCGTTGCTCATTCTCGCCGGTGGGATGCTGTATCTCGCGGATTATCGTCGCGGCCTGATCAGCGCCGAATTGGCGGCGTTGCGCACGCAAACCGAGCTGTTTGCCGCCGCCCTCGGCGAGGGAACGGCGGTGGCCGACGCCGCCGGGGTCGAAGCGTTCGTGCCCCCGGTGACGACCCAGATGGTCCGCCGCCTGGTCGAGGCGTCCGGCTCGCGGGCGCGTCTGTTCGGCGTCGACGGGACGCTGTTGGCCGATAGCCGCCTCCTTGTCGGCCCCGGCGGGACGGTGCAGATCGAGGAGTTGCCGCCGCCGCCGACCGGCGAACAGCGCCTCAACCAGGTGCTCGAAGCGATCGTTCGCATGTTCGACCGCCGGCCCGAAACGGGAGGTCTGGAGGTTTACAAGGAAAAGCCCGTCGAAGTTGCCGCCGATTACAATGAAATCATGTTGGCCTTGCAAGGAGAAGTGGCCGACGGCGTTCGCGCCGTTCCCAGCGGCGGCACCATGCTGAGCGTCGCCGCGCCCGTACAGCGCTACAAGCAAGTGCTCGGCGCCTTGATGTTGAGCAAGAGCTCGCGCGAGATCGACGCCGCCGTGCTCAGCGTGCGCCTGGAAATCATCAAGATTTTCGCCGTCACGCTTGTCGTGACCGTCCTTCTCAGCCTTTATCTCGCCGGCACCATCGGGCGCCCGCTGCTGCGTCTGGCGGCGGCCGCCGAGCGGGTGCGCAGGGACCGCAGCCTCGAGCACACCATTCCCGACTACTCGAAACGCCGCGACGAAATCGGCGTTCTCGCCGTCGCGCTGCGCGAAATGACCCAGGCGCTGCGGCTTCGCATGGACTCGATCGAACGTTTCGCCGCCGACGTGGCGCATGAGATCAAGAATCCGTTGAGCTCGCTGCGCAGCGCCGTCGAAACGGCGGCGCGCGTCAACGATCCCGAGCAGCGCCGCAAGCTGCTCGGCATCATCGAGGACGACGTGTGCCGCCTCGACCGGCTGATCAGCGACATCTCCGACGCGTCGCGGCTCGACGTCGAACTGGCGCGGGCCGAGGCCGTTCCGGTCAATCTGCGCGATCTCTTCGAGGTTCTCGTCGACGTAACCGAAAGCGCGGCCAACGAGCGGAACGTGCACTTGCGCGTCGATATGCCGGGATATCAGCCGCTCGTGGTGCGGGGCCTGGAGACGCGTCTGGTTCAGGTCTTCCGCAACCTTCTCGCCAATGCCTTGTCCTTCAGTCCGCCCGGCGGCCAGATCAGGATCAGGACCGTGCGCGACAAGGCGACCGTCGTCACCGAGGTGGTCGACGACGGTCCCGGCATTCCCGAAGGGAAGGAAAAAGCGATCTTCGAGCGGTTCTACACCGAGCGGCCTTCGGACGAGAAATTCGGCACCCACTCCGGTCTCGGCCTCAGCATCTCCAAGCAGATCGTCGAGGCGCTCGAAGGCACGATCTATGCGGAGAACCGCCGCCGCCGCGACGGCGCCGTGTGCGGCGCCCGGTTCGTCGTCCGTTTGCCCGCCGCCACCGTTTAAGGCGAGCCGTGCACTCCCCGATCGCCGCGCGGGAGCGAGGGTCGGCGCCGTGAAGAACGGCGATGCGAAGAACGGCGACGCCAAGAACGGGCCGGCGTCCCCGCCGCGGGCGTGGCAGCGCATGCTGAGCGGCCGCCGTCTCGATCTTCTCGACCCTTCGCCTCTCGACATCGAGATCGAGGACATTGCCCATGGCCTTTCGCGCGAAGCGCGATGGAACGGGCAAACCTCGGGCGCCTGGGCCTTTTCCGTGGCTCAGCATTCCCTGCTCGTCGAGGAACTGGCGCGCCGCTTCAAGCCGCGTCTGCCGCCGCAATGGCGCCTCGCCGCTCTGCTCCACGATGCGGCCGAATACGTCATCGGCGATCTGATCACGCCGTTCAAGGCGGCTGTCGGCGTCGATTACAAGGCTTTCGAGAAGAGGCTGATGAGCGCGGTCCACATCCGCTTCGGTTTGCCGGCGATGCCGCCGGAGGAACTGGCGGCGCTGATTCATCGCGCCGACAGGGTCGCGGCGTATTTCGAGGCCGTCGAACTCGCCGGCTTCTCAGTGACGGAAGCGCGCAGGATCTTCGGCCGCCCGACGCGCGCCGGCGAGGTCCGGCTGGAGCCGTGGCCGCCCGATGTCGCCAAGGCCCGCTATCTGGAGCGGTTCCGGATCATCGTCGAAAGCGGGATGTGACCGGTCCCGTCCTTGTCGGCGATGGCGTCCTTGAGCGTGATTTCATATTCCGCCCGCGCCGGATCGTAGCTGCGCGGTTCGCGCGACAGATACCAGTCCAGCGACTCGTCCCAGTAGGTGACGGTCCAGCCCGGAAGCGCCCGCTTGACCGCCTTGGCGATCTCCAAGCCCTTCGCCGCGAAGGCGACGAAGTCGAACCGCGCGCCGCAGACGTCTTCATAGGCGCCGGGCCGGCACGACGCCTCGTACTCGTCGTTCCAGGCGGCGAGGCGCTCCTTCAGCGATTCGCTGATGGGCAAATCGCCGCGCTCACGCGCCTCCTCATCGAGCTGATAGCCGTTGGCGTAATAATCGGCGACGATGCGAACCTTCGGCATGACGACCTTGCGGCGTATCGGCGTGTGTGGCTAGCGCTACTCATTTAGTCCGGGAACGCGCGCCGAAAAAGCCGAAGCCGAGCAGCGCCGACACGAAAAGGAGCGCCGCCGGCGGCGCCGGAATGACCACAGGCGGTGGCAGTTCGTCGATGGCTTCGCCGTCAAGGGAAATCACCCGCCATGTTCCTGGCTGATCACTGAATGCGCGTTGACGAGGAAAATCGAAGGACGGCGAGTTATCGTGATAGACGACGGAATCGCCTCTCGGCAATGTGGTAATCGTCACTTCATCAATCCCGCTCATCGAAAATCGCATATACCATTGGTCGACGAGGCCGTGTGGCCCGGTGCCCAACTCGAAGGGAACAAATTCAGACACAATCAAGTTTTCCTCACCCAGTTCGAAGGAACTGAATCCGAAACGAGCCTCGACAATATCCTTGGGAGCGACCGTTGCATCCCGCCAAGGCGCCGACGCGGCCGGGCCGTGGAACTCGACAAGCATCTCGCCCGTGACACGGTCATCGAACGACGATGACCAGTTCTGGAAACGGGTGAACGGAGCGCCTGTGTACCGGTAGCCGACCGTTGCCGCGTCGGCGTCGCCGCCGGCGCCGAGCGTCCATACCGGTTGCGTCAGCGCGACAACGCCCGCCAACATCAGCATTCTTGCAATGGACATCGCCTCACTCCATTTTTCTCTGGTCGGGTTCAGCATATCACCGGAAGTCCAGCCGGCAACGGATGCCCCCGCATAGGGGTGTGCTCGCAATGTATACCCGAGCGGCAAAGAATCTGCGCGTATTGACTCCCTGCCCGGGTCGGCCTCACGCTGCCGGCCATGGTCAGAGTTCGCGGCACATGCATTTCCATTGACGGCTACGCCGTGCTGTTGCGGGGGCCTTCGGGCGCCGGCAAGTCGGACCTCGCGCTGCGCCTGATCGAGGCGGGCGGCGAACTCGTCGCCGACGATTATACCGATATCGCCGCGGGCGGCGCGACTCATGGAGGCGGCCTTGTCGCGATGGCGCCGGCGCCGATCCGCGGCATGCTGGAGGTGCGGGGCCTTGGGATCATGCGGATCCGCGCCTGTCCTTCCGCGGCGTTGGTCGCGGTTGTCGATCTCGTTCCCGCGGCGGAGGTCGAACGCATGCCCGAGCCGGAAAAGGTTCAGATTCTGGATGTGTCTTTGCCCCGTTTCCGGCTGTTCGCCTTCGAGGCATCCGCTGCCGCAAAAGTTCGACTTGTGGTGCGGCTTGCCACTGAAGGTATAATGTCGACGGAATGAGCACCACGCTTCCACCGACCGATGCGACGGACCCCGCGGACGGCAGCCGCGACGGCGGGCAGGATATGCGCCAGCGGATCTTGCTGGTGACGGGAATGTCGGGCGCCGGCAAGACGACGACGCTGAAAGCGCTCGAGGATCTCGGCTATGAAGCGATCGACCACGTTCCTCTCTCCTTTCTTGGCGGCCTTGTCCTGCAAAGCGAACGCGCCGCCTTGCTCTCCGTGGCGCTCGGCATCGGCGTCAGAACGCGCGATTTCGACGCCGGGCGGGCGCTGCATGAGGTCGATCAGCTGGCCGCCGCTGGCGGCGCCGAGGTGACGCTGATTTTTCTGGATTGCGACGACGACACGCTGCGCCGGCGCTACACCGAGACGCGCCATCGACACCCGCTTGCCGTCGGCCGTCGCGTGACCGACGGGATTGCCGCCGAGCGGGAGATGATGAAGCCGCTGCGCGCGCGCGCCGACCTTGTCATCGACACCACGAGCCTCTCGCCGGGAGCGCTCAAGCAGATCATCGCCGGCCATTTCAACAGGGGCGTTCAACCCAAACTCTCGATCTTCGTGACCTCGTTTTCATTCCGCCTCGGTCTTCCGCGGGACGCCGATCTCGTCTTTGATGTTCGCTTTTTGCGAAATCCGCATTATGACCCTGAACTGCGAGCGTTGACTGGACTGCAGGAGCCGATAGCCGAGTACATCCGCCTGGACGAAGGATTGAAACCGTTCCTGGACGCGCTTAGCGGACTGATGCGGCCGCTGTTGCCGCGTTACGCGGCCGAGGGCAAAAGCTATCTGACGATCGCTTTCGGGTGCACCGGCGGCCGCCATCGCTCGGTTTTTATTGCCGAGGAACTCGCTCAGTGGTTACAGGATGAAGGTTTTCCCGTGCATCTTCATCACAGGGACCTCGACAAGACACACAAATAGCCTGTCGCCGTGACAAGTAGGGAAACATCACGCACATGATCGGAATGCTCCTCGTCACCCACGGGCGTCTCGCCGAGGAACTGATCGCGGCGCTGGAACATGTGGTTGGCCCTCAAGTCAATATCGGCGCCATCTGCATCGGCCCGGATGACGACATGGAGCAGCGCCGCGCGCAGATTCTTGAGGCGGTGGCGCAGGCCGAGGAAGGCAACGGCGTCGTCTTGTTGACCGACATGTTCGGAGGCACGCCCTCCAACCTCGCCATCTCGATCATGGACAAGGCCAACGTCGAGGTTATCGCCGGCGTTAACCTGCCCATGCTGATCAAGCTCGCGAGCGTCCGGCAGACCGAATCCCTGGAGCAGGCGACCCAAAGCGCTCAGGAAGCGGGGCGCAAATACATCAACATCGCTTCCCGCCTTCTCACCCAGGAGGACACCTGATTTTGGACGAGGCCAAATGCAGCCAGGAAGGCGAGGTCTATCGCTGCACCGCCGTCATTTCCAATCGGCGAGGCCTTCACGCCCGCGCGGCCGCCAAGTTCGTCAAGCTGGCCCGCGGCTTCGAGGCCGAAATTACCGTCATCAAGCGCGGCCAGACGGTATCCGGCCGATCGATTCTCGGCCTGATGATGCTGGCTGCGGGTCCCGGAACCGAGCTGGAGATCACCGCCGTGGGCCGCGAAGCCAAAGAGGCGATTCAGGTCCTGTCCAACATCATCACGGCGAAATTCGAGGAGGATTGATAGTGCCTAACCGCCGCGATGCGGCAAGCGGAAAATCGTGAAACAAATCAAAAACTACGGCAACGAAGAGATCGCAGGGGAGGTTATGGCCGAGAAAGCTCCAAAGGAGCTTATTTTCGACGGTTTCGGCGTATCGCCCGGCATTGGCATAAGCATCGCGTACGTCCGCGAAGGCGGTCTTGGCGAGGTCCCGGAGTATCGCATCTCGGCGCAGGACGTGCCGGCCGAACGCAGGCGTCTCAAGGCCGCCGCGAGCAGCGCCCGCCGCCAGGTGGCGCGCCTTCAAGCCAAGCTCCGCGGCAAGGCGAGCAAGATCTCCGGCGCCGCCGCCGAGGAGATCGCCTATCTTCTCGACGCCTACTTTCACATGCTCAAGGACTCGCGGTTGGTGCGCGGCGCCGATCAGCGCATCGCCAACGATTACATCAATGCGGAAGCGGCCGTTCAGGCCGAGATCAACGCCATCACGATGGGCTTCGAAGCGATGCAGGACGCCTATCTCGCGGCGCGCAGCGACGACATCCGCGAAGTCGGGTGCCGTCTGGTTCAAAACCTCATCAAGAAGGCCGCCCCGTCGTCGCTGTCGATACCCAAGGGCGGAGTCGTTATCGCCGAGGAACTGACCGCCGCCGACACCGCGCAGCTCGATCCGTACAAGGTGGAAGGCATCGCAGCGATGTCGGGCGGCCGGCAAAGCCATACGGCGATCATGGCGCGCGCCCTCGGCGTTCCCGCCGTGTTGGGGGTGCCGGGTTTGATCGGCGCGGTCAAGACGGGGGACCGCGTGTTCGTCGACGGCGACCTCGGTCGCGTCGTGGTCAATCCGACGCCGGACACCGTCACGGCGTTTCGTCATCGCCGCAGCGAGCGGCTGCGGGAGAAAAGGCGGCTGACGCGTCTCGCCAAGCGGCCGGCGGTGACGCGCGACGGGACCGAAATCCATTTGCAGGCCAACGTCGAGCTGCCGATGGAAATGCAGGCGGTCAATGACGTGGGGGCGCTCGGGATCGGGCTGTTGCGCAGCGAGTTCCTCTTCATCAACCGTCCATCGCCGCCGAGCGAGGACGAGCAGTACGAACTGCTGCGCGACATCGTCGAACGCGCCCAGGGACATCCCGTCACCATCCGGACTCCCGATTTCGGCGGCGAAGTGCGGATCGAGGCGCTGACCGGCGAGTTCGGACAGAGCGGCACCTCGCTGCTCGGCATGCGCGGCATCCGGCTCTCTCTCGCCCGGCCGGAACTGCTGGAGACGCAATTCCGCGCCATTCTCCGCGCCGGCGCCCACGGCCCCGTGCGCATCCTCTTGCCTTTGGTCACGACCATTGCGGAAGTGCGCGCGGCGCGGGAGATCCTGGCTCGCGCCGCCCGCAAGCTGCATCGCCGCGGCGCGGCCTTTCCGATCGCCCTGCCGCCGCTCGGCACGATGATCGAAGTTCCGGCGGCGGCGTTGACCGCCGACGCCCTGGCTCAGGTCAGCGATTTCTTTGCGATCGGCTCCAACGATCTCACCATGTACACCCTCGCCATCGATCGTGGCGACCAATGGGTTGCGCACCTTTACGACCCGCTGCACCCGGCGGTGTTGCGGCTGATTCAATTCGCCGCCGCGGCCGCCTTGCGCTCGCGCATACCGGCAAGCGTGTGCGGAGAGATGGCGGGCGATCCGCGCATGACCGGGTTGTTGCTTGGCCTCGGCTTCCGCGAGCTGTCGATGACGTCCGCGAGCATCCCCCGCGTCAAGCGGCAGATTCTCGACCTGGAGATCGGGGCCGCCGCCTACCGGGCGCAGCAGATCATGGAACAAACCGACCCGGTGCGCATCCAAGCCCTGCTCGAAGAGTTCAACGGCGGCTGCTGACCGCTCTCGCCCGCCGATTCGCCGGCCGCGTCGGGCCAGGTCCGATCACTGCGCCTTGGGCAGTCCTTTCGTTGTCGAATATTCGAAATGGAGCGCCTCGCCGGGGTGGACGAGGGCGTACATCGCGTGGGCGGCCGTCGCCGCCTCGGCGAAGCCCGTCAGAATCAGCTTCAATTTGCCGGGATAGGTGACGATGTCGCCGATGGCGAAGATGCCGGGGCGGCGGGTCGCGCATGTCGCCGGGTCGACCACGATATGATGACGCTGCAACTCAAGGCCCCATTCCGCGATCGGACCCAACTGTTGCGATAACCCGAAGAACGGCAGCAGAGCGTCGGCCGGCAGACGCCGGGCGTCGCCGTCGAGATCGCGCACGATGATCGCCTTCAGCGCACCGCCCTCGCCCTCGATATCGTCAAGCTGAAACGGAACGACGAGATCGACGGCGCCCTGGTCGGCGAGGGCATGGAGCTTGCGCACGCTGTCCGGCGCGGCGCGGAACTTGTCGCGGCGATGGACCACCGCGACGCGCTCGGCGACATCGGCCAGCGCCAGCGTCCAATCGA
>CAZRWU010000050.1:15912-18523 GCA_964603915.1 uncultured Rhodospirillaceae bacterium
GCGGAATCGCCGCCGCCCGCGATCACCACCTTGCGGCCGCGAAAATCCTCCCTGCGCCTCACCATGTAGCACACGCCGTGGCCCGGCGGCCCCTGCTCGTAGGCCTCGATTCCCGGAATCGGCGGGCGATTCGGGCCGAAGGCGCCAACTCCGGCGGCGATCAGAACAACGGTCGCTTCGATTCGGCTTCCCGCCGACGTCTCCACCAACCAGCGGCCGCCGTCCCGCGCGCTCAGCGCCACGACCTGCTGTCCGAGATGGTAAACGGGCTTGAAGGGCGCCGCCTGCTCTTCCAGCCGCGTCACCAGATCGTGGGCGAGAAGCTTGGGAAATCCGGGAATGTCGTAGATCGGCTTTTCGGGATAAAGAGCCGAGCACTGGCCGCCGGTCGACGGCAGGGCGTCGATCACGTGACACGTCATGTTCAGCATTCCGCACTCGAACACGGCAAACAGACCGACAGGCCCGGCGCCGACGATGGCGACGTCCGTCTGCAACGGATGATTGGACATGGAAACTCCAGCTCTCGCGTTTATTATTGTCCCGTTTACTTTATCGCTTCATCATGACCGTCGAGGCGACGGCATTCAAGCATCCGCGCGGCGGCCGCGGCAGCACGATAACCGCCACTTCGGAGCGCAACGCTTCAATGGCTCTGTAAGCGACACGGATTGATGCAAGGAGATCACGGCGAGAAAGGCGAAGGGATCATCCTCCTCGAGGATGAATCGGCGACCGCCGCGCTTGCCGCCCGTCTCGCCTCGCTCGCGCGAACCGGCGACGTCATCGCGCTTTGGGGCAACCTCGGAGCAGGGAAAACAGCATTCGCCCGGTCGTTCATTCGAGCCCGCGGCAGGCGCGACGAAGAAGTGCCGAGTCCGACCTTCACGCTCGTTCAGATCTACCCGTCGGCGCCGCCCCTCGCGGGAACGGTTTATCATTTCGATTTCTTCCGTCTGTCGGCGCCGGAGGAAGCCTATGAACTGGGCATCGAGGAAGCGATGAGCGAGGGGATCTGCCTCATCGAGTGGCCGGACCGGGTTCTGCCCCTGCTTCCGGAGCGGCGGCTCGATCTGAAGTTTCAGCCGGGGCCGCGGCCGGAAAGCCGGCGCGTCGGCGTCGCCGGCGGTGGAAACTGGCGTCAACGGTTGACGGAGGCGGCGATTGGCTGATCGACAGCAGCGCATCGGGGCTTTTCTCGCGAGCCATGGCTGGCGCTGGTCCGATCAGCGCCCGCTGGCGGCCGACGCCTCGTTCCGCGCCTATCGCCGCCTCGTCGACGGCGACCGCCGCGCCATTCTGATGGACGCGCCGCCGCCCAAGGAGGACGTTCGCTCTTTCGCGCGCATCTCCCGGCACCTTCGCAGCCTCGGCTTCAGCGCTCCGGCGGTGCTCGCCAAGGACGTCGAGGCGGGCCTTTTACTGCTTGAAGATTTCGGCGACGATACGTACACCCGTTTGCTTGATCGTGGCGTTGATCCGGGAGAACTTTACGCGCTGGCGACGGATGTTCTGATCGAACTGCATCGGCGTTCCCGTGACGAAGCGGTTCCGGAGACCCTGCCCGTCTATGACGAGGCGCGCTATCTCGACGAGGCGTGCCTGCTGATCGACTGGTACATGCCGGCGGTGCTCGGGCGTCCGACGCCGGATGCGGCGCGCGAGGAATACCAGGCCGCCTGGCGCGATGCGCTGAGCGGGGTCGACGATCACGCGCCGACGCTCGTGCTTCGCGACTATCATGTCGACAACCTGATGCGGATACCGCAACGCAAGGGAATCGCCGCGTGCGGCCTTCTCGATTTTCAGGACGCCGTCGCCGGACCCGCGGCTTATGACCTGTTGTCCCTGCTCGAGGATGCGCGCCGGGATGTGCCGGGGGAAATCAAGACGGCGATGCTCGATCGCTACCAGAGCGCCTTCGCCAGTCTCGACCGGGCTTCGTTCATGGCGGCGTTCGCCATTCTCGCGGCCCAACGCCACGCCAAGGTGATCGGCATTTTTACCCGGCTGTGCATCCGTGACGGCAAGCCCGCCTATCTGCGGCACATACCCCGGGTATGGCGCCTACTCGACGAGGCCTTGCGCGCGCCCTTCTTGAGCCCCGTCGCCTCGTGGCTCGCGCGCCACCTGCCGCGGGAGGCAAGGGGAATTCCTCAGTGTCGGAACGCGGCCGAATAGGCGCGGCCGCGCCGCCCCGCGTCCGTCGCGGCATGGTGCTGGCGGCGGGCCTCGGCGAGCGGATGCGCCCCATCACCGCGACCTTGCCCAAGCCCCTGATCGCCGTGGCCGGGCGGACCCTGCTCGATCGCGTCCTTGATCGGCTGGATGAGGCGGGCGTCGCCGAGGTGGTGGTCAACGCCCACTATCTCGGCGAGCAGATCGAACGCCACGTGAAAGGCCGGCAAAGACCTCGCTGCGTCGTCTCTGTCGAGCCCCGCCGCCTGGAAACGGGCGGCGGGGTGGCGCACGCCCTGCCGCTGCTCGGCTCCGAAGCCTTTTACGTCGTCAACGGCGACATCATTCTCCTCAACGGCCCGCGGCCGGCGCTGATCAATCTCGCCGCCGCTTGGAATGAGAGCGCGATGGATGCATTGCTGCTTGTCCACCG
>CAZRWU010000051.1:0-11936 GCA_964603915.1 uncultured Rhodospirillaceae bacterium
CGCGAGCGGGCGCGCATGCCCGAGCCTTTCGCCGCGGCCGGCGCGCTCGCGCGCCATCTGGTCGCCGGCGACACCGCCGCCGCCCGCGCCGTCGTCGCCGAAAGCCACGCCGAGGGACACGGTTACGTCGCGATCGCCACCCACCTGTTCCAGCCGGCGCTCTACGAGATCGGGCGCGCGTGGGAGCGCAACGAGATCACCGTCGCCGAAGAGCATCTCGCGGCGGCGATCGTCCAGACGCTTCTCGTCGAGCTTTTCCTCAAGGGCCCGTTCCAGCCGCCCCACGGCCGCCGCGTCCTCCTCGCCGGCATCGAGCACAATCATCACGTCATCGGCCTGCGCATTCTCGCCGACGCTTACGAGCTGGCCGGCTGGACGGCGCAGTACCTGGGAGCCGACACGCCGACGCCCGCCTTGCTCGCTCAGGTCGACCGGTTCCGCCCCGACGTCGTCGGACTGTCCGCCTCGCTGGTCCGCCAGCTTCCCACCCTGGGCCGCTCCATCGCCGCGCTGCGCGCGGAATTCGGCGGGCGCTGCCCCGTCATCCTGGTCGGCGGCATCCCGACCAACCAGTTCGAGGGGGTCTGGCGGCATCTCGGCGCCGATGGCTGGGGCCGGGACGCGGAAGCGGCGCTTCGCCAGACGCCTTGACGGACGCGGGCGATCGCCGCCGCTCGCTCGCGAGCGCCAAAGCCCCTGCCGGCGAGCGGCTAGATGTCGTAGCGGTCGAGGAGGTGCTGCAGGCCGATGAAGGCCGGATACTCCGCGACGATGAGGTAGGCCGGCACCGGCGCGAGATAGCTCTTGAAGCGTCCCTTGTCCTCGAAACGGCGGCGGAACGCCGACTTGAAAAAGGCCTCGCCGAGCCTGGGAACGATGCCCCCGCCGATATAGAGGCCGCCGCGGGCGCCGAGGGTGAGCACGAGGTTTCCGGCGACGGTTCCGAGCATGGCGCAGAAGGTGTCGATCGCTTCCCGGCACACCGCGCACGAGCCATCCGCCGCCTTGCGGGTGATGTCGGGGGGCTCCAGCGGCTCGGCCGGCCGGCCTTCGAGATCGGCGATGGTGGTGTAGAGATTGACGATGCCCATTCCGCTCACCACCCGCTCGGCCGAAACGTGGCCGTAGAGGGGCCGCAACCTGGCGAGGATCGCGCCCTCGCGGTCGTTCGCCGGCGCCATCGTCACATGCCCGCCTTCCGCCTCGAGGACGATCCAGTCGTCCTTGCTGGGCACCAGTCCGGACGTGCCGAGGCCCGTGCCGGGACCGATCAGCGCCTTCTGCTCCAGCGGAACCGGCTGATCGCCGCCGATCTGGATCAGGTCCGCGGTCGTCAGATAGGGCACGCCGTGGGCGACGGCGACGAAATCGTTGACCACCAAGAGCGTATCGAGACCGAGCGCGGCGCGGACCTCCTCGATGGAAAACTGCCACGGCAGGTTGGTCATGCTGACGAGATCGCCGGTGATCGGGCTGGCGATGGCGAAGGCTCCGAGAGCGAGGTCGGCCGGCCGGCCGACCCGGCCGAGGTAGCTGAGCGCCGCTTGATAAAGGCCGCCGTGGTCCTCGGTGGCCAGCACCATGATGTCGGCCGCGGGCTCGAGGCCGCGTTGTATGGCAAAGCGGACGTTGGTGCCCCCGATATCGGCCAGCAATCGCGCGACGGCCATGGTTGGATCATCCCCATGCTTGCGGTTCTTGAGCGAGAATCGTCATACTAGGGCAACAATTCCCCCGGCGGCGATTCCAAAGTTTGCGCCGCGAAGGCGTCGCCGAAGGCCGGGCGCGGGGCGGCCGGCGGTCGTTGGCCGCGACCGCTCGCTTCCTTTGTCCCGAATGGCCCAGATCCCCACTCCAAAATGGGGCAATCGGCGCGGTTCATGCTCGCAAGGCGGGTTGAAACTCCGCGCATCGGGTTGCGCGCGCGCTCCCCCGCAACCAAAAGGACGCCGACTCGCGTAGGAAACGGTGGTTTCGGTCCTTTTTGGAGCGCGGGCGGTGGCTCCTCCCATCCCGCTCGGCTATGATGACCGGGCCCGAAAAGAATAAGAACGAGGAGAGATCCGGCGGTGCGCGCGGTCGCCATTTTGCTCTGCCTGCTAATGTGTCTGGCGCCCGCCGTGGCGTGGCCGCAGAGCCCGTGGCTGGCCGTCGTCGGCGGCACCGTCATCGACGGCACCGGCCGGCCGCCGCAGCCGAACACGACCGTCCTGATCGACGACGAGCACATCTTCGCCGTCGGGCCCGCCGATGAGGTCGATGTGCCGACGGAGGCGCGGATCCTCGACGCGACCGGCAAGTGGATCATTCCCGGCCTGATCGACGCCCATATCCATTTCTTTCAGTCCGGCGACATCTACGCCCGCCCCGACATCATGGATCTGCGCGACGTCAAGCCGTATGCCCAGGAGATCGAAAAGGTTCGGGAAAACCTGCCGCAGACGTTCGCCCGCTACATCGCGAGCGGCGTGACCAGCGTCATCGACGCCGGCGGACCGTTCTGGACCTTCGACGTCCGCGCCCTCGCCGAGCGCATCCCGCGCGCGCCGCGCGTCGCCGTTACCGGCCCGCTGCTCAGCAGCGGCGCGCCGCAAAAGCTGCAGGACCTGGACGATCCGCCGATCATCCCTGTCGCCACCCCCGAGGAGGGCCGCGCCGCGGTCGACCGGCTCCTCGCCTACAAGCCGGACTCGATCAAGATCTGGCTGGTGAGCGGGAAACGCGACCTGGAAACGGAGATGGCCTGGGTCCGCGCCGTCATCGCCGCCGCCCGGGCCGCCGATGTCCCGGTCATGGTCCACGCCACCGAACGCGCCATGGCCCGCGCCGTGGTCGCGGCGGGCGCCGACATCCTCACCCACAGCATCCGCGATCGGCCGATCGACGACGGCCTGCTCGCCATGATGCGGGACAACAAGGTGGTCTACACGACCTCGCTCGTCGTCGACGAGAGCTATCGGCAGGTCTTCGGCGGCCGGGTCGAGTTTCTCGATATCGAGCGGCGGCTGGGCAACCCCGCGGCGATCGGCAGCCTCATGCGTCAGAACGCCGGGACGTTGGACCTCGTCGCGCCGGAGCAGCCCCAGGCGGCCGCCCTGCGCGGACCCGACCCGATGGCAGCCGACAACCTGCGCCGGGTGCTCGCGCGCGGAATCACCATCGCCGCCGCCTCCGATGCCGGCAACATCGGCACTCTGCACGGCCCCGCCCTGCATCGCGAACTCGAACTGACGGTCGAGGCCGGACTGACGCCGATGCAGGCGCTGACCGCCGCGACCAGGGGCGGGGCCAGCGCGATGCGCCGGCTCGACGAGCTGGGCAGCCTCGAGGCGGGCAAGCTCGCCGACCTGGTGGTGCTGGACAGGGATCCGCTCGCCGACATCAGCAACACCCAGGCCATCTACCGCGTGGTCAAGGGCGGCCAGATCTTCGACCCCGACGAAATCGCCGCCGAGCTGCGCAAGAACAAGCAGGATCCATGACGCCCCGGGAACATCGCGACGCCGCCGCTCTCGTGCTCGCTTCGGCGAGCGAAGCGCGGCGGCGCCTGCTCGCCGCCGCCGGCATCGCGGCCGTCGTCGATCCCTCGGGCGTGGATGAGGACGCGATCAAGGCCGCCGCGCGCGCGGCCGACGACGGTCCCGACGCCACGGCGGTGGCGCTGGCCGAGGCCAAGGCCCTCGCCGTGTCGCGGCGGCGCGCCGGCGTCCTCGTCATCGGCGCCGACCAGATCCTCGTCTGCGGCCCCCGCGTCTTCGACAAGGCGGCGAACGCCGAACAGGCGGCCGAGACGCTGCGCTTGCTGCGCGGCCGGAGCCACCGCCTGATCAGCGCCGTCGTCCTCGCCCGCGACGGCGCGACGCTGTGGCGCTACGCCGAGAACGCCTGGCTGACGATGCGGCCGTTTTCCGACGCCTTTCTCGCCCGCTATCTCGAGGAGGCGGGCGACGACGCGCTGACCTCCGTCGGCGCGTACCGCATCGAGGGCCGGGGCATCCAGTTGTTCTCGCAGATCGCCGGCGACCATTTCACAATACTGGGGCTGCCGCTGATGCCGCTGATGAAGGTTCTGCGCGAGCAGGGAGCGCTCGCCTCGTGAGCGGCGGCGGAACCCGCGTCGCCGGGGTGATCGGCTGGCCGGTCGCCCACTCGCTCTCGCCCCGGCTGCACGGCTACTGGCTCGCCCGGCATGGCGTCGACGGCGCCTACGTGCCCCTGGCGGTGGCGCCGGAGCATCTCGAACAGGCGCTCGCGGCGCTGCCCGCGCTCGGTTTCGCGGGCGTCAACGTGACCGTGCCGCATAAGGAGCGCGCTCTCGCCGCCGTCGACGAGGCCACGCCGGTGGCCCGCCGGATCGGCGCCGTCAACACGTTGATCGTAAGTCCGGGCGGGCGCCTGATCGGGACCAACACCGACGCCGACGGCTTCATCGAGAACCTCTACGAGCAGGCTCCCGGTTGGCGGCCGGCGGCGGGGCCGGCTCTGGTGCTCGGCGCTGGCGGCGCGGCCCGCGCGGTCGTCGCCGCGCTGATCGACGCCGGCGCGCCGGCGTTGCGCATCGCCAACCGCCACCGCGCTCGCGCCGCCGCAATCGCCCGGGATTTCGGTGGCCCCGAACCGGGCGCCTCCATCACGGTCCTGCCCTGGGAAGAGCGGTCGGCGACGCTCGCCGACATCGCGCTCCTGGTCAACACGACGAGTCTCGGCATGGCCGGCCAACCGCCGCTGGAACTGGATCTGGCGCTGCTGCCGCCGACGGCGACCGTCGTCGACATCGTCTATCGGCCGCTGATCACGCCCCTCCTCGCCGCCGCCGCGGCGCGCGGCAATCCCGTCGTCGACGGTCTCGGCATGCTGCTGCATCAGGCCCGCCCCGCCTTCGCCGCCTGGTTCGGCGTCGAGCCGGCGGTGACCGGCGCGCTGCGCCGGTTCGTGCTGGAAGCGCTCGGCGAGGGATAACGGGCGCATGATCGTTCTCGGCCTCACCGGCTCGATCGCGATGGGCAAATCGACCGCCGCCGGCATGTTCCGCCGTCTCGGCGTGCCGGTGTTCGACGCCGACCGCAGCGTCCATCGCCACCTCGCGGCCAACGGGCGGGCGATCGCCGCCGTCGCCGCCGCCTTCCCCGGCGTCGCGCGGAACGGGCGGATCGACCGCGCCGTTCTCGCCGCGGCGGTGTTCGGCGACGACGACGCCCTCGCTCGCCTCGAGGCGATCCTGCATCCGCTTGTCCATGCCGATCAGGAGCGGTTTCTCAGAATCGCCGCCCGCCATGGCGAGCGCCTGGTCGTGCTCGACGTCCCCCTCCTGTTCGAAACGGGGTGGGAGCGCCATTGCGACGCCGTCGCCGTGGTCTCGGCGCCGCTGTTCGTGCAGATGCAGCGGCTGAAGGCGCGGCCGGGGATGGATCGCGAACGCCTGGAGACGACGCTGGCCCGCCAGACGCCCGACGCGGAAAAGCGCCGCCGCGCCGATTACGTTATCCCGACCGGGCGCAGCCGGGGCGAAACCATGCGCGTGATCGCCCGGATCGTCCGGGAGCTGCGTGCGGAAACCGCCGCCCCCCGCCGCCGGCGGGGACGCCGCCGCCGCGCCGCCCCCGGCGGGGCCGGTCACGCCAGCAGGGCGAAGTCCACTGTCCAGTAGTGATGATAGTTGACGCTGCCGGCATCGTTGGCGAGGTATTCGTAGCCGACGCCGATGTCGTCCCAGTTGCCCAGCATGTTGGCGCGGTGACCGTCGCTCGCTTTCCAGGCGTCGAACACCTTCTGCGGCGTCGACTGGCCCGCCGCGATGTTCTCGCCAACGGCCCGCCACTTGTATCCTTCTTCCGATACCCGCGCCCCGACCCGCGCGCCGTCGGAGCCGGTGTGGCTGAAGAAGTCGTTCCGCGCCATGTCCTGGCTGTGCTCGTCGGCGGCGGTGTTGAGCGCGGGCTTGTCGGTCAGCGCCTTCTTGCCGTTCTCGGCGCGAAACGCGTTGATCAGGTCCCTCACCTGCGCCTCGAACGCGTCGAGCGTGGCGCCCGTGTCGGATGAGCCGCCGGGCGAGGGAACGGACGTCGAGGCGGCGTCGCCGGTCCGGATGAAATCGATGTAGTCGAAGCGGGCGTACTCCGCGCCGTTGGCCTTGCCGTAGAGGCTGAACGGATCGCCCTTTTTCAGCGCGATGTCGGGATGGGTGACCTTGGTGGCGTGCGTGGCGGCGGTCGGCGCGCCGGCGCCGAGGTTCTGGTCGAAGGCGAACGACGCCTTGTCGCCCGCCACCGTCACCGCCGCCGGCGACTTGCCGTCGTTCTCGTCGTAGTAGCCGACCTCGACCCGGTAGGCGCCGGCCTCGCCGCCGAACACGCCGTCGGCCCGCCCCGTCGCGCCGCTGTAGTGTTGCGTGCCGATGAACTTTCCGGATGACGCATCGGCGCCGCTCGCGGACTCGACGCGGTAACCGCTGAGCTTGAGAGTTTCGGCTTCGTAACGATAGCCGTTCGGCAAAGTGATCATGCTTGTGGTCCTTATTATCCTTCAAAGGAAAGGGCGGAAGTGGTTCAGTAATAGAAAGAAGGGAAAAAATTTCTGCGGCGGAACGCGCCGGTTCTTCCGCGCGGGGGCAGTCCGATGCGCTCATAGAGACTGCCAGACCCGGAGACAAGGACGATGAAATGACCTCAACTGGGTGTCATTTCATGTCTTTTCTCCCAACGCCGATCTTGTGCATGAAGAATATGGCGAGACTATGGACGCTATGGACGCCGTCCCCGGCGATGGCGGGGGAGATTGGCGGCGTGATGCGGCGCGGTTGCGTCGGATCAGCCCGGTTGCGGCCGCTTAACCCCCGAGCGCCCCGGCGGGTCGCCTCCCGGCCCTTGACCGTGCCCGCCCGCCGGCTTACATCGTCGGCGGCAGCGAAGCGTCAAGCGCCAGCCGTTCACGATCCACGATCATTGGGACGTCAGCTTGGAAACCAGTGAAACCCGGTGGCACGGCACGACGATTCTCGCCGTCCGCAAGGATGGCCGCGTCGTCATCGCCGGCGACGGCCAAGTCAGCCTCGGCCAGACCATCGTCAAGTCCAACGCGAAAAAGGTGCGCCGCCTCGCCGACGGCTCGGTGATCGCCGGCTTCGCCGGCGCGACCGCCGACGCCCTGACCCTGTTCGAGCGCCTCGAGGCCAAGCTCGAGCAGTATCCCCGACAATTGCCGCGCGCCTGCGTCGAGCTCGCCAAGGACTGGCGGACCGACCGCTACCTGCGCCGGCTCGAGGCGATGATGGCGGTCGCCGACAAGGACGTCACCCTGGTGCTGACCGGCACCGGCGACGTTCTCGAGCCGGAAGCCGGCCTCGTCGGCATCGGTTCGGGCGGCAACTTCGCCCTCGCCGCGGCGCGCGCGCTCATCGACCGCGCCGACATGGACGCCGAGGAGATCGCCCGCAAGGCGATGGAGATCGCCGCCGGCATCTGCGTCTACACAAACACCAGCGTCGTCATCGAGAGCCTATGAACAGCAGCTTCACCCCGCGCGAGATCGTCTCCGAACTCGACCGCTACATCATCGGCCAGAGCGACGCCAAGCGCGCCGTCGCCATCGCCTTGCGCAACCGCTGGCGCCGCCAGCAGCTCGACGACGACATGCGCCAGGAGGTCCTGCCCAAGAACATCCTGATGATCGGTCCGACCGGCGTCGGCAAGACGGAAATCGCCCGCCGCCTCGCCAATCTCGCCCAGGCCCCGTTCCTGAAGGTCGAGGCGACGAAGTTCACCGAGGTCGGCTACGTCGGCCGCGACGTCGAGCAGATCGTCCGCGACCTCGTCGAGATCGCCATGCACATGACCCGCGAGCGGCTGCGCAAGTCGGTCGTCGCCAAGGCCGAGGTCGCCGCCGAGGAGCGCGTCCTCACCGCCCTCGTCGGCGAGGGCGCGAGCGCGGAAACGCGCGAGAAGTTCCGGCGGATGCTGCGCGCCGGCGCTCTCGACGACAAGGAGGTCGAACTCCAGGTCGCCGATACCGGCGGCTTCAACCTGCCGACCTTCGACATCCCCGGGATGCCGGGGGCGCAGATGGGCATGCTCAACCTCGGCGACATGTTCAGCAAGGCGTTCGGCGGCCCGGCCAAGAAGAAGCGGAAGATGACCGTCGCCGATTCCCACGACATCCTCATCGCCGAGGAAGCCGACAAGCTGATCGACGAGGAGCGGGTCACCAAGGAGGCGATCGAGGCGGTCGAAAACAACGGCATCGTCTTCCTTGACGAGATCGACAAGATCACCATCCGCTCCGAGCGCGTCGGCGGCGCCGACGTCAGCCGCGAGGGGGTGCAGCGCGATCTGCTGCCGCTGATCGAGGGCACCATCGTGCCGACCAAGCGGGGCTCGGTGAAGACCGATCACATCCTGTTCATCGCCTCGGGCGCGTTCCACCTCGCCAAGCCCGCCGACATGCTGCCCGAGTTGCAGGGGCGGCTGCCGATCCGGGTCGAGCTGCGGGCGCTGACGCGCGAGGATTTCGTGCGCATCCTGACCGAGACCGAGGCGAGCCTGATCAAGCAGTACAAGGCGCTGATGGGCGTCGAGAACCTGACGCTCGACTTCACCGACGACGCCATCGAGGAAATCGCCAGCCTCGCCGCCGAGATCAACGCCGGCGTCGAGAACATCGGCGCGCGCCGGCTGCAAACGGTGATGGAGAAGCTGGTCGAGGACATCAGCTTCACCGCCTCGGAGCGCGGCGGCGAAACCATCCTGATCGACGCGAACGAGGTGCGCGAGCGGGTCGGCGAGCTTGCCCGCAACACCGACCTCGCCAAGTTCATCCTGTAACGCGGCTCAAACGAGCATGGCGTCGCCGTAGGGATCGGCAATCACGTACTGCGTTTCGGCGTATTGCGTCGGCAGGAAGGTCAGATCGTTGATGTCGAGCAGGGCGTTGACCTGCGCCGGCGCGCCGATCAGCGCTTTCGGTACGATCAGTTCGACGAACGTCTTGTCCGGCGAATAGGCGAAGCCGAGGTCGGAGACCTGATCGACGCCGTAGAGGCGCGGCGCGCCGGCGGCGTCGAAATCGACGTTGTACTCCGCCCCGCCGGCCCAGCCCCAGATCTGATAGCCGGTGCTCGCGTCGTTGTCGGTGTTCAGCCAGATCGTCGTGTTCTTGCCGATGGCGATGGGCGACTGGATGGCGAAGACGTAGGCGTGCTCCGTCGCCTTGCCCCACACCGCGAAGCCGTCGACGCCGTTGGCGAGGCTGTCGAGACGATCGGCGGCGGTCCAGTCGGCAGCAGAGCCATCCAAGGCGATATCGCCCGACCCGCCGATGGCTACTTTCGGCGGAAGATAGGTGGTTCCGTAAAGCCCTTCGAAACTGAGGAGCTGAAGGCGGAGCGCTTCCGTCGCATCGCCGAACGCCGCGCGCGCGATCGAGAATTCGATGACATTGGCGTTCCAGGAATACTCGATGCCGGCATCAACCGGGGCGCCGTCGGGCGTGGAAAGCTGCGGCACGCGATCGATGAAGCGCAACTGGAAGTCGATTCCCTCGGTCAGCTTGTAGCGCTGCCCCGGGACCTTGACCAGCGACTCGTTCAGGCCGCCATAGAACGTCGCCCCCGTCGCCGTATCGAAATCGGCGTCGAACAGAAGCCTCGGATTGTAGTTGACGAGGCCCCCGAGAAACGAGCTGGCGTCAAGAGCGAACACGAAATGCGTGTCCGATGTCGTCGCGTAGAGGGCAATGTTCTGGATGCCCCAAAAATTCGCGTTCGGCGCGTGGACCGGCAGCGGTGAAATTTCCTGCCAATCGTCGAGATTGGCGTCGAGCGTAATGGCGCCCCCTGGCGTTGCGTAGCTGACCATGACCCTACCCCTTGCCCGCTTGGGCGAGCGTTCGTGTTGTTGCTTGAGACGAGATGTTCTTACTTCTTCTGGTGGAAAGAAGTAAATCATAAAAATCGCATGCCGAGAATACCCTCGGCGGGGAAGGATCGCAGCGGGGAGAAGCGGTTTGCGCCGCCCCCCGGGGACAGTCTGGGGACAACTCCAGGAAATGCACACGGCGCGGCGCGAGCGGCGGTTGCGCGCAGGCAATCCCGCCGTTTGCCCACAGGCTTGCGCGACGGCCGCGGCCGCCCGCGGGGAGGCGGCGAATCCTGGGGATGAATGCTCCGCCGCCCGTTTCCCGGCGTTTGTCCCGGTTTTCCGAGAGGCGGCGCGGCCGTTGATTCCTCTGGCGTTATCGCCGCGCCAGGGGCAATCATCCACAGGTCCGTCCACCGCGGCGCGGGCGGCGCGGCATGCGGGGCGGCCGGGGGATGACTGGCGGGATGAAGGGGGGAGAGCGGTGAATCCCCATCATCCCGGCGCCAACTGCAACTACAGCCTTTTTAAGAGAGTCTTATAGAATGAAAGGAAAACGCGGCGCCGCGAGCGGCCAGGCCCAGGCCGCGCATCGCCATCGCCTGTTCCGCTCCGCCCGGAGAGACCGGGAGCGCGGGCCGCGCGGCCAAGGGCGGGAAGGAAGGAGATGGTGAAGGAGCACGAGAAGGAGACCGTAAAGGAGACCGTAAAGGAGACGGGGGCCAACGCCGCCATCTATTACGATCCCGACGCCTACGACACGACGCGGCCCCGGCTCATGGGTCGCCACGCGGCGGGCGAGGGCTTTCTCAAGGGTTTCGCCGCCCATGCCGCCGTCGACCGCCTTGTCTGCTACGCGCGAAGCCGCACGGCGGGCGACGACTTCGCCCGGCGCGTCGCGCGCCTCGCCGGCCGCGAGCGGCCTTGCCGATGGATTCCGTTCGTCGATCTCGCTGCCCTCGCCGAGCCCGGCTGCCTGTTCATGCCCGGCCCCGTCATCGACCGGCCGGCTTGGCAGCGCCGCCACGTCGGCGGCGACGCCTACAGCCTGTGCGGAGTGACCCACACGATCGCGTCGCAGCGGCTGATGGACGTGATCGGCGCGCTGCTCATCGCCCCCTTGCAGCCGTGGGACGCCTTGATCTGCACCTCCCGGGCCGTCCGCGACGCGGTGGAGCATGTCCTCGGCCAGTGGGGAGCCTATCTCGAGGAGCGCTTCGGCGCCGCCGCCCGCCCGGCGCCGCGCCTGCCGGTCATTCCGCTCGGCGTTGACTGCGACGCCCTCGCTCCGGCGACGCCGGCGGCGCAAGCGGCCCGCGCCAAGCTGCGCCGCGCCCACGGCATCGACGACGGCGACGTCGCCGTACTCTTCGTCGGACGGCTCAGTTTCCACGCCAAGGCCCACCCCGCGCCGATGTATCTCGCCCTCGAGGAGGCGGCCCAGCGCGGCGCCGCGCGCATCCACCTCGTCCAGGCCGGCTGGTTCGCCAACGAATCGATCGAGCGGGACTTCAAGGAGGCGGCGCGGACCTGCTGCCCCTCGGTCAGGGCGGTGTTCCTCGACGGGCGGCAACCCGAGGTCCGCGCCGGGGTGTGGTTCGCCGCCGACGCGTTCACCTCGCTCTCCGACAACATCCAGGAAACGTTCGGGCTGGCCCCGGTCGAGGCGATGGCGGCCGGGCTGCCGGTCGTGGTCAGCGACTGGAACGGCTACCGCGACACCGTGCGCTCCGGCGTCGACGGCTTCACGGTGCCGACCGTGATGCCGCCGCCGGGCCTCGGCGGCGACCTCGCGCTGCGCCACGATCTCGGCGTCGACAGCTACGACTTCTACATCGGCGCGGCGAGCCAGTGCGTCGGCGTCGACATCGCCGCGGCGGCGGCGGCCTACGCGCGGCTGGCGGGCGATCCCGAGCTGCGGCGGACGATGGGCGCAGCGGGACGGCGGCGGGCGGAAGAGCGGTTCGACTGGCGCGTCGTCATCGCCGCCTACCAGGAGCTGTGGCGCGAGCTCGGCGAGCGCCGCCGCGCCGGCGGCGAGAGCGCTCCCCGCCGCGGCCTACGAGTACCCGGGCTTCACCCCGCCGG
>CAZRWU010000051.1:11946-17530 GCA_964603915.1 uncultured Rhodospirillaceae bacterium
GAGAGCGCTCCCCGCCGCGCGCTCGCCCCGGCCGATCCGCTGCGCGACGATCCGTTCGCGCTGTTCGCCGGCTATCCGAGCCGCCTCATCGCTCTCGACGCGGTGATCTCGCCGGCTCCGGGCGGCGACGCGGCTGCGCGCCTGGCGCGGCTTTGCCGCCTGCGCATGAACACGTTCGCGGCGGAGCTGCTGGCCTCGGGTGATGAGCGCGACGCCGTGCTGCGCCATCTCGCTGACACGGGTCCGTGCGCCGTGCGCGATCTGCTGGCCCTGTTTCCCGGCGCGCGGGCGGGGCGGGTGCACCGCACGCTCGGCTGGCTGGCCAAGTACGGCCTCGTCCGAATCGACGCCCCCGTTGTCCGGCGCGACGGCGGCGGCGAGTCGCGGTGAAGAACCCGAGCGCCCGGACCCGAACGACGGGACGCCGGCCGAAGGCGCTTGCGCGCCGCCCGCTCAATAAGAAGCTTGCAGCCGCCCCACCGGCTTGCGTAGGTATCGAGTCATGACGAAGCGGCAACCGGGACACAAGGGGAACGCCGCCCGCCCCCGCCGGGCCGGCGGCGCGGAGGCGACGCGGATGGCCCTGCTGACGGCGGTGCGCCAGCATCAGGCCGGCGACCTCGACGCCGCCGCCGCGGCCTACGCCCGCATCCTCGCCCGCGAGCCGGAGCATGCCGACGCGCTGCACCTCTCCGGCCTGATCGCCTATCAGCGCGGCGACCATCCCCGCGCCGTCGAGCTGATCGGCAAGGCGATCCGGCGCAACCCGCGCAGCGCCGCCTATCACAGCAATCTCGGCTCGGCCCTTCTCGCCATGGACCGCGCCGTCGAGGCCGCCACCGCGTTCCACCGCGCCCTCGCCCTCGATCCGGCCCACGCCGACGCCCACAACAACCTCGGCAACATCCTGATGCGCGAGAACCGCCCGGGCGAGGCGGAGGCGGCGTACCGCCGGGCGCTCGCCGTCCGCCCCGGCTACGCCGTCGGCTGGAACAACCTCGGCGGCGCGCTGCGCCGGCAGGGCAAGCTCGACGCCGCCGCCGTCGCCTATCGCGAGGCGCTCAAGCTCGCCCCCGGCTATGTCGGCGCGCTGTGCAACCTCGGCCGCGTCCTCCACGAGCAGGCCCGCTACGAGGAGGCGCTGGCGCATTACGACCAGGCCCTCGCTCTCGATCCGAATCACGCTGAGAGCCACGCCAACCGCGCGACGCTCTTGTTGCTGCTCGGCCGTTTCGCGGAGGGCTGGCGGGAATACGAATGGCGCTGGCGGGTCAAGGAGTTCGCCGGCGCCCGGCGAGACGCCGCGCCGCGCCATTTCTGCAAGCCGCTGTGGGACGGCGGCGATCTCGCCGGCCGCCGCGTTTTCATCCACGCCGAGCAGGGCCTCGGCTCGGCGATCCAGTTCGTCCGTTACATTCCCCTGATCGCGGCGCGCGGCGGCCGCGTGGTCCTCGAATGCCAGCCGCCGCTTCGCCGTCTGTTCGGCAGCCTCAAGGGCGCCGCTCCCGGCGGCGCGGGCGAGATCGATCTGATCGGCAAGGGCGAGACGCCGCCGCCGTTCGATGTCCAGGCGCCGCTGATGAGCCTGCCGCGCATTTTCGCCACCGACGCCGCGACGATTCCCGCCGCCGTCCCCTACCTCGGCGTCGACGCTGCGCTCGCCGAGAGTTGGGGCCGCCGTCTCGCGGCATGGCCGCGGCCGCGCGTCGGCCTGGTCTGGGCCGGCAACCCGCGCCACGAAAACGACGCCAACCGCTCGATGCCGGCGGCTGCCTTGACGCCGCTGGTGGAGCGGCGGAACCTTTCGCTGTTCAGCCTGCAGGTCGGCGCGGGCGCGGCGGACAACGCTTGGCTCGCCGGCGGGCCGGCGCACGACCTCGCGCCGGCGCTGACCGACTTCGCCGAGACCGCCGCCGCGCTCGTCCATCTCGACCTCGTCATCTCCGTCGATACCGCGGTCGCCCATCTCGCCGGCGCGCTCGCCCGTCCGGTGTGGCTGCTGACGCCCTATGTCGCCGAGTGGCGATGGATGCTGGAGCGCGCCGACAGCCCGTGGTATCCGACGATGCGGCTGTTCCGCCAGAGCGCGCCCGGCGACTGGCCGGAGCTGATCGCCCGCGTCGCCGCCGCCCTGCCCGATACGCTTGCCGAGGTCGGCGCGCGCGCCGAGACGGAGGCGCTCGCCGAGGCCGCCGTGACGGACGGGCGGCGGTGAGCCGCCGCCGCAACCGCGCTCCCGCCGCCGCCGCGCGCCATGCCAATCTGGCGGCGGCGCTGCTGGGCGAAGCCGTCGGCCTTCATAAGGCCGGCCGCCTCGCCGAGGCGGAGGCGCTCTACCAGCGGGTTCTCGCGCGCGCGCCGCGCCAGCCGGACGCCCTCCACCTGCTCGGCGTCGCCGCCCACCAGCGTGGCGACCACGCCCGGGCGCGGGCGCTGATCGAAAGCGCCATCGCCGTCAATGCCCGCGACGCCGCCTACCACAACAACCTCGGCACCGTCCTGCTGGCGAGCGGGCAGCCGCAAGCGGCGATCCAGTCGCTGCGCCGCGCCCTCGCCCTCAAGCCCGGCTATGCCGAGGCCCACAACAATCTCGGCAACGCCTTGCAGAACGCCGGCGATCTCGACGCCGCCGTCGCCAGCTACCGCCGCGCCCTCGCCCTCCGCCCCGACTACGCCGAGGCCCACGGCAATCTCGGCCGGGCCCTGCACGCCGCCGGCGATCTCGACGCCGCCGTCGCCAGCTACCGCCGCGCCCTCGGCCACCAGCCCGGTTACGTCAACGCCCGCAAGAACCTCGGCGACGCCCTCGCCGAACTCGGCCGTCCCGGCGAGGCGGAGGCGCACTACCGCAAGGCTTTGGCGAGCGATCCCGGCAACGCCGACGTCCACGCCGCGCTGGCGGCGCTGTGGGAGCGGGCGAGCCGGCTCGACGACGCGCTCGCCGAAGCCGAAGCGGCGCTCAAGATCGCGCCGGGGCATGTGCGGGCGACGGTGATGGCGGCGCGCTGCGAGCGCCGGCTCGGCCGCGGCGAAGCCGGCCTGGTCCGGCTCGAGGCCCTCCTTGCCGCCGCATCCGCTTCGAACGCCCTCGACGACGCCTCGCGCGCCTTCGTCGCTTTCGAGATGGCGACGATCCTCGACCGGCTCGGCGACTACCGGGCGGCGTTCCGCCGGTTCGATGAGGGCAACCGGATGATCGCGCGCGGCCCGCAGGCGCGGGCGGTCGACGCCGCGGCGTTCCCGTGCCAGATCGCCCGCCTCGCCGAGCGCTTCACCGCCGAATGGGTGGCGAGCTGGACGCCGCCGGCGCCGTACGATCCGGCGGCGCACGGGGGCGTCGTCCCGGCCTTCCTGATCGGCTTTCCGCGCTCCGGCACGACACTGCTCGATCAGGTGCTGAACGCCCATCCGGCGCTGACGACGCTGGAGGAAAAGCCCGCGCTCGACGTCGTCAAGCGCGCCCTCGAGGAGCGTCCGGAGGGCTATCCGGACGCGCTGGCGACCTTGGACGCGGCGGCGATCGCGGCGCTGCGGGAGATCTATCTCGGCGAGCTGGCCCGGCATCTCGCCCAGGAGCGGCCCGGCGAGCGGCCCGGCGACCGTCCGGCAGGCGGTCCCGCAACTCGTCCCGCAGGCCGTCTTCCCGGCCTCGTCATCGACAAGATGCCGCTCAACGCCATCGACGCCGGGCTGATCTGGCGGCTGTTCCCGGAGGCCAAGGTCATTCTCGCCCTGCGCCACCCGTGCGACGTCGTGCTCAGCGGCTTCATGCAGGCGTTCCGGCCGAACGCGGCGATGGTCCACTTCGCGACGCTCGAATCGACCGCCGCGCTCTACGCCGAGGTCATGGCGCTGTGGCGGCGCTACGCCGCGATTCTGCCGCTTTCCGTCCTCGCCACCCGCTACGAGGACCTGATCGCCGATTTCCCCGGCGAGACCCGCCGCATCCTCGATTTTCTCGGCCTGCCGTGGGACGACGCGGTGCTGTCCTATCGCGAGCGGGCCAAGGCGCGGGCGATCGCGACGCCGAGCTACCATCAGGTGGTGCAGCCGCTCTACACCCGCTCGGTCGGCCGCTGGCGCAACTACGCCGAGGAAATGACGCCGGTTCTGCCGCTGCTGCGGCCGTTCGCCGAGGCCTTCGGCTACAGCTTCTCGCCCGCGGAGGACGAATCCGGCGCGGAGTGATGCGGCGGCGGCGGAGCGAGTCCGCCGATGGCGGCGAAGCCGGCCGCGCCGCTCAAGGTCAGGCGCGCGGCGGTCGCCGCCGAGACGCCGCCGAGGGCGTAGACCGGAAGCGGACTTTGCCGGACGAGCGTCGCAAAACGGAGCGGCCCGAGCGGCCGCGCGTCCGGATGGCTCGCCGTCGCGAACACCGGCGAGAGCAGCGCCGCGTCGGCCCCGGCGCGCGCCGCCGCGCGGATGGCCGCGGGCGAGTGCGCCGCGACGGTGACCAGCCAGCCGGGACGGCGCAGCAGGCGCCAGCGCCGCCCGCCGTGGCGCAGCATCGCCTCGGGCAGGTGCAGGCCGCCGTCGCCGTTGCCGGCGCTCATCCGGGCGGCGAGGCGGGGATCGCCGGCGATGAGGAGGCGGACGCCGCGCGCGCGGCACAGGCCGGCGAGACGCGTGGCGAGGCGTTGCCGCATGCCGTCGTCGGGGTGGCGGAGGACGACCGCCGCCCCCCGCGGCAGCCGGGCGACCGCCGCTTCCGGATCGGCGAGGCGCGCGGCGTCGGTCATCAGGATCAGCCGCGGCAGCGCCGCGCCGCCGCCGCGCGGCGCCCCCAAGGGTTTCGCCCCCAAGGGTTTGAGGCGGCGCGCCAACTCTGCTAGGCTCGCCATCGTTTTTCACCACGGATCGGACTTGCGCCATGGCGGCGGAATTGGAAGTGCCGGCGGACATCGCCGCCAATCTCGCGGCGGTCAAGGCGGCGATCGCCGCCGCCGCCGCGCGCGCCCGCCGCGCCCCGCAAGACGTCGCCCTGGTCGCGGTGAGCAAGACGCAAGGCGCGGGCGCGATCTGCAAGGCCATCGCCGCCGGCGTCGCCCTGTTCGGCGAGAACCGCGTCCAGGAGGCCGAAAGCAAGTGGCCGGCGCTGAAGGAGGAATTCCCGGACGTTCGCCTGCATCTGATCGGCCCGCTCCAGCGCAACAAGATCCGCCGCGCCCTCGCCCTGTTCGACGTGATCGAGACCGTCGACCGCCCCGCCCTCGCGCGCAACCTCGCCGAGGCGATGGAGCAGGGGGACCGCCGCCCCGATCTGTTTGTTCAGGTCAATACCGGCGCGGAGCGGCAGAAGCACGGAGTTTTGCCCAAGGATGCGGACGCCTTCATCCAGGGCTGTATCGACGAGCTGAACCTGCCGATCAAGGGCGCGATGTGTATTCCGCCGATCGACGAGGAGCCGTCCCTGCATTTCGCCATGCTCCACGACATCGCCGAGCGCAACGGCCTCAGCGAACTGAGCATGGGCATGTCGGCCGATTTCCCCGTCGCCGTCGAGTTCGGCGCGACGATCGTCAGGGTCGGCACCGCCATCTTCGGCTCGCGCCCCGCCCCCGCCTGACGGCGCCTTTTCCGCTCG
>CAZRWU010000052.1:0-17251 GCA_964603915.1 uncultured Rhodospirillaceae bacterium
CCTGCATCTTCTCGACCGAGTTCGCACTCAAGATGATGGGCGACATCCAGGAGTATTTCGTTCATCACCGGGTGCGCAACTTCTACTCGGTTTCGATTTCCGGCTATCACATCGCCGAGGCGGGCGCCAACCCGATCTCGCAGCTGGCGTTCACGCTGGCCAACGGCTTCACCTATGTCGAGGCCTATCTCGCCCGCGGCATGCACATCGACGACTTCGCGCCGAATCTGTCGTTCTTCTTCTCGGCCGGAATGGAGCCGGAGTATGCGGTGATGGGACGCGTCGCCCGCCGCATCTGGTCGACGGCGATCCGCTTCAAGTACGGCGGCAACGAGCGCTCGCAAAAGCTGAAGTATCATACCCAGACGTCCGGCAGGTCGCTGCACGCGCAAGAGTATGCCTTCAATGACATCCGGACGACCCTGCAAGCGCTGATCGCCACGTACGACAACACCAACAGCCTGCACACCAACGCCTATGACGAGGCGATCACCACGCCAACCGAGGAGAGCGTGCGCCGGGCCCTCGCTATCCAGTTGATCATCAACCGTGAGTGGGGATTGGCGATGAACGAGAATCCGAACCAGGGCTCGTTCATCATCGACGAGTTGACCGACCTGGTCGAGGAAGCTGTGCTCAAGGAGTTCGAGCGGATCAGCGAACGGGGCGGGGTTCTCGGCGCCATGGAGACCGGCTATCAGCGCGGCAAGATCCAGGACGAGTCGCTGTACTACGAGCGCAAGAAACACGACGGCAGCTATCCGATTATCGGCGTCAATACCTTCCTCAGTCCGGAGGGCTACGAGATGCCGGTTCCCGAGCTGGCCCGCTCGACGGAGGAGGAGAAGCACAGCCAGTTGAAGCGCCTCGCCGACTTCCAGCAGCGCAACGCGGCCGAGGCGCCCGCCATGGTCAGGCGCCTTCAGGAAGCCGCCGTGCGCGGCGAGAACGTGTTCGCGGTGCTGGTGGACGCGGTGCGGGTGCTCTCTCTTGGCCAGATCACCCAGGCCTTGTTCGAAGTGGGCGGCAAGTACCGCCGCAGCATGTAACGGGTGGGCGCGGCGGCAGGCCGCGGCGACACGTGGCCTGCCGCCGACCTTCAAAAAATAGCAGCGGGCGGCGCGCCGAGAAAAAGTCGCCGCGGTTTTCAAAGGTTATTGCGGTTGCCCGCGGCTATCGCGTCTCATTGTCGCTTCTGGCGCTGCATGATAAGGTGCTTTTTGCAGCCGCAAAAAAATTCGTTCAGTTGTAGGTATCCCTCCCTTTGACCACAGCACCGCCCGCACCGCCGCCCTCTCCGTCCAACGTTGCGTCGATCGCCATCGAAGAAGAGATGCAGCGCTCCTATCTCGATTACGCGATGAGCGTGATCGTGAGCCGCGCTCTTCCGGATGTGCGGGACGGCCTTAAGCCCGTTCAGCGCCGCATCGTCTTTGCCATGAACGAGAGCGGCTACACCCATGATCGGCCTTACCGCAAATCGGCGCGTATCGTCGGCGACGTGATGGGTAAGTATCACCCGCACGGCGATCAGGCGATCTATGACGCTCTGATCCGCATGGCGCAGGATTTCGTCATGCGTCTGCCCCTGATCGACGGCCAGGGCAACATGGGCTCGATGGACGGCGATCGACCGGCGGCGATGCGCTATACCGAAGCCCGGCTCGCCCGCGCCGCGCATACCCTCGTCGAGGATATCGACAAGGATACCGTCGACTTCGGGTCCAACTACGACGACACCGCGCGCGAGCCGCTGGTCCTTCCGGCGCGGTTTCCCAACCTTCTCGTCAACGGGGCTGGCGGCATCGCCGTGGGCATGGCGACGAATATCCCGCCGCACAACCTTGGCGAGGTAATCGACGCTGCTTGTGCAATTATCGATAATCCCGACATCGCCATCGCCGAGTTGATCGAGAACCACATTTTCGGCCCCGATTTTCCCACCGGCGCCGCCATCTTGGGCCGCCAGGGAATCATCTCGGCCTACCACACCGGCCGCGGCTCGGTGCCTATTCGCGGCAAGACCCGCATCGAGGAGATCCGCAAGGATCGCATGGCGATCATCGTCGAGCAGATCCCGTATCAGGTCAACAAGGCGCGGATGATCGAGATCGTTGCCGATGCCGTACGCGACAAGCGGATCGAGGGCATTGCCGATCTGCGCGACGAGTCGGATCGGGACGGCATCCGCGTCGTCATCGAGATCAAGCGGGATTCCGAACCGGAGATCGTTCTCAATCAACTCTACCGCTTCACGCCGCTGCAGACCTCGTTCGGTATCAACATGCTCGCCCTCGACGGCGGCCGTCCGAAGACGATGAATTTGAAGGAGGTCCTGGTTGCGTTTCTCAACTTCCGCGAGGAGACGATCCGCCGCCGCACCATCTTCGAGCTCGCGAGGGCGCGGGAAAAGGCGCATGTCCTCGTCGGTCTTGCGGTCGCCATCGCCAATATCGACGAATTGGTCTCCCTGATCCGGCGCTCCCGCGATCCGGCGGAAGCCCGCCTTGCCTTGACCGCGCGGGGCTGGCCTGCCGCCGACATTGCTCCGCTGGTCGCGCTGGTCGAGGAGCCGGGGTTGACGGATGGCGTCTATCATCTGAGCGAGGGCCAGGCGCGGGCAATCTTGGAGTTGCGCTTGCACCGTCTGACCGGCCTGGAGCGAGACAAAATCGGCGAAGACCTCCAGGCGCTGGGCGTGCAGATCAAGGAATTTCTCGGGATCTTGTCGTCCCGCGTTCGTCTTCTTGAGGTGCTGCGGGCCGAACTGATCGAGATCAAGGAAAAGTTTGCGACGCCGCGGCGAACTCAGCTTGAGCCCTCCGAGCTGGAGACGGATATCGAGGATCTGATTCAGCGCGAGGACATGGTGATCACGGTCACCAACACCGGCTATATCAAGCGCGTGCCGCTGAGCGCGTACCGCGCGCAGCGCCGCGGCGGCAAGGGCCGGGCCGGCATGACGACTCGCGACGAAGACTTCGTCAACCAGATCTTCGTCGTCAACACGCACACGCCGGTGCTGTTCTTTTCCTCCGCCGGCATGGTCTACAAGCTGAAGGTCTATAAGCTTCCCGTCGGGACGCCGCAGGCGCGCGGCAAGGCCATGATCAATCTCCTTCCGCTTGCCGCGGGGGAGACGATCACGACTCTGATGCCGCTGCCGGAGGACGAGAGGACGTGGGCCGGCCTTTTCGTGGTTTTCGCCACCGCGTCCGGCAATGTCCGGCGCAACGCCCTGAGCGATTTCACGAATGTGATGGCGAGCGGCAAGATCGCGATGAAACTGGACGAAGGCGACCGGCTCGTTCGCGTGCGGACATTCAGCGAGCAGGACGACATTCTGTTGTTCACATGCCGGGGTCAATGCATCCGCTTTCCCGTGACCGACGTTCGCGTGTTCAGCGGCCGGACGTCGACCGGCGTGCGCGGCATCAAGCTGGCGGAAGGCGATACGGTGATCAACATGTGCGGATTGCGACATTTCGAGTTCGACCTTGCCGCCCGCGACGAATACCTCGCGGCGGTCAATGCCAAACGCAGGCTCGCCGGCAGCGATTACAGCGAGCGGGCTGATGATCTGGCGCGGGATCAAATGCTGGCGGCCCGTCTCGATGAGACGTTGTTCCGCGAGATGGCGGCCCAGGAAGAATTCCTGCTGACGGTATCGGAGGATGGATATGGCAAGCGCACCTCATCTTACGATTATCGCATCAGTGGTCGCGCCGGTTATGGCATTGCGGCGATGGATTTGGAGCGGCTTGGCGGCGCGGCGCGAGTCGTCGCCGCCTTCCCGCTCCAGGAGACGGATCAGATCGTCATGGTGACCGACAGCGGTCAACTGATCCGCTTGCCAACCAGCGACATCAGCATCATGAGCCGCCGGACCCGGGGTGTCCGGCTGTTCGCAACGGCGGAAGGAGAACGGGTGGTTTCGGTCAGCCGGATTCGTGACGTCGTGGAGGACGATGCCGTGGGAGAAGGCGAAACAAACGGCGGCGCGGACTCGCCGCCGCAAGCCTGAGGACAAAAAGACTCGTTCGCACCGAACCGCGATCGGTCGGATAGGTAGAGGGCCGGCGGATGACCGGCGGGACAACACCGGGAGAAGAGGAGAGCAAAGGAATGCGTCAGCGCCGCGTCGGGGTCTATCCAGGCACCTTCGATCCCATCACCAATGGCCACATGGATATCATCGAGCGGGCCACGCACGTCGTTGACCGGCTCGTGATCGGGGTCGCCGCCAATCCCGGCAAGGAGCCTTTGTTCAGTCTGGACGAGCGCTGCGAGATGCTGCGCGAGCAGATCGCCCTCATGGAGAAGGGCAATGGCCGCTATATCGAGGTTCGGCCCTTCGACAATCTTCTCATGGACTTTGTCGTTGGGTGCGGCGCGACGATCATTCTCCGCGGTCTGCGCGCCGTATCCGATTTTGAATACGAATTTCAAATGGCGGCGATGAACGCCCGGCTGAACGACAGCATCGAGACCGTGTTCCTCATGGCGTCGGAGAACCATCAGTTCATCGCGTCGCGCTTCGTCAAGGAGATCGCCCGGCTTGGCGGCGATATCAGCTCCTTTGTTCCGGCCTTGGTGCACGAGAGGACATTGCGGCGGCTCGGGCATTGGACACCCAAATTGGCCAGCGTCGGCTCGACGGCGCGCGAATAAAAAGACAAGAACCGAACGACTTGGCGGGAGTGCCCGCCGTCCTTGAGCGCGGGCGGCGGGCGCCGCATCATGCTAAGATGGCGTGATTCGGGGCCGCGGCGCGCCTGCGGCCGTTACGCGCGAGAGCGGTCATGCGCGAGATCAAGATCAGAATCGATGACATCTATGTGCCGGTGAAACGGCGCAAGACGTTCGATCCGGCCCGCGCCGACGTTCTTGCCGAGGACATTCTCGTCCATGGACAGATCAGCGCGATTCTCGTCCGTAAGGACGAGGGGCGGTTCGTTCTCGTCGAAGGACTGCATCGTCTCGAGGCATGCAAGGCGCTTGGCGAGAAGACGATCCTGGCCTGCGTGGTCCAGCCGCGCCGCCCTTAGCCCTGTAAGACGACTGCCCGGGCGGTCGCCAAGAGCTTTTCTTGCAACCGAGATCTCGACTTCACGAAAAAGGAGTCGCGTGAAATCGTCGCCTTCCGCCGTAATCCTCGCTTTTTTAGCGCGGGAACCAAAAGACTATTGAACCGTTCATAGCGGCGGTTGGTCCTCGATACCGATGACCCATTCAGGAACGAGGCGGGGTTGTCCTGAGCGTTGAGGGGACCGTTGACGCTCCTGTCCACGTGGAGACGCTCTATGAAAATCCGCTATTTTGCTCTCATTTACGGCATCGTGTTCTTGCTGGTCGGGATCGCCGGGTTTGTTCCGGCTTTCGTGACGCCGATGGACATGCCGCGTAACTTGGCTGTCGAGGCGGGCCATGGCCTGCTCTTCGGTCTGTTTCCGGTCAATATCGTCCACAATCTGGTGCATATTGCGTTCGGCGTGTGGGGACTCGTCGCCTACCGCGCCCTTGCAAGCGCGCGGCTGTACGCTCGTGCGGTGGCGGTCATTTACGCCATTCTTGCCGTCATGGGCCTGATTCCCGGATTGGACACGATGTTCGGCTTGGTTCCGCTGCACGGCCATGACGTCTGGCTGCACATTCTGCTGGCGGCCGTGGCTGCATACTTCGGATGGGGTGTCAAAGCTTCCGAAGAGTATGCGACGCACAGCGGGCGGACGTCCACGCATCGCTTATGAGAGGGTGGCAAATCTCCAGCGTGGCGGTGGATCGAACCGCCGCCGCGTGCCCCCTTTGCGAAAGACAAGACGGCCCCTCAAGGCGACTTGAGGGGCTTGTCGCGCTGATCGCGAGGAAAACCGACGGAAAGGGCCGGCTTGGCAGGCGCGGCGGCGAAATGCCGGAGCCTCATTGAGTCGAGGCTTGACCGCACCTCTCGCGAGGCGCATCTCCTCGCTGGGCGGCGGTGAGGACGTGTGGTAAGGGCAGCCGGATATGACGACAAAAGGCGACAGATGATGACGCACCTGCAGTGGCTGGACAAAAGTCCATTAAAATCAGTAATTTATCTTTGAAGGTCTGAAAAAGAGGGCTGTTGCTGGCGTTTTTTCATCTTCTTCTACGCCTTCTGGCCGCAGGAACCGCCAACGCGGCGCGCGAGCATGGCGGCGGGATGATTGGCGAAGGCGCGATCGGCGCTAATTGTCGCGTAGGCCGGTGCCGTCTCCTGGTGCGCCCGACTTGAGCAATTCGACGACCTCGCGATGCCCTGCCGCCTGCGCAAGCGCGAGAGGGGTATTGCCCGCCGCCGAGGTCACCGCAGGATCCGCCCCTTTTTCCAGCAGATCGCGTGCGATGTCGGCGCGGCCGCTTTGCGCCGCGTAATGCAGGGCCGTCACGCCTTGATCATTACGGGCGTTCACGTCCGCTCCCCGTTCCATCAGCAGACGCGACGTCTGGGCATAGCCGTAGTAGACCGCGCCCATCAACGGGGTCGCGCCATCGGGAGTCCTGGTGTTGATGTCAACGCCGGTGGCGAGCAGCTTATCGATTTTGAACAGGTTGCCGTCGGCTGCCGCGCGCAGCAGTTCGCCTTCGTTGCCTTGACGCAGAAAGTCGTCCGCTTCGGATGTCGCTTGTGATGTTTGCGCGCAGCCATACTGTAATGGCAGACTGATGACCAGACCCACCATAACAAGGGCTCTCAAGGCTGCTCCATGCCGTGCGCTCGCCATGTGTTCTGTCTTTCTCTCCGACATTGGCCTGCGGTTGATTAGCAGCCTTGCCGGGTCTTGACCAGATCATCGTGATGACGTTATCGAACCGATCCCACGGCGTTGACGAATCCAAGTCCAACCGCGGCGGGGGCCGAACAACCCGCGCCCGGACGACGATCCTCGCGGGGCTTATGATCGTGGCGCTTGCCGTGATCCTCGCGGCGCCTGCGTTGATGGGCATGGCGAGAGGCGGCGACGGTGTCGGCGCGGCGCAGGCCCACGATGAGCGCGGGGCAGAGGCGCCGGACAGTGACGCGTGGACGCGTGTTGAACGGCTCGTTGCCGGTGTCGGCGAGGGCCGCAAGGACGTTCTGCAGCGCACCGAGGATCGTCTGCGGCAGACGGCCGCGGAACATGCGGGGCCATGGTTGGAGCGATGGATCATCGCATCGAGAGACGAGGCGCTTGCCGACGGCACGGCGCCCGTGCCACCGGCGATGAGGGAGATGCTGCTCGGATTCTTTCCACAGAGCCTGCTGGACCGGGTCCGCTACCGGGTCGGATGGGGATCGCGGTCGACGCTGCAAGGATATGTTTTCGGCGTGCGCGACACCAAGGGCATTACCCTTGGCGACGTCATTGTCTTCAGGGACGCCGAAACGGCGGCTGATCCTCTTATCTGGGCTCACGAACTCGCGCATGTTCAGCAGTACGATGCCTGGGGTCTGCGAGGGTTCGCCGAGCGCTACATGCGGAGCTTCGATGAACTCGAGGGTGAAGCCTGGAGGGTTCATGGCCGCTATAAGAGCTGGGCGCAGCGGAACGGTCTCATTCCCCCGACCGATCCCGCGACCATGTGGGACCGGTAGTTCAACGCGCGCCGCGCTTTGCCTGTAAACACGCGGCGCGCGCAGTCGCGGCGCCGCGTGCCCACACATCCCGCCGCGCGTCAGCGGCGCATGTAACGATAAGCGACCAGCAACAGGATTGCGCCCACGACGGCGATCAGGAAGCTGCCGATGTCAAAGCCCTCGACCCCGCCGAACCCCAAGGCGGTTCCGATGAAGCCGCCAACCAGGGCGCCGGCGATGCCGAGAAGGATCGTGACGATGATGCCGCCAGGATCTTTTCCGGGCATGATAAGTTTGGCAATGGCGCCGGCGATCAACCCAAAAACAATCCAAGAGAGAATACCCATATTACTGCTCCATGTTAGGTGGTAGACACGTCACGATCTCAAACGGAATTTTATTTGACTGTCAACGCCGTCTGTCGTTGAGGGCGGCTAGGTCAAGGATCAAGCGCATTTTCTCTCTGGGGCGGCGTAGCCGGATTATCGGGCCCGCGCCATCGCCGTTTCGCTTTCTGCCAGGCCCGGTTGATCCAGACGAGCACTCGCCCCACCGGGAGCTTCAAGAGCGGGATATCCTGAGCCAGCAGCAACAGGCCCAACGGAACCATCCAAACACCGAGAATCGGCAAATACCCCAGGAAACCGGCGACGATCAGGAAGATCCCCACGGGGATGCGGATTCGCCGCGCCTTTCCCTCGCGAAGCCAAGCAAGGGAACGGGCGGCCGACTCCGGCAGCTCGCCGGACAGCTTGCGCCACTGCCGGTCCAACCGTTTATCGTGAATATCAGCCATGGATTTGCAACAGGGTTACGCGCGCTCGCGCCGACGCGGAAACTGACAAGATATGCATTGCCTCACAACAAGAGTTGCCCGCCATGCGTTCCGCCAAAAGACTTTCAGCCCATAACACTCACACAGCGGCATGGGAGGAATATGGATGGGGGCAACGTCCAGTCAACGAGAGCGGGAGGCGATGTTCGCGTCGCGCGCTTCCCTGCTTTCACTGATGGCGTTGCGAATGAGATAGTCGGCGACATCGGCCTGCTTGACGCTAACCGGTCGGATCTCGCCGGCAAGAGCTTTTTGCACCAGAAGCTGTTGTTCGATACCACTGATGTTGATCTTGAAAATGCCCTGAGCTCCTTTGAGTTTGGGGTAATAACCAGGATCGACCTTGGTTGCTCGCCCGCTCAAGCGGGCATAGGCGGCTTCCTCCTCGACGCTTCCGGCTTCTTGCTTCTTGATCAATTTCCAGTCGCTGCGTCCGCCGTGATTCGTCGCATTGAGTTCTTCAATGAACGCTTCAGCATTCTCGTCTGCGACGCCCACCTTGTACAGGTGCTTTGTCAACCCGACCTCGGCGCCCCATTTCTGCAAGCTCTTGCTCTTCGCAACGTAAACCAGGGCCATCGAGTGTCCATCCTTTCCCGGTTGCGTCACCGCTTGTTGGGCGATCCGAATTTTGTTTCCGCATGGCCGACTACCCCGAAGCGGTGGCCTTAGGGGATCAGGATGCCATGGGTTGTCTTGGTCTTGAAGCGGCAATCTCGGGCCGGTGGCGCGCGCCAACCGCGCCACCGGGACCGCGCTGTTACGTCAGCCATAGACCAGCCTGACAACGTCGTTTTCGGCCGATTCAAGCAGATCTTCGTCCAAGGCCTCATTGCCGTGCGCCATCGCGATCCGATGCTTCGCACCGACGCCCGCCATCGTTGCCGCCGGCGTTTCCAACATGGTCTGCCGGATGACAGCCTTGCGGCGCAGGATCCAGTTGACAGTGACCTGAGCCGGTCCCTGTTCCTGTAAGGCGTGAGCCCGGCCGTCAAGCCGGGCCCATTCATTGCTGAGCGCGACGAGGCGCTCACGTGTCGACCTGTGCCGCAGCGCATGCTCGTGCATGTGTGGCATAGGGATTTCCTTTCGCATTGTGGGGTACTGTAGACGTCGCCAGTTTGATGCTGTGGGGGTTACTGCGACGTCAACGCATACCACATGTTCGCGTTCCGCCGCGCAATCTCAAATTCACCATGACAATTTTATGCAACTGACGGTGTGGCTTTTGGATCGCACCTTCCAGACAAATCCCTTGCTGCCGGTCCCTTGCTGCCGGCTTCACCGCTCTCAGTTCACGAACCCTCAAGTTCCGTGCGCATCTGCAGGTAATGAAGAAGATCCTTCAGAGTTAGGACTCCGACGAGTTGGCTTTTCTGCGTCACCATCAACCGTCCATTCTGGCTCTTCTGCATCTTGGCGAGGGCTTCGCTGGCGTCCGCTTCGACGTCGACCGTGTTTGCCTCGCCGCACGCTTCGCAAATATCGCCAACCCGAACGTCGCTCCAGCGCTCGCGCGGTACGCTCTTGGCTTGGCGGAGACTGGCGCAACCGGCAAGCGCACCACCGCGGGTGATCGGAAAAACATCGTAGTCGTGCTTGTAGAGGTAGTTCTCGACGAACTCTTGAATGGTCGCATCGGGCGCAACTGTGACAGGCTCTGTGGCCATGAACCGCCCGACTTTCTCGCCTTGCAGGGCTTGTTGCGCGAGCAGTTGCCGATAGCTGGCGCTGGCGGCGCCGCGCAGAAAAAGCCCGATGAGGAACCACCATATGCCGCCAATGAAGTTGCCGGATAGAACGGCGAGGATGCCGAGGCCGACGAGGACAAGTCCGAATGTCTGACCCACCACGGACGCCCAGCGGGTGGCCCAGCGGATATCGCCCTTCCAGCCCCATAGAGCAGCCCGCAGCACCCGGCCGCCATCGAGAGGGTAACCCGGCACCATATTGAAGGCGGCGAGAAGGATGTTGATGAAGCCGAGGTAGGTCAGCACGCCGACGACATGGGCCGGCAATCCCTGCGCCTGCATGAGGCCAGCGACAGAGTAGAACACCCCCGCCAGCACAAGACTCGACGCCGGTCCGACAATGGCGATCCAGAATTCACTCTTGGGATCCGGCGGCTCCGCCTGGATTTCAGCAACGCCGCCAAAAAGGAACAATGTGATTCCGGAAACCTTCATGCCGCGCTGACGGGCCACGAGCGAGTGAGAGAATTCATGAAACAGCAGCGAGAAGAAGAGGCCGATCATGCCCATGACCGCCATGGTCCAGTATATGCCCTGCGTCAGGCCGGGATATACGACCGGGAAAAAACCGGCGGCTAGCGACCACGTGACAAGAATCGCAAGGAACAGCCAGCTCACGTTGGCGCGAACCCTGAACCCCATGAACGTAAACAGCGTGAAGTTGTTTCCGAACATCCCATGCCACCGCTTGTGCTGTTTCTTGCCGGAGCTTCACCGTCAGGCGTCATTGTCGGCGGACGCCTCGATCTTTACCCTTAAGTGAGTTAAGGTTTCTCTTGCTGCAAGAGCAGCTGGAGCGCCCCTGTGTGGCGCTAACGCCAGACCATGCCCAAAACGACGGCAAGTCTAGCGTTCGTCACGACATTGCAAGATGATCGTGGACGCAGGATGATCGGCGTCGGCGATCCCGTAGCTGGGTGGCGACGGCGTAAGCGAAATGGAGAATCCCGATGGGCAAGGCAACAAGCAGCAAGGGCGTCAGGACCTTCGTCGACGGGCGGTGGCATACCGGCAGCCCCCATATGCTTGGCGCTCAGACTCACGCGGTATGGCTCGCGTCGGTCGTCTTCGATGGCGCGCGCGCTTTTTCCGGCGTCGCCCCCGATCTCGACCGTCATTGCGTCCGCCTCGTCGCTTCGGCGCGCATTCTCGGCCTTGAACCGATGCTCACGGCCAGCGAAATCGAGTCCTTGTCGCGGGAAGGGATCGAGCGATTCCCGCGCAACTCCGAGCTTTACATTTGCCCGATGTTCTTTGCCAGCGAAGGATTTGTCGTGCCGGATCCGGCGAGCACGCGTTTCGTTCTTTCGATTTACGAGTCCCCCCTGCCGCAGCCGACCGGCTTCACCGCCTGCCTTTCCAGTTTTCGCCGGCCCGCACGGGACATGGCGCCGACAGAGGCGAAGGCGTCTTGCCTTTATCCCAATGTCGCGCGCGTCGCGCGGGAAGCGCGGGACAAGGGCTTCGATACGGCCGTCGTGCGTGATCCCAACAACAATGTCGCGGAATTCGCCTTCACCAATTTGTTCTTGGCCAAGGACGGTGTCGTTTACACGCCGGCGCCGAACGGAACGTTTCTCAACGGCATCACGCGCCAACGGATCATCGCGCTGCTGCGCGACGACGGCGTCGAGGTGATGGAAAGAGCCATCGATTTTCAGGAGGTTCTTGCAGCGGACGAGCTTTTCGCCAGTGGCAACTACGCCAAGGTTCAGCCCTGCGTCCGTATCGAGAACCGGATGCTGCAACCGGGTCCGTTCTACGAGCGCGCGCGCCGGCTCTATTTCGACTGGGCTATCTCGGAAAGCTCCCGCCAATCGTGAACGGGCCCGTCGCAGAACGTTTTCCGCGGCGCCCGGCAAACCCGGTTTGCGCAGTGGATATGGGCCGCGCGCGCAACCCTTTTCGTTGTCGGTCGTTGTTGAGGAGCGCTGACGGAGTCGGTTTGCGCTCGTCGCAATTCGCCGCTGCTCCAGCCTGTGAGATGCGCGCGCGGTAAAATCGATTATATCACGACCGGCGGCGTTGCAGAAGCCCGCTCGTTCGCGGTTGCGAGAACTTCGCGGTGGACGTCGCGCCCTTTCACCCCAGGGCGGCGAAGCGTACAGCCTCTTCGGCGGCGCGAAGAAGGGCCCGGGCCTTGTTGCGGGTTTCCTCGTACTCGGTTTCCGGCACGCTGTCGGCGACAACGCCGCCACCCGCCTGAATGTAGAGCATGCCGTCCTTGAGGACGGCGGTCCGCAGCGCGATGCAGGTATCCACTTGCCCATCGGCGCTGATGTAGCCGATGCATCCGCCGTAAATTCCACGGCGTTCCGGCTCGAGCTCGTCGATGATTTCCATCGCCCGCACCTTGGGAGCGCCGGACACGGTTCCGGCTGGAAAGCCGGCGAACAGGGCATCGATCGCGTCGTAATGGGGATCGAGATCGCCCTCGACATTGGAGACGATGTGCATCACGTGGGAATACTGCTCGATCTCCATTTGTTCGGTGACGCGGACCGTGCCGACCTTGGCGACCCGGCCGACATCGTTGCGGCCGAGATCGAGCAACATTACATGTTCGGCCCGTTCTTTCGGGTCCGCGAGCAACTCCTTTGCAAGCGCTTGATCCTCTTCAGGAGTGACGCCGCGCCGACGGGTCCCGGCAATGGGGCGGATCGTCACCTTTCCGCCGCGAACCCGAACCATGATTTCGGGACTCGATCCGACGACGCTGAACCCTCCAAAGTCGAGAAAGAAAAGAAACGGCGATGGGTTGAGACGCCTGAGCGCGCGGTACAACGAGAACGGCGGCAGTCGGAAGGGAACGGCGAAGCGCTGCGACGGCACGACCTGGAAGATATCGCCGGCGAAAATGTATTCGCGCGCGCGTTCGACGATTGCGTAGTATCCCTCCCGGCCGACGTTGGAGGTCGGCAGCGGAAGAGCTTCCACTTCTCCCGCAGCGGCGCGACGATAGGGAAGGCTGCGCCCGAAGTCCGCAACGACATCGGCAAGACGCTGACGCGCGAGATCATAAGCTGCGCGAGGTCCGATGTCCGGGTCCGGCCAGACGGGCGTCACCACGGTAACGGTATCCTCGATGGTGTCGAAGATCGCCATGACCGTCGGTCTCAGCAACATCCCTTCGGGAAGCCCAAGCAAATCGGGATTGGCGTCGGGCAACCTTTCGATGAGACGCACCATGTCGTAGCCCATGTAGCCGACCAGGCCGGCGGCCATCGGGGGCAGACCGGCCGGAAGCGCGATACGGCTCTCGGCGACCACCGCGCGCAGCGACGCCAGCGTACCCGCCGCCTCGGCAACGGGGCAGTTCTCGAATCCGGCGGCATCGATACGGGCGCGGCGGTTAATTTCGGCGCGGTTCCCGAAGCATCGCCACATCAGGTCGGGCTTCAATCCGATGAACGAGTAACGACCCCGAATGGCGCCGCCTTGGACCGACTCCAGAAGAAAGCTGTTGGGCTGGCCATCGGCAAGCTTCAGCATCGCGGAAACCGGCGTTTCCAGATCGGCGGAAAGGGTGGTCCAGACAACGTGCGGCTTGCCGCGGGAGCAGACCGCCTCGAATTCCGGAAAAGGAGGAAAGACGTCCATCGGATGGGGTTCGGTCGCGGCGCTAGAACAACTGGTCCATGACCTGCGGGTTGACGACCACCGGATAACGCTGGCGCAACTCGTTCAAGTACTGGACGAGGAGATCGGTTTCAAGGGATGCCGCCAAGCCCTTCGCCATCGCTTCGACGCGGTCGGGCGCGCCGGCGGGATCAGCCGGGATGATGTCGGTGACCTGCCCGACAAATGAAGCCTCGGCGCCTTGGACGACCACCGGTTCGCCTTGCTCAGCAGCGAACAGGGCTTCGATCAGCGATGCAGGCAGATCATCACCGCCGTCGCCGGCGCGCGTGAACGGCGCCGTGGTGATGGCGGAAAGACCGTCGGCGGTTGCGCGCGCCGTCAGGCTGTCGCCGGCGCGGACGGCGTCGGCAAGGCCTTCCGCTTGGGTCATGGCGGCTTGAGCGCGTCGCTCCGCGATCAAAGCCGCGGCGACTTCATCGCGCACCGCCTCGAACGGTTTTGCCTCGGGAGGAACAATCTGGTCGATACGCGCGATGAAGTAACCGCCACCATCGATGTCTGTCAGGACGCTTTCCTCGCCAAGGCTGAGCGTGAACGCGGTCGCGAGCAGCTGGTCCGGGACGTCAGGAATGGGCGCGCCGTCCCTGTCGAGACCCTGCCGGTCGATCGCCGGCAGCCGCAGCACGGGAAGGTTGAGTTGGGTTGCCGCTTCCTCGAGCGAAGCTCCGCCCGCGAGGTTGTCCTGCAGGTTGTTGCTGACGGCGTAAAGGCTGTCGGCAGCCTTTTCGTGGGCAATCTCGGCCGCGAGCTGGTCCCGCACCGCATCGACCGGTTGCTCCATGGCCGGCTCGATGTCCGTCACCTTGATTAGATGCCAGCCGAGAGGGCTTTGCACCGGCGGGCTGACCGCGCCTTCGCCAAGAGCGAAGGCGGCTTCGGCGAGAGGAGGCAACAGCTCGTGTTGCGCCACTTTCCCGATATCGACAGCGTCGGATGACAAACCGGCTTTTTGTTCGGCGACAGCGACAAAGTCGCCGCCTTCGTTGATCGCGGCGTAGGCCTCCTCGGCCTCCTCGCGGCTCGCGAACACCATCTGTTGCAACGCTCGCCGCTCGGGAACGGCGAATTCGGCGGCCCGCTCGTCATATGCCGCTTGGATCTCTTCCTCTGAAACCGCGGCCTCCCGCGCGAGGTCCTCGACTCGCAGGACAACGGCGGTTAAGCCGCGATATTCGGGAGCGGTGTAACGGTCGCTGTGCTCGTTATAATAGGCGCGGAGTTCTTCTTCCGTCGGCTGAGGGATCTGACCCATCTCCGCATCGGCGACTCGGACGACCTCTGCCACGCGTTTTTCATTTTGGCGGCGGTAAAGAATATCGACCATCGACGAGGGAACGCTTATGCCCGCTGCGAGGCTGCCGACGAGCAGGTTGCGTTCGATGTCTTGCCGGACGATCGTTTCATAGCGCCGTTCGGTCAAGCCGCTCAGGCGCAGGGTTCGCGCGTAGACGTCCCGATCGAAGGTTCCGGCAGGACCGTGGAAGGCGGGATTGTTCAGGATCGTCGACCGGATCAAATCATCGCTTGCCGCGAGGTTCAGGTCCGATGCGGCGAGATCGAGAAGAGTTTGATTGACGATGCGCGTCACCACCATGTTTGGCAGCCCGATGGCCTTTGCCTGCTCGCTGCCGAATTCGCCGCCGGCCTGGGCGCGGATCTGGTTCAGCTCTCTCTCATAATCCGCCCGAACCACCGCCGGGGCGACTTCGCGCTCGCCGACGCGGACCACCCAGTCGGTGTCGGGACCTGTGCTGAACGGATTGCCGTAATACCAAAAGCCGGAGCCAAAGGCGATAAGGACAAGAATGAAGACGGCTTTACCGATTGGGGACGCCGCAAAATTGCGAATGCTTTCCAGCATGAGGGGGCAGATCCGGGATTTTGTTGATTGCCGGGCGCGCGCTTCGGAAGATCGCTACACGGCAGCATAGAAAATGTCACCGGTCGCTGCAAGTCAACCGGGGCGGCAGCTGACCCAAGCGTTTTGTGAGGCGTTTGGTGGATCGGCGGTGGCGCGTTCAATGTTGGACCGCTCAAGGCGGCCGTGCTAAAGAGACGCCGCCGCATTCCACACATGATCGCATAATCCATGATTGACGCAAGGGAGGGGACTTATGGCGCGACGCATTTTGATCGCCGGTAACTGGAAGATGAACGGCCTGACCAAGGATGGCGTGGCCTTGGCGTCCGATTTGGCGCAACGGATGAAGTCGGGGAGCACGGACAAGTTCGAGATGCTCGTCGCCCCGCCATTCACCCTGATTTCCAAGGTGGTTGATGCCGTCGCGGGCAGCGGCATTCATGTTGCCGGCCAGGATTGCCATAGCACGGAGAAAGGCGCGCATACCGGGGATGTCAGCGCCTGGATGCTCAAGGACGCAGGCTGCTCCTATGTCATTGTCGGGCACTCGGAGCGGCGGACCGATCACGGCGAGACCGATGACATCGTCAAGGCGAAGGCGCAAGCGGCTCTTGCCGCCGGGCTCAATGTGATCGTCTGTATCGGCGAGACGCTTGAAGAACGCGATGCCGGCAAGACCCTTGACGTCAACCGCCGGCAACTGCATGGCTCTCTGCCGGATGGCGCAACGGAAGCCAATACCGTGGTTGCTTATGAGCCGGTATGGGCGATCGGAACGGGTCGGACGGCGACGCCGGAGCAGGCGCAGGAGGTTCACGAGATGATTCGCGACGAGCTGACCGGAAAACTGGGTCAATCGGTTGGCGACGGCATGCGGATTCTCTACGGCGGCTCGATGAATGCGAAGAACGCCGCGGACCTTCTCGTTCAGCCGGACATCGACGGCGGATTGATCGGCGGCGCTTCTCTCAAGGCAGAGGATTTTTGGACAATCGCGCAAAGCTGCCCTTAAGTGGGGTGGATTGCAGAAGGAAGGTAACAACGGATAGGTCATGGTCACGGTAATACTTGTCATCCATCTGGTTCTCGCGATCGCTCTTGTCGGGGTCGTGCTTCTGCAACGGAGCGAGGGAGGAGGATTGGGCATGGGTGGCGGCGGTGGCGGTATGGGCGGGTTCATGACCGGCCGCAGCACGGCGAATCTGCTGACGCGGACGACCGCCGTGCTTGCGGCGTTGTTCATCGTAACCAGCCTTATCCTGGCGCGCTTGTCGGGAACGACCGGCGCCCCGCCTTCGTTGCTTGATTATACGCCGCCGCCCGCTCAGCAAACGCCGGCGGAACCGCCGCCGCCTGCGGCGCCGATCGCCCGCTAAGCATCTGCTCCCAAACGCTCTGCCCCCGAGCGTTTGGGCCTTCAGCTATGCCCCTGGAGCGGGGGGATCACGCCGGGCAGTCGATGCTTTTTTCGCTCACAGTGCTGGTGTAGACAAAGAGTCCATGACGCGTTTCATTTTCATCACCGGCGGCGTCGTTTCCTCGCTGGGCAAGGGTCTCGCATCGGCGGCGCTGGGCGCATTGCT
>CAZRWU010000053.1:0-2845 GCA_964603915.1 uncultured Rhodospirillaceae bacterium
TCAGCCTGCAGATCCTCGAGGAAAAGCACGTCAATCCCAATCGCGCCGGTTTCAGCCTGATCGTTCTGTCGAGCGATTTGAAAGGCGTCGAGATCGCCTTCTGGGAAGATCAAATCTGGGCCCAGTCGGACAGGCCGCTGTTCGTCAGAGGCGAGGGCTCGCGCCCTTTCAACACGTGGTCGAGGATGGTCGATTATACCCTAGCCGTGCAAGGCGATGCATACACGTTGCTCGCCAACGACGAACCGATCTTGAAGGGCGCGCTGAAGGACTATTCCGTTTTCGCCACACCGCCGTTCGATTTCGTGTACCGCCAGCCGGACTTTCTGTTCTTTGGCGACAACACCGGTTCGGCGGCGGCGCGGATCGCAATTGCGGCGATCAGAGTGGAGGCGCCGGCGCGCGTCGTGCTGCCGCCAAGGACAACGAGGGAGGGTCCTGCCCCATGACCTGCCGCGTCAACATCCGGGGCATAAGGCTTCCAACGTGAGTCGCATTCGCAACATCGTGATTTTACTGCGCGGGCAGATGTGGCTCATCCCGGCGATCATGATCGCATTTGCCCTGACCCTTGCCTACGTTCTTCTTACCAACAAATACCTTCTTCGCGCGATCGACGACATGGACCTTTGGTGGGTTTATGGCGGCGACGCCAGCTCGGCGCGGGACCTCCTCTCCAGCCTGCTCTCCGGCCTGATGACAATGACGTCGCTCGTGGTTTCGATCACGTTCGTCGTCTTGACGCTCGCCGCTAACCAGCTCGGGCCGCGCCTAATTTCAACATTCATCGCCGACCGCCAGATCCAGGCCGTCATCGGCCTCTTTCTCAGCACGATCCTTTATGTACTTGTCGTGTTGCGAACGCTTGAGGACGAGCTTGGCAAGGAGGCCGTGCCGCACATCGCCGTCACGGTCGGCAGCGGCCTGACGATCCTTTGCCTCGTCACGCTTCTTCTCTACCTTCACAAGGTCGCCCGCGCCATTATCGCTGACAATGTGATCGATGCCGCCGCCGACGACTTGTACAAAGACATTTGTGATATTCTTCCCGACCAAGCGCCCGCCGCCGAGGGTGATGATTTGCCACATCCCGAGTTGCGGGGCGGCGCGCCGCTCGCCTTGGACCACAGCGGCTACATCCAGACGATCGACTACGATGCGCTTGTCAAGCTTGCCCGGCAAAACGACATTATTCTAAAAGTCGAGATTCGGCCGGGAACCTTCGTCCTGAAAAATGGAAATCATGTTCGCGTGCATCGCGAAAAAGACCTCGACTCAGGGACCGCCAACGATATCCGTAAAGCCTTCGTCATCGATCAGAGGCGGACACCGGCTCAGGACCTCGAATACGGGTTTCGCCAACTCGTCGAGATAGCCCTTCGGGCCCTCTCTAGTGGCATCAATGACCCGTTCACGGCGGTGGTGGTCATTGATCGGCTTGGCGTCGCCCTTGAGGAGATTTTCGAGCGCGAGCCGTTGCCCCGTTTCCTGCGCGACGAGGACGGGGAAATTCGCGTGGTCGCGGAACGCCAGCACGAAGGGTTGATAGATGTCGCTTTCGACCTGATCCGCGAGGCCGGGTCGGATCAAGCTCTCGTTCTCGCCCGCATTGCCGATGTCCTTGGCCAGCTTGCCCCGGTTCTTCATACCGATGCGGCTCAGGGCGCCGTGCTGGCTCAGCTCGAAAAAATCAGCGAAACGGCGGAGCTTGGTTCCCTCGCTTCCAGCGATCAGCAAATGGTGCTGCGGTGCATCGATAAAGCCCGAGCGGCCATCGAGCAGCGGAGCGGCAGCAGCCGAGGCAAGCCCTGAAGTCCGACTCGCCGCGTTCCCGACCTTCACCGGCGTTGTGCAAAAAAATCCTTGAGCAGAAGCGCCGCCGCCGTTTCTGAAACACCGCCGATCACCTCGGGCCGGTGGTGGCACGTGGGACGGGTGAAGATCCGCGCGCCGTGCTCGACGCCGCCCATCTTCGGATCGTAGGCGCCGAAGTACAGCCGGCGGATGCGGGCAAAGGAAGCCGCCGCCGCGCACATCGGACATGGCTCCAGGGTGACGTAAAGATCGCAACCGTCAAGCCGCGGTCCGCCGTGCTTGACCGCCGCCGCTCTGATCGCCAGCATCTCGGCGTGGGCCGTCGGATCGCCAAGTTCCTCGACCCGGTTGCCCGCCGCAGCGAGCACAACGGGCCCGGCGGTCAGAACCGCGCCAACCGGCACCTCGCCGCGGGCGGCGGCGCGCTTGGCCTCGGTCAAAGCCACCTGCATGAACCGGATCTCGCTCATCGACTCTCCGTCGCGCTTGTTGCCGTCCGGCTACCGTCACCTTAGAGTTACGCCCATGTCGAGACCGATCATTGGCATCACCGTCGACAGCGAGAATCCGGGCGGCTATTCGCGCTTCCCCTGGATGGCGCTGCGCGAGAACTACTGCACGGCGGTCTTGCGCGCCGGAGGGCTGCCGATTCTGCTGCCGCACGGGCATGACGGCGTCGACGACTATATCCGCATCATCGACGGACTGCTCGTTTCCGGAGGCAACTTCGATGTCGATCCGAAGTTGTTCGGCGCCGCTTCCCGCCACGCCACCGTCAAGCTCAAGGAGGCGCGCACGGCGTTCGAACTCGCGATGACCCATGCCGCCCTCGCCGCCGACATGCCGATCCTTGGAATTTGCGGCGGCCAGCAACTGCTTCATGTCGCGCTTGGCGGGACGCTCATTCAGCACATTCCCGACGAAGTGAAAGCGCCCCTGGCCCATGAACAGCCCAACCCCCGCAACCAGACCAGTCACCAGGTCGAGATCAAAATCGGCACTCATCTGCATCGCGTGCTGGGCGACACCA